>NZ_JBPPND010000216.1:0-2397 GCF_051306395.1 Methyloceanibacter sp.
AACCCAAGCCTTTCTCATCCAAGTGCAGACGCGAGCCGCGCTCAGCGGCGCTTCGGCTTGCGCCGCGCGGGTCGCGATGCCGCCTGAATTGGGAGCTTGATCTTCGTACCGCCTGGCGCGAACGCCGGAGCCATGGCGGGGCTCGCCAATGGGCCGGCCGCCCTGCCGCCGGTCTTCAAAAACTCCGCATGGCTGATAAGGCCCGCGAGCTGGCCGGGCCGCGCCTTGCGCTCGCCGGCCCGGTACCGCTCATACGCCGTGCGGCTCAGAAAAGGCGCCTTCGCCAAGTGGGCGTCCTTGTAGAAGCCCTTGGCGATCAGGAGCAGCGTGTAGACCGGACTACTGAAGAGATAGGCGCTACCGAGGTCCAAGCCTTCGGGAGTCGTGTGCCGCCACACCTCCAGATTTTCCTGGAGGCGATCGGAGAGCGACATGCCTTCCCGCGCCGCTTTCCAATATTCGGAATCCTGGCGATTGTTCAGGTGGTAATGCGCCTGGATGAAGTCGCGCACCTCATCGTACACGCGAGCCACTTGGCGATTATAGGCGGCGGCGAGCTCGGGCTCGAAATCCTGCGTCGGCAGATAATGCTGAAGCCAGCGCACCCCGAGATCAGTCATGAAGATCGCGGTCGCCTCAAGTGGCTCGATGAAGCCGCCGGACAGGCCGAGCGCCACGCAGTTCTTCACCCAGGCATTGCGCACGCGGCCCGTCTTTATGGGGATGATGCGCGGCTCGCAGCCTTTGGCCTGGTCGCCGTAGAAGGCGAGGAGTTCCTCCATCGCCTCGTCGTCGGAGATGAACTTGCTGGAGAAGATGTAGCCCGTGCCGACGCGCGTCGTCAGCGGGATGTTGAAATTCCACCCCGCGGAAAAGCCCGTCGCCCGCGTCGTGGGCGCGATGATGCGGGGATCCTTATGGGGAATCTGCACGACGGCGGCGCGGTCGTTCAGCAGATAGTCGCCATACGGCTCGAACGGCTCGCCCAAAGCCTGCTGCAGGATCGAGCCGCGAAAGCCGGTGCAATCGATGACGAGCTCGACGGCATGTTCGCCCTGACGGCGCAGGGTGAGAGATTTGACGAACCCGCGCTCGTCGAGATTGACGTCGTCCACATCGTCCAGGACATGCTTCACGCCACGGCTCGTCGCGATGTCCTTCAGAAAAGCGGCAAGCTTCGTGGCGTCGAAATGATAGGTGTAGCCGACCTCGCCGCTGAACTCGGGCTCGCCGGGACGGCGCGGCGCGAGATTGCCGCGCACGATCTCCGCCACCGGCGAAAACGCGCGCACATAGGCGAGCCCTGCGTCCGATGCGGCGCGGCCTGGATCGAAGGTAATGAAATAGTCGGCGAGTGCGCGCCCGTCGATCGCGCCAGGCGCGTTCAGGATATTCAGGAACTCGACCGGCTTGCCCTTGTCGTCGTGGTTCCAGTTGATGAAATGCGCCGCGACTTTGAAGGTCGCATCCGTGAGCTTGAAGAACTCGGCTTCCGAGACGCCGAGCTGGTTCAGCAGCACCACCATGCCGGGCAGGCTCGCCTCGCCGACGCCGACAATCGGGATCGACGGCGACTCGATCAGCGTGATCTCGAGCTGGTGCTTTGAGTCTTTCGATTTGCAAAAGCGATTGAGAAAACTGGCGGCAAGCCAGCCCGCCGTGCCGCCGCCGACGATCGTGATACTGCGCAGTGGCCGGCCCATTCTTTTCCCCCGGAATGCGCAATCAGATTAGAAGCCCGGCAAACGGGTGCCAAGCCGGAATGCCGGAGCAATGCGTCGCGCCTGATTTGGAGAAAGGATTTGGTAGCGGAGGAGCGAATCCGCCGTAATCATCCCTTCATGAAATTCGAGGTGTAAGTTCAAATCCTGGGCTAGATTTGCTCAAGAACGTACCAAATGGACGTTGAGGCGACCAGCCTAGGTTGGTTGCGGAGGCCTACAACTAGTGTGAATAGACTCTGCCGCCCTATCCGGTCTGAAGGTCCTCATTGGGCCAGCTAGTGGGCGTCCCTCCCGCCGAGCCGATGTCCCCTAGGTACCCCAAAAGCTGACGTTGCGTCCCACAAGCCTCAGGTCTGCTTTTGACCGATGCTGTCGATAAACGATTTTCGAGGCGCAAGTCAGCAACATTGAGTCAAGATAGGAGTCTCGGCGCGCAATATTGATTCAAAGAACGCGGCACGTGGATTCGATTATTGCCAGTGCGCTACGTGCCTGAGACTTTATCGACAGCATCGGTCATGAGCTGCCAATCCTAGCAATCGCCCATTTGGCCGGAGAAGCAGGCTAAAGCGGACCTACGCGACCTGGGTCGAAGCGCCCTCGCTTGCGAATGCCAATTCGAGTTCTTCTGGGTTCAACTCAATCGATAGAGTCACAGGTCCTTTGGGTGGGA
>NZ_JBPPND010000217.1:0-3504 GCF_051306395.1 Methyloceanibacter sp.
CGCGGCAAGCCATCCACCTGGCCGCGGTCGGGCGGCTCGACTGTCTCCAGCGCCTTGCCACCTTCCTCACGGAACTTGCGTTGACCACCGGCGTGCGCGCCCCGTGCGGCGGTCTCGCCTTCGAGATGCCGCTCAGCCGCACCGATATGGCCGATTATCTCGGGCTAAACGCCGATACGCTGTCGCGGACGATCTCCCGCCTGCGCGCCACCGGCCTGCTGAGCCATCCGGAGCGGCACCGGGCGCTGATCCGCGATTTCGAGACGCTTGCCGCGTTGACGCCCGCGGCGGGCTCGCTTCAAGCGCTGTGCGGCCAGGCGCCGGCGGGCGCCCCTTAGTAGCGCCTTCAAACGGGCTTCCTACGCCTCGTCCGGCGAGTCCTCGTCCGGAGCGGGCTCATTGCCATCCGTTTCGTCGGCCTCGTCAATCTCGTCGACCTCGTCGACCTCCTCGACGGCACCGCTGCCGTTCTCGTCGGGGATGTGCTCGACGGAGACGACCCGCTCGTCTTGCGCCGTGTCGAACACGATCACGCCCTGGGTCGACCGGCCGACGATGGAGATGCCGTCGACGGGAATACGGATGAGCTGGCCTCGATCCGTTACCAGCATGACCTGATCCCTGTCCTCGGCGGGGAAGGAGGCCACCAGCTTGCCGTTCCGCTTGTTGACGACCATGCCGATAATGCCTTTGCCGCCTCGGCCGGAGACCCGGAACTCATACGCGCTCGAGCGCTTGCCATAGCCGTTCTCGGAGATGGTCAGCACGAACTCCTCATGGGCGCTGAGCTCCGCGTAACGCTCGGGGCTGAGCACCACGGCCTCCTCGCCTTCGGCATCCGGCTCGATGTCCGGCTCGTAATCGACGCCGCCGCGGCGCACCATATTGGCCTGACGCACATAGGCCGAGCGTTCGGCCGCGGAGGCCTCGACGTGACCGAGGATCGACATGGAGATCAACTCGTCGCCCTTGCCGAGCCTGATGCCCCGCACGCCCGTCGACATGCGTC
The DNA here is from genome assembly GCF_051306395.1 of Methyloceanibacter sp. Classification (GTDB taxonomy): domain Bacteria; phylum Pseudomonadota; class Alphaproteobacteria; order Rhizobiales; family Methyloligellaceae; genus Methyloceanibacter. Next base: position 1,010 of record NZ_JBPPND010000217.1, read on the forward strand.
CCTTGAAAACGCGCACGTCGTCCACGGGGAAACGGATCGCTTGGCCGTCACGCGAGGTGAGCAGCACATCGTGCTGCACGCTGCACACCTCGACGCCGACGATGTGATCGCCCTCGTCGAGCTTCATGGCGATCTTGCCGTTCTGGCGCACCTCGATGAAGTCGGAAAGCTTGTTGCGGCGGACGCTGCCGTCATTGGTGGCGAACATCACGTCGAGCTTCGCCCAGGACGTCTCGTCCTCGGGCAAGGGCAATATGGTGGTGATGATCTCGTCCTTGCCGAGCGGCAGGAGATTGATCAGCGCCTTGCCGCGCGCTTGCGGGGCGGCTTGCGGCAAACGCCACACCTTCATCTTGTAGGCCATGCCGCGCGAGGAGAAGAATAGCACCGGCGTGTGCGTATTGGCGATGAAGATGCGGCTGACGAAATCCTCGTCACGCGTCGCCATGCCGGCGCGGCCCTTGCCGCCGCGGCGCTGGGCTCGATAGGCGGACAGCGGCACGCGCTTGATGTAGCCCTTGTGGGACACGGTAACGACCATGTCCTCGCGCTGAATGAGGTCTTCGTCTTCGACCTCGCCGACCATGTCGATGATCTCGGTGCGGCGTGGCGTGCCGAACTGCTCTTTCAGCGCGTTCAGCTCGCCCTTGACGATATCGACGATGCGCTCGCGCGAACGCAGTATGTCGAGATAGTCGGCGATCTGATCGCCCAAGCCCTTCAGCTCGTCGCCGATCTCGTCGCGGCCAAGCGCGGTGAGACGCTGCAGGCGCAAATCGAGGATGGCCTTCGCCTGCTCCTCCGACAGCCGATAGGTGCCTTGCTCGGAGACCTTGTGGCGGGGATCGGCGATCAGCTCGACCAGCGCCACCACATCCTTCGCCGGCCAGTCGCGCGCCATCAACTGTTCGCGGGCGGTCGCCGGGTCGGGCGCTTTTCGGATCAGCGCGATCACCTCGTCGATATTGGCGACAGCTATGGCGAGGCCCACGAGCACATGGGCGCGGTCGCGCGCTTTCTTTAAGAGGAATTTGATCCGGCGGCCGACGACCTCCTCGCGGAAGTCGGTGAAGGCGCGGATCATGTCCTTGAGATTGAAGATCTCGGGACGGCCGCCGGTCAGCGCCACCATGTTGCAGCCGAATGTCGATTGCAGCGGCGAGAAGCGGTAGATCTGATTGCGCACCACGTCGGCCATGGCGTCGCGCTTCAGCTCGATGACCACGCGCATGCCTTGGCGGTCGCTCTCGTCGCGAATGTCGGCGATGCCTTCGATTCTCTTCTCGCGCACGAGCTCGGCGATCTTCTCGACCATCGCCGCCTTGTTCACCTGATACGGAATCTCGGTGATGACCAGCGCGTCGCGGTCCTTGCGCACCTCTTCCACGGCGACGCGGCCGCGCATCAAGACCGAGCCCCGGCCCTTGTGATAGGCGGAGCGGATGCCTTGACGGCCGAGAATGAGACCGCCGGTCGGGAAGTCCGGCCCGGGCACGATCTCGATCAGCTCGTCCATGTCGATGGCGGGATTGTCGAGATAGGCGATGCAGGCATCGACCACCTCGCCGAGATTGTGCGGCGGTATGGTGGTGGCCATGCCGACGGCGATGCCGCCCGCGCCGTTGACGAGCAAATTCGGAAACTTCGCCGGCAGGACGACCGGCTCTTTCTCGCGGCCGTCGTAGTTCGGCTGGAAATCGACCGTGTCGTTTTCGAGATCGTCGAGCAGCGCCATGGCGGGCTTCGCCAGGCGGACCTCGGTGTAGCGCTCGGCCGCCGGCGGGTCGCCGTCGACCGAGCCGAAGTTCCCCTGCCCGTCGATCAGCGGCAGGCGCATGGAGAAGTCCTGGGCGAGCCGCACCAATGCGTCGTAGATCGCCTGGTTGCCGTGCGGGTGATACTTACCCATCGTGTCGCCGGTGACGCGCGCCGATTTGTTGTACGGCCGGTCCGGCGTGTAGTTGTTCTCCCGCATCGAAAAGAGAATGCGCCGGTGTACGGGCTTGAGCCCGTCGCGCACATCAGGCAGTGCGCGCGACACGATCACGCTCATGGCGTAATCGAGATAGGACCGCTTCATCTCGTCGATGAGCGAGACAGGTCTTATGTCCGAGGGCGACGGCCCTTCGACGTCTGTATTGTCTTCGTCAGCCAAGGATGGGAATGCCTTCTAAGAAATGTCAGACCCCTGATAGACGCCTTCACCGCCGCGGGAAATCAGCCCCAGCAGCGCTATGTGAAATGCGTTCGAAGAGTCGCTTTCCTATAGCTGATTTGAGGGCGTTTCCGCAACCATTCTCGACCCCAGAACACCGTTATTTTCATCAACAAATACAAAGAGTTGCGCGCCCGTCGCGGCGACGTAAAACGGCGGCTTTCACGCCCTCAGAAAACGCATCCGCGCAAGCTATTTTTGGAACTCAACGAGTCGGCGAACGTTTGTTGGACACTGCAGCGGCATGGACTGTGCCGCCCATAAATTGCGGCGCAAACGT
>NZ_JBPPND010000218.1:0-13489 GCF_051306395.1 Methyloceanibacter sp.
AAGACGGGGGTCACTTGGCCAGCACGCATCCCATTCTTGTCGTGGAGGACGAGTTCCTCATCGCCCTTGACATCGTCGCGGCGCTGGAGAACGCGGGCATCGCGGTCATTGGTCCCGCAAGCACCGTCGGCGACGCGCTCGCCGCCATCGAACGCGGGCCGCTGCGTGGCGCGCTCCTCGACGCGCATCTGGGAGGCGAGTCGGCGGGGCAAATTGCCGACTTGCTTGCTGCGCGCGGACTCCCCTTCGCCTTTGTCAGCGGCTATGGGCCCGAGAGCCTGCCTCCCGCCCATCGCGCCGCACCCTTGGTCAAGAAACCCTTTACCGACAAGGACCTCCTCGCGGCGGTTGCCGGATTTTAACACCAAAGCGCTGCAACAAATTCACGAAACCGGACGTTTGCCTCGTGCGAGGCGAGGCGGACGAAGATCGCAAGGGCCACTCGAACGATCGATTTGAAGGACGAGGTGAGGCATGTTGAAGGACGAGGTGAGGCATGCTGTTGTATTGGGCGCTTATTTTCGCCGTGGTGGCCCTGGTGGCGGGCGTATTCGGTTTCGGCGGCGTGGCGTCGGCAGCAGGTGGCATCGCCCGCATCCTGTTCTTTATCTTCCTCGTGGTATTCCTCGTCACCCTCATCGCCGCGGTTGTCTAGTGCGCGCGATTCTTTACCTATGGGCGCCGCGGAGTGATCGGATGACGCGTCGCGATGGAAAGCTCGCTCGCCATGCTACTTGATACCGATGGACAGGGCTTGAATTGGCCGGGAAGCTTGCCGCTGCTGCATGCTGTTGCCGACGGTGTCATCGCCGCCACCTTCCTGCTCGTACCCGCGGTGCTGCTTTATCTGTACAAGCGCCGTGGCGAGAGCAGTGAGCGCGAAGCCGCGCTGGTGAAGCTGTTTCTGCTCTTCGTGTTTGCCGTGGGTCTTGTCCATTTCGCCGCTGTGCTCGCGCCATGGTTTAAGGCGCCCGCGCTGGAAGGCTTGCTGAAGGGCGCCGCGGCCCTGCTGGCGCTCGCCACCGCCATCGGCCTGTTATGGCTCGCGCCGTATCTCCTCCGTCTGCCCTCTCGCGACCGGCTCCAAGCGGAAATCTCCGCGCATCTGACGACCTTGGAGGAGCTCAAGTCCACGCGGCAGCAGCTCGAGGCTCGCGTGGACGAGCGCACCAAGGAGCTCGCCCAAGCCACGCAGCGCTTCGAGATCGCCTTGCGCGGCTCGCCCATCTCCGTGTTCAGCCAGGACAAAGATCTGCGCTTCACCTGGGCGCACAACCTGCCAATCGGGCTGAAGTCCGAGGACCTTGTCGGCAAAACGGACGCCGATATCTTTCCTCCCGAGGCGGCGAGCAAGATCGTTGCCGCCAAGCAGGAGGCCATGAAGACCGGCAACTCGCAGGAGCTGGAGATCGATTTCGAACTCTATAGCCGCGAACGCTCCTTCTATTTGGTGATCGAGCCGCTAAGCGACGAAGCCGGCAAGATCGTCGGCACGGCCTCGGTCGCCGTCGACGTCACCGAGCGCAAGGCCAACGAGCATCAACTCCGCCTCTTGCTGCGAGAGCTGACGCACCGCTCGAAGAACCTGTTGGCCGTGATCCACGCCATCGCCCGCCAGACGGCCGCGCGCACCACGTCGGTCGAAGGGTTTCTCGACCGCTTCAGCGCCCGGCTTTACGCCATCGGCATGTCGCACGACCTGCTCGTCGCCGACGATTGGCATGGCGCCTCGCTGCGCATGCTGGTGGAGCAGCAATTGGAATCGCATGCTGACGCGTTCGGGCAGGGCATCGCGATCGAGGGCGAGGACGTCATGCTAAAGCCCGAGGCCGTGCACAATCTCGGCCTCGCGTTGCACGAGCTCACGGCCAACGCCGAGAAATACGGTTCGCTGTCCAAGCCCGGTGGTGAAATCCACATAAGCTGGGATTACTGCGAGGACGCCAAGAAGCTGAAGCTAACCTGGGACGAGAGCGGCGGGCCCAAAGTCCGCGAGCCGTCACGCTCCGGCTTCGGCCGCGCCATGTTGGAGAATGTCGTGGGCAAGGCGCTTGCCGGCGACGTCACGCTATCCTTCCCCGTCAAGGGCGTTCACTGCGAGATCGTTATCCCGGCCACGCACGTGACGTCACGGGGCTAGCGCGGGCGTCTCTTCCTCTTGCATGTCCGACAGACCCTGGTGTCCGACCGGCAGCGTTCTTGGCACGATCACCGTGAGGCCGTGACGGCGCAGCGTGAACTCGGCGGGCGTTTGGGTATTGATCTCGCCATCCGCATTCACCGCGCGCGGTTTTGACGTGGTGATCGTCACGCGCGTAGCACAGCTTCGCTGCATGAGGGCAGGCTTACTGAAGCCGAACTTCAGATGGGTGATGCAAGCTATGAGCTGCCATACGGGCCCCGGCGCCACGAGGTAGAGATCGAGCTTGCCGTCGTCGATGGCCGCGTGGTCGGAGACCGTGAGACCGCCACCGTGGAAACGGCCGTTACCGACGCTCACCTGATAGACCGGCCCGGTCCACGCGAGGTTGTCGTCCACGTTCAGGGTGACGACGAAGGGTTTCGAGACACGGGCCACGTGAAGTAGGCTGACCGGGTAGGAGAGCAAGCGCCAACGGTGTTTGAGCGCGGCGCTTTGCGCATGCACCGCGCTTGCGGCGACCCCGATGCTCGCGACGTTCAAGAAAGGCTGGCCGTTGACCAGACCCACGTCGATGCTGTGCGGGTGGCCCTGAAGCGAGATCTCCGCCGCTTCCATGACGTCGGCTGGGACGCCCAACGTATTGGCGAAGTAGTTGGCGGTGCCGAGCGGCAGCACGGCGAGCGGTTTGCCGAGCGTGAGCAGGCCGGGGAGGGCCTGGGAGATGGTGCCGTCACCGCCGCCGATGACGATGCGGTCGGCCTGCGCGCCATGCTCGGCGATGGCCTGGTTCAGCGCGTCCCTGGACTTCGTCACGATCGTCTTCGAGGCTGCGCGCGCGGCGAACCAATCGGGCAGGGCGGAAAGCGCATCCGCGGCCCGGGAGGCCTTGGGGTTCACAACGACCAGCACGCGCAATTGAGACATCGCCTTCCTTTCGGGCCTGAAAGCGCCCGAAAAGCGGCGCCCGCCCAATAAAGCCCTCGTGAACGCCCGTGCGCGCAAGTTGAATTGAAGCCTGCGGCGGAAGTCTTAGATTCAATGCGAGATTTCGGCCCTTTGGGGCAATTTGCAAGGAGCCATCATGGTCACGCGACGAACAATTCTCCTGGGCACCGCAGGCGTCGCCGCCGTCGCGGCTGCCGGCGTCGGCCTTCTGAAATGGCAAGGCAGCGAGGCGACCGCGGCTACCGAGGGCCATTTCGAGGTCACCAAGACGCCGGAGGAGTGGCGGGAAATTCTCACGCCGCAGCAATATGCGGTTCTCCGTGAGGAGGACACGGAGCGGCCTTGGACGAGCCCGCTCAACAAGGAGAAGCGCAAAGGCACCTTCGCTTGCGCCGCCTGCGACCTGCCGCTGTTCTCCTCCGAGACCAAGTTCGAATCCGGCACCGGCTGGCCGAGCTTCTACGAGCCGATTGAGGGCGCCGTCGCGACCAAAGAGGACTGGAGCTTTGGGCTCCGCGAGGAGGTGCATTGCCGCCGCTGCGGCGGGCATCTCGGCCACGTCTTCAACGACGGCCCGAAGCCCACGGGCCTGCGCTACTGCATCAACGGCGTTTCGCTCAAGTTTATCCCCGCCTAGCCTCCCCCTGGCGCGGCCTCCTTCGGGGGGTCGCGCCCCTCCTTTTCGGGTATCTGAAATTACTTTGGAACCATCCCGAAGGAGCCACGTTCTGCACCCTTGGCGGGGACTGTTCTGCGTATCCCGCCTGCCGTACGGGTACGGGGGTGAAGGGGTCGGAAACGGCCCCTTTCGCTCATGTGGCGTTTGAGGTGCCGCGGCCCTTTGCGGATTCTCTTCGCCTAGTATCTACGGCATTCCGGCGGGCGCGTAGGTCCCTGAAGCGGCGCTCGCGCCTAAGATGACAAAGGCGATTGGCTCATCGCCAACCGCCTTTGAAGTGGTGCCGGTAGGTCAGGCTAATTGGACTGCTGACACGCCGGATCGTCGGGATTGTTCTGGCACGGACACCAGGAACCTTCGGCGGCCTTACAGTTATTGCCGATGGCCGTCTTCTGCTTTTCCCCGCCGGCCCATTCTTCCTGATCGATGCTGTTGTTGGAGTCCTTGTCCATCATCGTAAAGGTCGGGTTCATCGTTGGATCGCCCACCTTCGCCTCGCACGAGTTCCACTCCACTTGGCTGATGGTGCCGCTGCCGTCGGCGTCGCAAGCTTTGAAACCGTCAGCCCAGCTGGCGGCGACAGCGGGCGTTCCCGAAAGCAGCAGAGCCGAAACGAAAGCGGCCGAAACGAAAGCGGCCCAGTACTTGGTCATTGCGTTCTCTCCCTGGTAGTTAGTGCTACCGATTGATGCCGTCGCCCATTGGGGGAAACGGTCCTCCCGCCGCATTTTGCGGCCCTACAACGGGGGCCTTCTTTCGATGCTCAATCAAGGTCAAACCTTCCAAATCCCCGGCAACACATTTTCCGCGCCGGAGATGGCAGAGATCATCTGGCGAGTGCAGCGTTTGGCACCTGGCGGACGTGCCGGCCCTTAGGCCTCAGGAGGCAATGACCGAGCGCTGCTCGCTAGACCGCCTGGGCCGTGCACATGGCGTCTATTAGCGCGCTGCTGCGTGCTCTCGAATGTCAAAAACAGGAGGAGATTTGGCTGAAGTAATTGGCTCCCCGGGCCGGACTCGAACCAGCGACCCAGCGGTTAACAGCCGCTTGCTCTACCAACTGAGCTACCGGGGAGCAGAGCGCAGGCTCAGAGTCAAGCTGCGCTGAAGGGGGTGATAGCAAAACCCCGGGCGCCTTTCCAGCGCTTTACGTCTCCCGGCTTACGGGAAATTCGCCCGCCTTGCGGCGCATCCGCCAAACCCCTATGTGGGGCGTCCGGCCTCCAAAATCGAAACGGCTCATGGCCCATAAGGTCCGCCTCTTCAACAGGCACTGGCATCTGCCCAAGTCGAAGCCCTTGCGCATCGGCCTCGGCATCGTGCTGGTCGGCTGCGGCTTCCTGGGCTTCCTGCCCGTGCTTGGCTTTTGGATGATCCCGCTCGGATTCCTCGTGCTGTCGGTCGATCTGCCCGCCGTGCGCCGCTGGCGGCGCCAGCTCACCGTGTGGTGGTATCGCAAGAAGGACGAGGGGAAAAATTCTAAGCCGGACGCGGCCTCGCAATAGGCCAGAAAATTCCCCTCGCGTTCTGGATGTTGGGATTATTCTGTCCGTATGCGCCGGGAATCCTACCTCAAGCAGTGCACGCCTAGGTTTCTGGCGTTCATGCGCGAGGCCCTCGATCGTCTCGCTGGTGAGCGCGGGAGTTCTGCCATGATCGACTTGGCCATCGTTGTTCTGAGCGTCGTGTTGCCGCTCGTTCACCTCGCGCTAAGCCGCGCGCCGCGTACCAAAGAGCGCGTGGTGCGCATCCTGCTCCTCTATGCCTTGGTGCTCGACGTCGGCGTCATCGGCTTCGTGTTCGGCTTCATCCCGCACGTCTTCTTTCCCGACCAGGCCGCCAAGATGATCGGCTGGTCGCCGAGCCCGTTCCAGTTCGAGGTCGGTTTCCACGACGGCGCCTGGGGCATCCTTGGCTTTCTCTGCATTTGGCTCGGCGGCCTGTTCTGGCTCGCCACCGGGCTCGGATGGTCGTTCTTCATGCTCGGGGCGACCTACGGCCACATCCACCAGACCGTGACCGACGGCAATTACGCGCCGTACAATTTTCTGACGATCTTTTCGGACGGCTTCGTCGCGATCTGGCTGCTGGTGCTGCTCTATCTCCACTACCGGTGCGGCGGCTTTCAGCGACGAGGATCGTAAGCGGCAGTACACGCGCAAGTTCCGCGCCTTCATGGAAGACACGTTGAGAACAGCCTCGAAGGGCAGAGGGTAGGGGTTGGAGGCCACGCCCGGAATCGAACCGGGGTATACGGATTTGCAGTCCGCTGCGTCACCACTCCGCCACGTGGCCAACCGAACGGGATTACTAGCGCCAAACGCGCTTGTGTCCAGTCTCTCCTTCAATAATGAGGCTCGCTGATGAAGCCTCCCTTACCAGTTGGGGCTCGGCGCGGGTCGTGGCAATGTTGCGCCGGTTGAGATGAGGCTGGGAAAGATCGACGCAAGATGACCGGGTATGAAGCGCGGCGGAACGCCATGGTGGAGTCTCAGCTCCGCCCCAACGAAGTCACTGACATAGGTCTGCTCGCGGCCATGCGCAGCCTGCCGCGCGAGCGTTTCGTGCCCGAGGCGCTGCAAGGGCTGGCCTATATGGATGAGGACATCCAAGTGCTGCCCGCCCGGGAGGGCGGCGCGGCGCGCTTCCTCCTCTCGCCCATGGTCCAGGCGCGGCTGATCCAGCTTGCCGAGATCACGGCGGATGAGACCGTTCTCGATCTGGGCTGCGCCACTGGCTACTCGACCGCCATCCTGGCGCGGCTCGCCACGCACGTGGTCGGAGTCGAGCCCGAGCCCGCGCTCGCTGAAACCGCAAAGTCGAATCTCAGAGCTCTTGGCTTGGCGAATGTGGACATCGTCGCGGGCAGTCTGACCGAGCCTCCTGCAAGCCCAGGAGAGGGTCATGAAAAGGGTCATGGGCCCTACGACGTGATTGTGATCGAGGGTAGCGTTCCGGAAGTGCCGGAGGGCGTGCTCGCCCAGCTCAAGGAGGGCGGCAGGCTGATCGCCGTGCTAACGCGCGCGCCTAACATGCGCCAGGGCAAGGCATATCTCTTTGTGCGCGTGGATGGTGAGGCGCGCGGCGTGGCGCAATTCGACGCCGGCGCCAGTCCGCTGCCGGGCTTCGCGCCTGCGCCCACCTTCAGCTTCTAGCGTCCAGGCGGCCTTTCGCCACTGTTGCGCCGATCCCACAGTGCCTTGAGTTTTTTGCCGAATCCAGGTGTGGTCAAGCGTTCCTGGGTATCCCTGTCATCGTGCGGTGCTCTATGCTTCGCGGTGCAGGAGGGGCTGGGGGGCTGCTGACTGCGGGAGACGGGTAGTGCTTGGTGAACAAGGCAGGCGCGAGCAGTCGTGCTGCGCGAGGTTCTCGCCGCGGCGCCGCGCCTGGATTGCGGCCGTTATCGGCGTGGTGGCCGTCTCGTTCGCCGCGCCGGCGCAGGCGGAGTCGCTGGAGCAGGCGCTGGCCGATGCCTATCTGTTGAATCCCGTTCTCAATGCCGAGCGTGCGCGCTTACGCGCCATCGACGAGCAGGTGGCGCTCGCCAAATCCGGCTTGCGCCCGTTCGTGACCGGCACCGCCGACACCAACTACGTCAACCAGAATAGCGACCGTCGCGGCATCGGCGGTGTCGATTTCGGCGCGGCCGGTCTCACCACGGACGGCGTCACGCATCCCCGCGGCTACGCGGTTCAGCTGCAGCAGCCCCTGTTCGAGGGCTTCCAAAATCTCAACGCCGTCCGCCAAGCCAAGGCGCAGGTGCAAGCGCAGCGCGAGGCCTTGCGCAGCGTGGAGCAGACTGTGCTGCTCGACGCCGCCAGCGCTTACGTCAACGTGGTGCGCGATCAGGCGATCGTGCGGTTGCGTGAGAACGACGTCAGCGTGCTCTCCGAGCAGTTGAAAGCCACGCGCGATCGTTTCGAGGTGGGCGAGGTGACCCGCACCGACACTGCCCAGGCCGAGGCGCGGCGCTCGGAGGCGCTCGCCACCTTGGCCGTGGCGCAAGCGAACTTGAAGACAAGCCGCGCCGCCTACGAGCAGGTCATCGGCCACCCGCCCGGCAATCTCCAGACGCCGCCATCGATCCGTCACCTGCTGCCGCAGAGCCTGGACGACGCCATGACCCTTGGCGACGGCGAGAACCCGGTCATTCTGACCTCGGTCTATAACGAGGAAGCCTCGCTCTACGCGGTTGAGCAGATTATGGGCGAGCTCTTGCCCGAGGTGAGGCTCGAAGCGCAATACGAGAAGCGCTTCGGCCAGAGCCAGGCTATCGACGAGATCGAGACGACGACGGTCACGGGCCGCGTCAATGTGCCCTTCTATCAAGGCGGCGGTGTCGCGGCGCGCGTGCGCCAGGCCAAGGAGACCAACAATCAGCTGAAGCGTGAGGTGGAGGACGCGCGGCTTAGGGTCCATGCCGACGTCATCGGCAACTGGGGCATCCTGCAATCCTCCGGTCCGGCCATCAGCTCCGCGGAATCCGCCGTGTCCGCCAACAAGATCGCGCTGACCGGCGTGCGCGAGGAGGAGAAGGTGGGCCAGCGCACCACCCTCGACGTGCTCGATGCCCAGCGCGAACTCCTGAATACGCAGATCGGCCTCGTCTCGGCGCTGCGCGACCGGGTCGTCGCCGAGTATTCCCTCTATGCCGCCATCGGCCGCATGGATGCCCAAACCCTGGGCCTGTCAGTGCCTTACTACGATCCGCTCGAGCACTACGACATCGTCAAAAACAAATGGTTCGGCCTACGCCCGCCAGCCCCGCCCGCGGCCGATAATTGAACCATTGCGGGACTTTACGCATTAACCATTGGGGCTATTCTCCGAGGCGGATGAAGACTTGGGTCTTAACATCGTGTTAAGTTATTGAGTGAGTGACCCTGGTGTACACCGCTGGGTGAAGTCAGTTCGAAAAGGCGGCGAGGGATTAAGTCATGAGCAGCACCGAGCGCGCTCCTGAGCCGACCATGGAGGAAATTCTTGCCTCCATCCGTCGGATCATCACAGACGACGAAGCCGGTCAGGCCGAGAAGCCGGCCCAAAAGGCGCAAGCCGAGGACGAGAGCCTTGAGGGCGAGGCCGACAATCAGATCATCGACGACATCGCGCGCGTCCTGAGCGGTAGTGGCAGCGGCGGCGGCGAAGCCCCGGCCAGCGAGGAGGAGGAGATCCTCGACCTCACGGCCGAGCTTGGCGGTCTCGAGATCGTCGAGGACGACGCCGAGCCGGTTCTCGAAGTCACCGAGATCGCGGAGACCGTCGAAGTTCTGGAGCTCGAGGACGCGGAGCCCGTGTTCGAGCCGGACGCCGAGATGTCCGAAGCCGCGTCCGCCGAAGACGCCGCGCCCGGGTTCCTTCAAGAGCCCGCCCAAGAGATGGCCCCGCCGCCGCCCCAGATGGCGGCGCCCGAGCCACCCATGCAGCCCCAAGCGCCTGCACCGGAGCCCGCCGCTGCGCCGGAGCCCATGGCGTCGGCGAGCGAGGAAGCGGCGTCCGCCCTTGAGCGCGCCATTGCGGCGTTGCGCGCAGGGCAGGTGCCCACCTCCACCACGCCCCAGGCCGAGCCGTTCCAGTTCCAGGCCGCGCCCCAGCCCGAGGCGATGACCGCGTCCGAGCCTAGCCCGGAAACGGAACCCGAGCCCATGCCGATGGCCGTCCCCATGGACGCGCCGGAACCGGCGGACGAGACCCACCCCGAGCTTCACGCTGAGTTCGAGCTGGAAGCCGACGCACGCTTCGAGGCGCAGCCGGACACAGCCGCGGTGCTCGAGCCGCTGGACGAATTCATGGACGAGCCGGCAGACGAGTCCATGGAGGAGCCAGAGCTGGTCTTAGCCGAGGTCGAGCAGACGGTCGAGTTTGTCGAGCCCGAGTTCGAGCAAGAGGACGCCGAGGCGGAGGCGCCGCCGTTCTGGCCGGCCCAGGCGAGCGAAGAGCAGCCCGCCGAGCCGGAGCCCGAACCCGAGTCTAGCTTCGAACCCGAGTCTAGCTTCGAGCCCCAGCCCGAGCCTGTGCTGACCCAGACGAACGGGGTCGGCGGGCATCACGCCGAAGGCCCGTCCCGGACCCTGGAAGACAGCATCAAGGACATGCTGCGTCCCATGCTGCGTGAGTGGCTTGACGACAACATGCCGCGCATCATCCGCGACGAGCTCGACACGGATAGCTTGCGCCGCCACCAGGACTAAGCAGACCAAAAGTTGACAGCGCCGAAGCCGAGAGCGTAGGACGCGCGGCGACCCTTTTTCGCCAACCACCGCGCATTCATGCTCGACAAGATTTATCAGCCGAAGAATTTCGAAGGCGGCGTCTACCGCGCCTGGGAAGACGCACGCGCCTTCGCCGCCGGCCGCGGCGATCGCGAGGGCGCCCGGCCGTTCGCCATCGTCATCCCGCCGCCGAACGTCACCGGCTCGCTCCATATGGGGCATGCGCTCAACAACACGTTGCAAGACGTGCTGGTGCGCTTCGAGCGCATGCGCGGCCGCGACGTGCTGTGGCAGCCCGGCACCGACCATGCGGGCATCGCCACGCAGATGGTCGTCGAGCGGCAATTGATGGAGCGGCAGGAGCCGAATCGCCGCGCGCTCGGCCGCGAAAAGTTCATCAAGCGCATCTGGCAGTGGAAAGAAGAGTCCGGCAACACCATCGTCGGTCAGTTGAAGCGGCTCGGCTGCTCCTGCGACTGGTCGCGCTTGCGCTTCACCATGGACGACGGGCTATCCAAGGCCGTGCACAAGGTCTTCGTCGAGCTGCACCGCGCCGGCCTGATCTACAAGGACAAGCGCCTCGTCAACTGGGATCCGGAGCTGCTCACAGCCATCTCCGATCTCGAGGTCGAGCAGATCGAGACCAGCGGACATCTGTGGCATCTGCGCTATCCCATCGAGGGCGTCACCTTCGACCCGGAAGACCCGAGCACCTTCATCGTCGTCGCCACCACCCGGCCCGAGACCATGCTGGGCGACACGGCCGTCGCCGTGCATCCGGACGACGAGCGCTACAAGAACCTTGTCGGCAAGAACGTTGTCCTGCCCATCGTCGGCCGGCGCATTCCCATCATTGCCGACGAATATTCCGACCCGGAAAAGGGCTCCGGCGCGGTGAAGATCACGCCCGCGCACGACTTCAACGACTTCGAGGTCGGCAAGCGTCATGGCCTGCCCATGATCAATGTCCTGAGCCAGGATGCGCAATTGCTGCTGCACCCGAACCCCGAGTTCACGCAAGGGGTGGAGCTGACGCCGCAACTCCATGCAACGATTCTCGAATTCAACGGCGTGTTCCGCTTCGCCGCGCGCACGATGATTGTCGATCGCTTGGAGTCGGAAGGCCTTCTGGAGAAGATCGAGGACTACGTCCACTCCGTGCCCCATGGCGATCGCTCCGGCGCCGTCATCGAGCCCTACCTCACCGACCAGTGGTACGTCGACGCCGCGACCCTGGCCAAGCCCGCCATCGAGGCGGTCAAGCGCGGCCGCACCACCTTCGTGCCCAAGACTTGGGAGAACACGTATTTCCACTGGATGGAGAACATCCAGCCTTGGTGTATCTCCCGCCAGCTCTGGTGGGGCCACCGCATTCCCGCTTGGTACGGGCCCGACGGCGAGATCTTCGTCGCCGAGACCGAGGCGGACGCGAAGGCTCAAGCCAAAGAGCACTACGGCAAGGACGAGACACTGAAGCGCGACGAGGACGTGCTCGACACCTGGTTCTCCTCCGCGCTGTGGCCGTTCTCCACCCTGGGCTGGCCCGACAAGACGCCGGAGCTCGCGCGCTACTACCCGACCGACGTGCTCGTCACCGGCTTCGACATCATCTTCTTCTGGATCGCCCGTATGATGATGATGGGCCTGCACGTCATGGACGAGGTGCCGTTCCGCGACGTCTACATCCATGCGCTGGTCCGCGACGAGAAGGGCCAGAAGATGTCGAAATCGAAGGGGAACGTCATCGATCCCCTGGAGCTGATCGACACCTATGGCGCCGATGCCCTGCGCTTCACGCTGGCGGCCATGGCCGCGCAAGGCCGCGACATCAAGCTCGCCGGCGCCCGCGTCGAAGGCTATCGCAACTTCGCGACCAAGCTGTGGAACGCCTCGCGCTTCGCCATGATGAATGACTGCGTGCCGCGCGCCGATTTCGATCCGGCGACCGCGCAGCTGACCGTCAATCGCTGGATCGCCGGCGAGGCCGAGCGCGCCACGGCCGCCGTCACCGAGGCACTGGAGGCCTTCCGCTTCAACGATGCGGCGGGCGCCATCTATCACTTCATCTGGCACATCTACTGCGACTGGTATCTGGAGCTCATCAAGCCGGTCCTCATGGGCGAGGACGAGGCAGCGAAGGCCGAGACCCGCGCCATGGCGGCTTATGTGCTCGACCGCGCGCTTCAGCTGCTCCATCCCTTCATGCCCTTCGTCACCGAGGAGCTGTGGGAGAAGCGCGCGCCCGAAGGGGAGCGCCGCGAGAGCCTGCTGATGCTCGCCCCGTGGCCCACCCATCTGGGGCTTCAGAACGCGCAAGCGGACGCTGAGATGGAGTGGGTCCTCAAGTTCGTCACGGAGGTGCGCTCGGTCAGGGCGGAGATGAACGTGCCCGCCGCCGCCAAAGTCCCGCTGGTCGTTGTCGGCGCATCCGGCGAGACCAAGGCCCGGGTCGCCGCCCACGAGGAGACGCTCAAGCGGCTCGCCCGCATCGAGACCATCGACTTCGCCGATGCTCCGCCCGCGGGCTCGGTGCAGATTGTCTTGGACGAGGCGACGCTCGCGCTGCCGCTCCAAGGCGTCATCGATATCGACGCGGAATCGGAGCGTTTGAAGCGCGAGATCGATAAAGTTGGGTCTGAGATCGCCCAGCTAACCGCCAAGCTCGCTAACGAAAAATTTGTGTCTCGTGCCCCAGAACATGTGGTCGAGGAGCAACGTGAGCGAAAGTCGGAAGCCGAGGCCACCGCCACCAAATTGGCACAGGCGTTGAAGCGTCTCGAAGCGGTGCTTTAGCTGGCGGCAGGCGTTCGCGCTTTTTCAGATTGGGTGGCCGCTTTGCAACCGGAATCCGAATCCTTCGAACTGTCGCTAATTTGCAACAGACTGCGGTATTTGCGCCTCGTTTGCGCCATAAAACTTTGGGACATCGACTTGAGTTAGAGGACATTGGCCGCACGAGACACTCGCACATTAAAGCGAGGGGGGCGGGCCAGGGAGCGACCCGGCTGGGGCGTAGAGTTGTGACGGTAATCCGTCCACTCCTTCAAGTTCGGCCGGCATTGGTAGATGGACGCAAAGACGTTCGATAAATCCCGCTTGCCGAGTAGGCACGTGACGGAGGGGCCAACCCGCGCCCCACATCGCTCGTACTTGTACGCGATGGGGCTTTCGCGCGAGCAGATTCACCAGCCCCTCATTGGCGTTGCTTCTTGTTGGAACGAAGCGGCCCCCTGCAACATCTCGCTGATGCGCCAGGCGCAAGCGGTGAAGCACGGCGTTGCGGCCAGGGACGGCACGCCGCGCGAGTTCTGCACCATCACCGTCACCGACGGCATCGCCATGGGCCATCAGGGCATGAAGTCGTCGCTGGTGTCGCGCGAAATCATCGCCGACTCGGTCGAGGTCACCATGCGCGGCCACGGCTATGACGCCCTTGTCGGCCTTGCGGGCTGCGACAAGTCGCTGCCGGGCATGATGATGGCGATGCTGCGCCTCAACGTCCCCTCGATC
>NZ_JBPPND010000219.1:0-3595 GCF_051306395.1 Methyloceanibacter sp.
CCGGCTTTCTCCAAGACCTTCGACTCGCTCGTGGTCTGCCGCAGCAACTTGACCTTTTCCGACAACGTGGTGCGGTAGCTCGGCAGATCGGCGGCGAGCTTGGTGGCCTCGCGGGAGAGCAGCCAGCCAAGGCCGCCGATGATGCCGAAGGCGGTAATTGCGACGAGGGCGACGGCGAGCACGCGCGGCACTTTGATGCGCCGGAGCAGCAGGAGCGGCGGGGTCAGCACGAAGCTGAGGAGGATGGCGATGGCGAGCGGCAGCAGCACTTCGCGGCCGAAATAAAGTGCACCGATGACAATCGTGGCGATCAGCAAGCCTTGCAGGATGGCCGCGCGGCTATCGGCGGTCGTCGGGAGCAAGGGCGATATCGAAGGGGGCGCCATGACGGTCTCCGGCTGGACGGTCCCGGCACGCCAAGTCGGCCAGCCGGCGCTTGGCTCTGGAGCTTCGCTCCAGGGAGCGACAGTAAGGCCGAATAAACCAAGAAACCGTTGAGAAGCCCATACGGTTCCGAATTTGCGCCGAGTCTCAGGCCGTTAAGAGAAGCCCATGCGGCCTGCGTGAACTCCCCGGCAGCCGAGACGTTGTCCCTAACCCGTCAACGAACACGGAGAGAAAAAATGCAGAAGAGTTTGTTCTTTAGTACCGCATTGGCGGCAGGCCTGATGCTCGCAAGTTCTCTACAGCCCGCCGAGGCAGCGCCTCTCGCGCCTCATTCGCCTCCTGGCGCGACACACGGCGCGCTTGTGCAGGATGCGGCCTGGAGCTGCGGCCCGCGCCGTTGCATCTGGGTGCCCGGCTTCCGCGGTGTCGTGCCCAACTTCGCACTGGGCTGGGGAGCGCCGAGATACCCAAACTGCTATTGGAAGCGCGGCATTCTCGGCAATTGGAAACAGAAGTGCGACTAGGGAGGGAGCCCTCCTCCCGTCCAAGGAGAAGCCAGCGGGTTCAACGCAGACCCGCTGGCTTTTTTTACTCGGCGGCGTGATTGGCGCTCATGAACTCCGTTGACTCGTCGGCGATGAGCGGATCGGTTCCCATCTTGATCTGCCTGATCTCACCCTTCGCGGCGGCGAAGGCCTTGGCCAGGTCGATCATGTGGATGCTCTGGTTGCCGTAGGTCTTGAAGTAGAAGCGCAGATTCTTCATGTCGGACACGGTAGTCCACTGCGTGTACTCGACAGTCGTTTCCTTGCCGCTGTCTTCGCGGATCGTGCCATAGGGAATGTCGAACTGGTTCATGATGTGGAACCCTGCCAACACCATATCCCTGGCCGTTTTCTGCGGCTCCGCCGCTTGGCTGAAGGCGGTGGCGCGCACGAAACGCGACGGCGGCGTGAAGTCGCCAGGCAGGCCATGCATACCCGCACCCTGACCGAGCTGACTGAACTCGGTTCCGTCGAGATCGACCGGCTTCACGCTGTTCACCGAGAGGTTCACGTAGTTGCGCAGATTGGTCAGGTGCCAGTCGAAGCCCGGGGAATTGGTCATGACGCCGAGCGGGTTGTCATAGACCTTGAGGGTTCCGCCGACAGGCTCGATGACGATCGACTTGCCGGACTTGTCCGAGACAATGTAGTGGAGCGGCTGAACCGTGTTTAGGGGCGCGGGGGCCGGCGTTGCGACGACCGCGACGTTGGCAATGGCCACCTTCACCTCGTCGACACTGGCGAAGTTGCCCAACACCCAATTGCCGAACTCATGCGGCGCCATGGCGCGATCGGCATTCTGCGGCGTCGCTTTGGCATACTCGGCGAAGCCTGGGAAATACAGGAGGCCGATGCTCACGCCCTGGTCGTTCATACCGTCGACAATGATATTGGCGCCGACCGCGTTGGCGCCGAGCATGTTGTATTTCGTGGTGTAGCCGATGCCCTCGCCGCCATCGGGGAGCGTTCCGCGCATGCTCGTCCCCGCGGGGACAAGCAGGACATTGGAGTCGAGCGCTTGAGCAAACTCCATGGTGCGGGCGCGGATCGCACTGCCATCCTCCGCCTTCAGGGCGATGTTGGTGCAGGCAAGGCTCGGTGTGGTGGCGCACGCGAACGCGGCGACGAGCGCGCAAGTAGAGGCGCGGCGGATCATTGGATTTCTCCCAAATAACTGTTGATGTTGGCGCGCATGCTGCACGCCAACGCTGAAAGCCGCGTTAAACGCCCATAGCAAAAGAAGAAAGCATTCGCGGCAATGGCACCGGAAGGCTAGCCGTCCTCGTCGCCGCGCACCATCGGCTTGAACACGAGGCCCGTATCGAGCGTCTCGGCGTTGCAGAGATATTGGAACGCGGTCTTTCGCCTGCGGTCGAACACGTCCATGTACTCGGCGAAGCCCCAGACCAGAATGGTGGCATCGCCGCTCATGACGCGGTCGGCGAGGCTCGACGTGGAATCGCATTGCACGATATCCGCGGCCGTCGCATTCCGGCCCAGCCGGGGCCGCGCCGCATCAAGTGACGAGCGCTCGGGGAGCGGCATCACCGGCAGCATGTCCTCGTCCGACACGTCGCGAATGCCGACTTGCGCCGCGCTCTTGATCTTGAAGGCGGGCGTCTGGCCGGTATTGCGCAAGGTGATCTTCACCTTGACCACGCCTTCCGACTCCGGCGTCTCGATGAACTCGAGCTTGTCGACGTCCAAATAGGCGCGCAGCTCTTCCTCGCGGGTCGCGTCGCTCCTCGCGGAGACGGGCGCGCCGCCACGTGCGGCCCGGCGTGCCGCCAGCGCCGCCATGATGAGCGGTACGAACATCAAGAGCAGAAGCAGCGTCGCGAGCGCGCCAATCAACATCAGCAAGCGGGACAGTCCGAGATTGCGCTCCGACGCCGCGGCCGTCTTCTCGGCGGCTTCCGCCGTGCGCCATTGCTGGCAGAGATCCGCCTGGTAAGGGTGCTGATAGTTCTCGCACGGCTCGGACACGTTCCAAGGTGCAGGCTCGGCCCGCTCCGCGGGCTCCTCCGCCGGGGCCTCGCTCGGAACCTCTTCGGTCGCGGCGTCCTCGCCCGGGTCCTCTTCGATCACGGAGTCTTCGGCCGGAGCCTCTTCCGGCGCGGCGTCCTCGCTCACCGCGTCCTCGCTTTGCACCTCCTCTGTCTGCGTGTCGTCCTGACCTACCGCGACAGGCGGCGCCCAGACAGCGGCGGCCAGCGATAGAACGAGGACGCAAACGAGAGTACGCAGGCATCCGAAGGGATGAGTGAGAATGTGATGAGACATGGCGATGCGCGGTAGACGTTTCCCCCAGGCCGCCGATCCTATTCATCGAAACGCCGGTTGTCTCGCCTTCAAGTCACGTTACGGCAACTTCTGGCCGATCCGTCTCCAAATGGGACATTTTCGGGCGCTGCTCAAAGAAAAACGGCCCCGGGGAAGGTTCCCGAGGCCGCGTATCGGCAATGTCGTTTGAAGAAGCGGCGCTAGTTCGACGCCTGCTTCATGCTCTTCACGTCGGCCGAGACATTGGCCACCGGCTGGGTCGATTTCTCCATCTCGATGATGCGGATCTCGCCCTTGGCGGCCTTGATGGCCTCCTTGAGATCGACCATGCGGATCGACTGATCCTGATGGGTGCGGAAGTACCAGCGCAGATTCTTGAG
>NZ_JBPPND010000220.1:0-6338 GCF_051306395.1 Methyloceanibacter sp.
ATGCCGATGACGAGCCCCATGAAGGGCGCCTTGATCATGCCGACCTGGAAATGGGTGATCGAGATCGCATCGGTGAGCCGCGCCATATAGATGTCGGGGCTCATGCCGCCGTAGAGCCAGGCCACGAGGCCGCCGCCGTAAAGCGCCGCCAAGGAGCCGAGGAAGGTCAGCACCGGCAGCGCCACGACGAGGACGAGAATGCGCGGCAGGACCAGCACCTCGATGGGGTCGAAGCCCATGGTGCGCAGCGCGTCGATCTCCTCGCGCATCTTCATGGAGCCGAGCTCGGCGGTGTAGGAGCTGCCTGAACGCCCGGCCACCATGATGGCGACGATGAGCACGCCGATCTCGCGCAAGACAAGGATGCCGACGAGATCCACGGAGTAGAGCTCGGCGCCGAACTTGCGGAAGTGGAAGATGCCTTGCTGAGAGATGATGGCGCCGATCAGGAAGGTGATGAGCAGGATGATGGGCACCGCTTGCCATGCCACGCGGTCGAACTGATGCACGGTCGAGGTGAGGCGGTATTCGCGCGGCCGCACGATGACGCGCGCCAGCGCCATGCCGACGCTGCCCAGCATCTCGGAAAAGACGACGAAGTTGTGCCCGAAGGACGCGGCGCCGCGGCCGATCGCGGCAAGGGCGGAGACGATGGGGTTCTGACGCGGAGGGTGCGGTGGCGGCTCTTGATTGACGCCGTGCATCTCCTCCAGGAGGCCAAGGTCGTGCTCGGGTAACCCGACAACGACGGCCTCCCGGCCCGAGGTCGTCCATTGGCGGGTGAGGCGCTCCAGCAGCCAGGCGCCGAACGTGTCGAGCTCACGGACACCGCCCATATCGATCGACATGTTTTTGGCTTTGGGCGCTTCGCCCGCGACGCGTTCGACCAGGGCTTCGAGCTCGCCCGCATGCGGGGCGGTCCAGGAGCCGCCGGCGGCAAGCTCCAGCCGTTCCCCCACCAATTTATGTGTCAGCAAAGCCTCGCCCATGGCTAATTCGCTCCTGGCCACTCGAAGTCTTCCCGCCGCGAGGGTCGCCCCTGCGAGGCCGGTCATGATTCGGGCCTAAGACTAGCTGCGAATTAGCTGCGGGTCAGGTTGATCGACACCTTTTGCAGGGGGCTCCCAGAGGTCGAGATCGAGACGCTTTGGCGGGAGCTGCTGTAATTGACGACCATGCTGCCACGGATCGAGCCCGAGACGTTGATGCTGATCCGGCCGGGCTTGGCGGTTCCGCTTGCGCTGCCCGAGGCGTTATACGTCCGCTCTTCCCAATTGCCGGTGATGCGGGTGCCGCTCAGGCTGAGCTTGCTCCGGATCTCGACATTGGAACTCTCCGACTTGCAGCGGATGGCCATGCCGAGCTGCGAGCCGCCGCCGGTGTAGTAGGCGTTGCAGGTCAGACGTTCCATGCCGCTGTTGAGTTGGACCTTGCCGCTTCCGCGCCAAGTGCCGAGTAGCGTGTCGAAGGGGCTGGCCTCCACTTTTTGCGAGGGGGTGACCATGAACAGGCCGACAAGGGCCACAGTCGCCAAGAGAATCGGCGCAGCTTTGCGAATCACTGGTTTCATAGGTTCTGTCTTCCCGCAGTTTTGGGTCTCGAACAAGTCAGGATGTTGTTACGAGGTGATGACCGGGCAGCCCGGTTACAACCCCTTGGGACGCCATGGGAAACGCCTGTTGCTTTTGGGTGACATTTCCTCGTCGAAATCATGGAGAGTCGGCCCATCCTGTCTAATCGTCCTAGAGGCTGGAATAGGCCGCTTGAGGGGGTCTAGAGTCCCACAAAACGACGCGCCGAACCAGAGGATCACATCATCGCACCCGCGCCGAACGTCTCCATCACCTATTGCCGGCTGTGCAACTGGCTGCTCCGGGCGGCCTGGATGGGCCAGGAGCTGTTGTCCACCTTCGCCGAGGAGCTCGGCTCGCTCACCCTTATTCCCAACGATCAAGGCGGCGTCTTCGAGGTGCGGATCGACGGCGATCTGATTTGGTCGCGGAGCGAGCAGGGCCGCTTTCCGGAAATGAAAGAACTCAAGCAATTGGTGCGGGACAAGGTCGCCCCGGCGCGCGATTTGGGCCATGTGGAGACCAAGGAGTCGTAGGCGGCCCCCCCCTGTCTTTGTGAGGGGGCTCACACAGGCCCCGCGCCCTTCCTGCCAGTCTCATGCCTCGAACTGGCGCGGGCCGGGCTTAAGGCCCTCTGGCGGAGGAAGCGGGAATTTCAATTCATTTCAATTTGTTGTCGTGGGCTAGCATCTGGCTGCTCGCGTTGGCCGCCCCCGATATGGCAGCCGCGGACGTCGTGCCCCGGCATGGACCGGCCGCCGCGGCGTGCCGGGCGGCCGGGGACGGCGAACCGGGCGAGATCGTCACCGCTGTCGATGACGGCCGGGGCGGGAGCCTCGTCTGGCTCACCGACGCGGACACCAATTTGTGGCTGTGCAGCGCCGACGAGCGCGGGTCGGTTTATGCCTATGGCCTCATCTTCGAGGATCTGTTGCGGGGCGCGGGCGCGGCGTTCCTTCCGCCGGTCTCCGTGGATCGGGGCGGCAAGCCGGTGCTGCCGGCCGATCCCCTCGGGATCGCGCAAGTAGCCTGCCGGGCTTATCTCGACGATATGGCGAGCGCGGTTCTCAACAGCGGACCGGACGGCCTGGAGGGCGGCTGGATCCCCGGCTATTTCGTCTTTCTCGAAACGAAGGCCGGCGACACCTTTCTGTGCAACGCCACGCCGAACGCGCAAGTCTGGGTGTTCGCGCGGATCGGCGCGCCGCTGCGGAGTTCCGCACCCGTCGGCTAACTCACTATTATCTCAGGATATTTCGACGATCGTGGCCTCGGTCGCGCCCGCTTGCACGGTCTCGCCGACGGGCTTCCCCATGATCGCCTGGGCCACGGGCGAGACATAGGACAGGGTGCCGTTGGCCGGGTCCGCTTCGTCCTCACCGACGACCTTGTAGGTTTGGCGGCGGCCGTCCTCGCGCTCAATGGTCACTTGAGAGCCGAAATGCACTTCGGTCGCGTCTTGGGGCGGCTCCATGACCTGCGCGGTGGCCCGGCGCGAGGTCCAGTAGCGCAGATCGCGGTTGATCTTGGCGAGCAGGGGCTTGTCGTCGGCATCGTGCGCCGCGGCATGGGCGTCGTGCAAACGCGCCAGCTCCGCCTCGATCAGCTCGAGGCCGCGCTGGGTCACGAGGTTGTGGGCCGATATGGGCCGATCCGGAAGATCGTCGTAGACGTCGCCGCCTTCCGGCTCCTTGGTAAAAGCCTTGCTCATAAGACAACTATATCACGCTGGTTGCCTCGGTATGGTTCCATCGCTGTTTTCGCCGCCTCTTTGGGCATGACACAAATTTGTGCAGTCATGCTCTCCCCGGTCTACCCTCATTATGGTAGATAATTGGGCAAAGACCTGTTTTTGAGCAGGCGTTTTTATGGGGGGAGGGACGACTATGATCGCAGGGGATACTGCTTGGCTCATCACGGCCACGGCACTTGTCTTGTTCATGACCTTGCCAGGCCTGGCCTTGTTTTATGGTGGGTTGGTGCGCGCCGAGAACCTGCTCTCGGTGCTGATGCAATGCTTCACCATTGCCAGCCTGGTGACGGTGCTGTGGCTCGGCGCCGCCTATAGCCTCACCTTCTCGGGCGACGGTGCTTGGATCGGCAATCTGAGCAAGGTGTTGCTGCTTGGCGTGCCGCGCGATGCGCTCTCGGGGACGATCCCCGAAAGCGTCTTCTTCATGTTCCAGATGACGTTCGCCATCATCACGCCGGCGCTGATCGTCGGCGCGTTCGTCGAGCGCATGCGCTTCGGCGCGGTGGTGCTGTTCACCGCGCTCTGGTTGTTCCTGGTCTATGTGCCGGTTGCCCATTGGGTTTGGGGCGGGGGCTGGCTGGCGGCGCGGGGCGTGATGGACTTCGCCGGCGGGCTCGTGGTCCATCTTACAGCGGGGGTTTCGGCCTTGATTCTGGCGATCGTCTTGGGGCCGCGCCTGGGCTTTCCCCATGACGTGCGTCCGCCGCACGCGCCATGGATCACCATGGTGGGCGCCTGCATGCTGTGGGTCGGCTGGTTCGGCTTCAATGCCGGCAGCGCGCTGTCGGCGGGCGCCGACGCCGGCATGGCGATGACCGTGACGCATATCTCGGCAGCCACCGCAACGCTGGTGTGGATCGTCATCGAGGCTGTCAAGTTCGGCAAACCCAGCATGGTCGGCGCCGTGACCGGCGCCATCGCCGGACTCGCCTCCATCACGCCGGCCTCGGGTTATGTGGGACCGGGGGCCGCGCTCGTCATCGGCTTTGTGGGCGGCAGCCTCTGCTACCTCATGGTCATGGTGGTCAAGCATCGCTTCAAGATCGACGACTCTCTGGATGTGCTGGCGGTGCACGGCGTTGGCGGTGCGATCGGTATCATGCTCACGGCGGTCTTCGCCGATGCGGCGCTCGGCGGGATCGGATTCGCCGAGGGACAGACCATAGGCGGACAAGCCGTTGTTCAGTTTATCGGGCTCGTCGCGGTTTTGGTCTGGTCAGTCGTCGTTAGCTTCGTCATCATCAAGATAGTGCAGGCGATCGTCGGACTGCGCGTGAGCGCGGAGGTCGAGGAGCAAGGTCTCGATATCAATATTCACGGCGAACGCGGCTACAACATGTGAGCAAAGGCACGCACATGAAATATATCATCGCAGTGATACAGCCGCACCGGCTCGACGCGGTGCGCGAGGCGCTCGCGGGCATCGGCGTGGAAGGCATGACGGTCTCCGAAGTGCGAGGCTTCGGCCGGCAGAAGGGGCAGACCGAGATCTACCGCGGCGCGGAGTACACCGTGCAGTACGTGCCCAAGGTGAAGATCGAGATCGCGGTCACCGGCGACCTTGCCGACTCCGTGGTCGAGACGATCGGCGAGGCGGCGCGAACCGGACGCATCGGCGACGGCAAGGTGTTCGTGCTGCCGCTCGAAGGCGCCATGCGTGTGCGCACCGCGGAGATGGGCGCCGAGTCGCTCTAGCCCGCCACCAGCAGGGCGACCGGAAAGGTCTTCAGCGCTTCGGCGATGTTCAAGCGGCCGTCGGCGGCCGACACGGTCTCTCCGGTCAAGACGTTGCGCCATTGGCGCCCGGCGCGCGCCGCGTCGAGCGTCAGGTGGGTATCGCCCCACACGGTGGGCGGCACCAACGGCCGGTCGCTTCCTTCCAGAAGCGCGCTCGCGCGCAGCGGCACGATCGTGATGGCGGCGCGCGTATCGTCACTGCGCAGGAAGGCGAGGATATTTTGTCCGTGAGCCCCGCTCGCGGCGAGCGGCGTGTAATTGCCGGTGGTGAACAGGCTCGGCTGCTCGGCGCGTAGCTGAAGCGCCTTCGCGACGATGGAGAGCTTGATGGCGCCGCTCCGCCAGTCCGCCACGAGATCGCTCACGTCGCGCGAGGCGTGGCTGTCGAGAAGCCGGCTTCTCGCGTCGAAATTCACCGCGCGCCGGTTATCCGGATCGACCAGGCTCAGATCCCAGAGCTCTCCGCCCTGATAGATGTCCGGCACGCCCGGCGCGGTGAGCTTGAGCAGCGTCTGCGACAGGGAATTGAGCGCCCCCGCCACTTCGAGCGGTCCTTGCGCCGCGCTGAAGTCTTCGAGAAAGGCGCGGCTCCTAGCCGGATCCAGCGCGCCGCGCACGAATGCCTCCACCGCCTCCTCATAAGGCTCGTCAGGGCCGGTCCAGCTCGTGCGCACTTTCGCTTCCTTGATGGCCTTCAGCATGAAGCCGGCCATTCTGTCGGCGAGTACGGCCAGGGCGTCATGATCGGTCGTGTCGAGGGCGAAAGGCCAGGCGCCGGCGAGCGCTTGATAGAACATCCATTCGTCATTGGCGGATGGCGCGCGGTCGTCGTCCGTCTTGACCAAAAGAGCCTCGTTCATGGCCGACCACTTGGCGACGCAGGCCTTCCACTCTTCAGGGCGTTCGCTCAGCACGTATAGCCGGGCACGGGCATCCTCGCCGCGCTTGGTGTCATGGGTGGAGGTGGGGAGCAGGCCGAAAGGCTGGTGAATGCGCCGCGCGGCCATGTCTTCGTGGAAGCTCGTGGGCGCCGCGCCGAACTCGTCGGGTGACCCGCCCACCTCGTTCAGCGCGATCAGGCGGTTATAGCGATAGAACAGCGTGTCCTCGACGGCCTTGGCCATGAGCGGACCGGTGGTCTGCTGGAGGCGCGTCACGAACGTGAGCGCTTCGGCGCGTGCGGCGGGGTCCGGCAGGTCCAGCCGCCAGATCCGCGCGATGAAGTCGATGGCGCCGTCATCCTCCACCTCGCGCGTGCTCTTGGCTGCGGTCTCGGC
>NZ_JBPPND010000221.1:0-4280 GCF_051306395.1 Methyloceanibacter sp.
CCATGCATGGCGAGGTGGGCCAGACCCAATTCCTGCCGAAGGCGATTCTGCTTTACGCGGTCGACGGCGACGGTAACGGCCGCATCGATCTCAACTCCAAGGCCGACGCGCTCGCCTCCACGGCGAACTTCCTGCGCGGCCATGGCTGGCGGCCCGGCGCCGGCTATCAGCCGGGCCAGCCCAACTTCGCGGCCATTCAGGGTTGGAACGCCGCGGGCGTCTATCAGCAAACCATCGCCATTGTCGCCCGGCAGATCGACGGCGGCTGATGGCGCGTCGGAAATCATCGACGCGCCCAAGCTCGAGCAGCACGCCGTCGAGCCGCAAGCGTACTGAATTGCCCACCAAGACGCTGGCCACGCAGCTCGGCAAGGTCGTCGCGCTTGTGCTCGTATTCGCGCTCGTGCTGCTCATTCAGCGCTATTGCAGCGTGGAGCCCGAGCCCTTCGGACCCGAAGCCAGGATCGTTTCCATCGACGGGGATACCTTGCGCGCGGGCAACGGCGCGGAGTACCGCATCTTCGCCATCGACGCGCCGGAGCTGAAGCAGACTTGCGAGGAGACCAACGGCAAGGAATGGCTGTGCGGCCGCGCCGCCAAGGTCAGGCTGACCAAGCTGATCAAAGGGGGCGAGGTGACGTGCGCGGTGAAAGACACCGACCGCTTCGGCCGCAACGTCGCCCTGTGCAGCGCGGCCGGCGTGCCCGACATCGGCGAGGCGCTGGTGCGCGACGGCTACGCCATCGATCTTGGCGGCAAGACCGGCTACGCCTATGCGGATGTGGAGCGGGAAGCCCGCGAGGCCAAGCGCGGCATCTGGCGCGGCAGTTTCCAGCGCCCCGCCGAATGGCGCCAGGACCATCCCCGCAACGACTGAGCGCCCAACGACTGAGCGCCTGAGTTTCCGGCGCCGACGAAGCAGCGTTATTGCGCGGGCGCGTGACCTTGCTTGAAGGTCCAGTAGCGGCCCGCGTCGCTCTTCACCGGCGACAGCCGCGAGCGCTTCCCCGGCCGCTTGCCGTGGAGAATGAGATCGCGCAGATCGCCGAGCACGGAGTCTGAATCGGCATAATAGCTGTGGCCGACGAAGTCGGTGCGGATCGCGCTTGCATCGATGGTGTCCACACCAGGGGCAATGGTCACGCCTCCCTCCGTGTCGCCCGCGCGCCGGTAACCGGCAAAGGTCTTGGAGGCCATCAGCGCGTAATCGCCGGACGAGGCGTAGAGTGTCGTACCGCCCTCGCCTGCCAGGATCTTGGGCGCGATATCCCGCGTGAACGTGTCGGCGTCGATATCCGGCGCCGCCAAAATAATCTCGTCGAACTTCTCCCGCATGCTCGGGTCTTCCAGCACGAGTTCCTTCAGCGCGCCGGTCAGCACGCGCGTCCCCATGCTGTGGGCGATGAGGTAGATATTGTCCGCGTCCGACTGTTCGGCGAAGTCCTTCAAGAAATTCTTTAAGTCGAGCCGCGACCACTCGGCATTGGTCTCGTCCACCTTGTAGGAGGCGTAGCTCGCCTGGGACGGCCAGCTATACAGCACCGGCGCGCCGTCGAAGCCGAGGTCGTAGGTCATCTGCGCCGTGCGCCGTGCCGCATCGACAAAGGTGACGTTGTAACCGTGCACGAAGATGAAGGCGGACTTACGGGAAGACTTTCTCACGCGATCGGCGATGTCCTCGAAGAACTTGGTCTTGTCCGTCTCGTCCACCGACAGCAGGACCACGAAGCGGTCCGGATCGTTGCACCATTCGAGCCGCCAAATGGACGGCGCCTCCAGAGCGCCCAAGCGATGATCGCGCGGGATGCTCACCGTCGCCACGCCGAAGGTAAGCGGCCCCCGGTCGCCGCCATAGGTCTGCGCAGGGTCTTTCGCGCCGGTGTTCTTGCGGTCCGTGGCGTAGAACACCTTCACCACCGCATAGGTCGGCTCCTCGCGCGAGAAGGCGAAGCGCCGCTGCACCTGCCGGCCAAGCTTCCGGGCATTGGCGTAGAGCCGCTCCGCCTCCGCGTCGCGCCCCTCCGCCTTGTACACGCCGGCCAGCGCCTCCATGGCGCCGATGGTCTTCTCGTTGCGCCGGCCGAACGCCGCCTTGCGAATCGACAAAGCGCGCTTGAAAGACCTCTCCGCCTCCTTGAGGCGGCCCGCCTTCTGATAGAGACGCCCCAGCGCCTCGGCGCTGTCCGCCACCTCGGGGCTGCGCGGACCGAACACGGCGATGCGGATCTCCAGCGCCTGCTTGAGCAGCGGCTCGGCTTTTAGCAGCTTACCCTGCTGCTCGAAGAGGGACGCGGCCTCCAGCAGCGCCGGCACTATGCCCGGCTGGTTGGCGCCGTAGCGCTCTCTTGACAGGGCAAGGTAATGCTCGGCCAGCCTGGCGGCTTCCGCCGTCCTGCCTTTGGCTTGAAGCTCTTGAATCTCGCGCGGCAGCGCCTCGAGCATACTGACCCCGACGGCCTTGGCTCGAATGGCGTCGATCCGCGCCCCCAAGGCGGCAACCTGCTCGTCGCGGCCTTGCGCCTGATAGAGCCCCACCAGATTGTTCAGGCTGGTGGCGACCAGCGGGTGGTTCGGCCCGAACGCCTCCTCGCGGATGGCAAGCGCCTGCTTGAGCAAGGCCTCGGCGTCCACATAGCGCTGTTGCTTCTTGTAGAGCCAGCCGAGCCAGGTGGCCGCCGTGGCGTACTCAAGACTCTCTTCGCCGGACGCCTCGCGCGCGAGCGTCACGTAACGCTCGGCCAGCGCGATGGCCTCCCCCATATCGCCTTTCGCGGCGAGTTCCGGGATCTGGCGGCTGAACGCGGCGAACGCCTCCGGGCTTTCCGCCCGGGCAGGAGTGCCCGAAAAGATGAAGACGGCTTGCGCGATCAGCGCCAACGCCAAAAGCGCCGACGCCGATCGCGAAGCTTTGCCGAAACGGCAATGGTCAAAACTCATGCACGCCGCCCCTTGGGAGGGAGCGATCGCCGGAGCTGCCCCTTACGCGGCCTTCGCGTAATAGGAATTGAGCTGATTCATCACCTGCTGCTTGTCGAACTCCGCACCCATGGCGAGCATGGCGTCGGCGAAGCGGCTGGTGATCTCAGCGATCTGCTCTGGCGAGAGCTGGTTGAGGATACCGATGCGAACCTGCACCGGCTCTGACAGGGTCGGCCAGATGCCGAACCCTTCCGCACGCGCCCCCTGAACCAGCTCCTTCTCCTTGCCGGCGAGCTTGCCCGGCAAATTCAGCACCACGAGGCTCGGCATGTCCGAGGTAACCTCGCAGCCCATAGCCTCCACAGCCTGGCGCAGCGCCTTCTCGTGGTAGGCGTAGTCGGTCGCCTTGCGGCGGCGGCCGTAGCTCAGAATGATGCGCAGCGCCTCGTGGAAGGCGGCCACCGCGTAGCAAGAATGGGTCTGGTGATAGCCGGGCGTATCCACGTCCTTGCCGTCGACGATGCCCCAATGGCGCGCGTCGAGAATCGGGTGATGCACATAGGTGCGGCAGCCCCGCTTCTTGACCATCTCAATGGCCTTGTCGGTGAAGCTCACCGGCGCATAGGTCAGCGGAAGCGACAGCACGCCCTTCTGCGGACACGACGCCCAGGCGACGATGCCCGGATAATCGTCGATGTTGAAATCGCCCACGCCGAGGCTCGACACGGCATCGCAGATGCCCATGACGCCGTGCTTCACACAAGCATCGGAGAAGCCCTTGAGGTCGTTGATGCGGCCGGAGCCGGTCTCCCAATGGGCCATGAACGCCCACATGGGCTTGTGCTCGGCCAGCGCCTTGTCGACGGTGTCGCCGGTCACCGACTTGCCGTGCGGCGTTTCGACGATGGTCACGCTCGCGGGCTTCGGATTGAGACTGTCGGCGGCCAACTCCTCGGCGGTCGAAGCCTTCATGCGGATGGTCAGGCTGTCGATGCCGGAGAACGTGCCGTTCGGGAAGGTGACGACTTTGTCACCCGGCAGGATCAGGGACAGCACGCAATCCAGCCCCGAGAAGCCCGTGCCGGCCACACCATAGGTGTAGACGTTCTTGGTGCCCCACAGCTCGCGCAGCATCGCCTTGGCTTCCATCATGCCGCGGAGCACGTCCTTCTGCATGTGGTCGGCCACGCCACTCTTGGCGAAACGATCGAGCACGCGCGGGTCGGTGTTCCCCGGTCCGGGGCCGGCGGCAAGGGTCTCGGGGATTTCAAGCGGCAAATATACGGTCATGGAAACACCTCAGCTAACGGTCATTGATCAAGGAAAAGGCGGCACAATCGTCTAGCGGGCCGCGCCGGTTG
>NZ_JBPPND010000222.1:0-3698 GCF_051306395.1 Methyloceanibacter sp.
CGGTTCTCGAACGTGGACGAATCGTCGGAATCGTTTCGATCGGCGATATGGTGAACAGCATTATCAGCGATCAGGAATTCATCATCGACCAACTCGAGCACTACATCCAGGGACACAAGGCCTAGGACGCCGGCTCGCCATCATCACGGTGCCGCCGCCTCAGCACAAACGAAAAAGGCCTCCCGAAGGGGAGGCCTTTGCTTCGATCTGATCTCGATGCTTAGCCTATTGCGGCTCACCGTCCGGATAGACCGGCTGCGGCTGGTTCGGCGACGGACCCTCGCCTTTGTGCGGCTCGGTCGGCGCATCCTCGGAGACGTCAGGTGAGACCACGATGGTGTCTTCTTCCATCATTGCCTCGCCGTCCGGCGTCTCGACCTCCATGGTGTCCTCTTCCATGACGGCGTCGCCGTCAGGCGTCTCGACTTCCGTGGTGTCTTCTTCCATTACCGCTTCACCGGCCGGCTCTTCGGCGTCCGGCTCTTCGGCATCCATGGCGCCGTCAGAGTCCGCATCGCCCGGCTCGCCGTCCGGATAGACCGGCTCCGGCTGGGACTCGGACGCCGGCTCGCCGGCATGAGGCTCGGACGGTGCGTCCTCGGCGACCGTGGACGGCACGGAGATGACTTCTTCCGTGGTCTCTTCTTCCATCATCGCGTCCGGCTCGTCGGCGTCGTCCGCCGCAGGCGCTTCCGCTGCCGGCTTTTCGGCGGGCGCGGCATCCTCGGCTGCAGGCTCGTCCATGGCGGCAGGCTCATCGGCCGGCTCTTCATCCATGATCCCGTCCATGGGCTCTTCCATGGGCTCTTGGTCCATAGGCTCTTGGTCCGCCGGCTCCTCGACCGGTGCTGCGTCCTCGGAGACTTCAGGTGAGACCACGATGGTGTCTTCTTCCATCATGGCCTCGCCGTCGGGCGTCTCGACCTCCATGGTGTCCTCTTCCATGACGGCGTCGCCGTCAGGCGTCTCGACTTCCATGGTGTCTTCTTCCATCACCGCTTCACCGGCCGGCTCTTCGGCATCCATGGCGCCGTCGGAGTCCGTATCGCCCGGCTCGCCGTCCGGATAGACCGGCTCGGGCTGGGACTCGGACGCAGACTCGCCGGCATGAGGCTCGGACGGTGCGTCCTCGGAGACCGTGGGCGGCACGGAGATGACCTCTTCGGTGGTCTCTTCTTCCACCATCGCGTCCGGCTCGTCGGCATCGTCCGCGGCAGGCTCTTCCGCTGCAGGCTCTTCGGCGGGCGCGGGTTCCTCGGCCGCCGGCTCTTCCATGGCGGCAGGCTCGTCGGCCGGCTCTTCATCCATGGGCTCTTGGTCCGTAGGCTCTTGGTCCGCCGGCTCCTCGACCGGTGCTGCGTCTTCGTCCGCAGGCTCCTCGGCGGGCGCGGCGTCGTCGGCCGGTGCAGCGTCTTCGGCCGGCGCTTCGGTGGCCGGCTGCTCCGCGGGTTCTTTTGTGTCTTCGTCCTTCGGTTGCTCGCACGCGGCGAAAAGCAAGGCCGCGAAAAACGCCGCAACGACTCCAATCTGTCTCATGATCGTCCCCTGATCTCAGTGCTGATCGTACCCCAGCTACACAACTTAGCCCGAACGCCGCAGATTTGCTACGGCGCACGTCGCTTTGGTCGTTTTGCCCCAACTCAACAGCCGGACTTACGCGCCGCGGCGACGAACACGCGTGCCGTCAACGCGGGGGGCGCACCCAGAGCAGCAAGAGGAGCCCGCCGATCAGAAAGGCGAGGGACGCCGAGATGCCGAGGCGCTGGCTGTCGGTGAGCGCGGTGACCAGGCCGATGACGAGCGGCGCGGCAAAGGCGGTGATCTTGCCGGAGAAGGCGAAGAAACCGAAGAACTCCGTGGTTTTCTCCGGCGGGCAGAGCCGGGCCAGCAGGGTGCGGCTCGAGGCCTGGATCGGACCGGCCGCCAGGCCGATGAGAACGGCGAAGGCGAGATAAGACTGCTCGCCGGCGGAGGCGAACAGCCCGCTGCCGTCTGCTTTAGGCGCCACGGGAATGACGAACAGGATCTCGTCGGCGTCGATCGAGAGCACGCCGAGCGAGCCCGCAATGAAGAAGAGAAGCGCCGTGACGATCACGGTCTTGGAGCCTAAGCGGTCGTCGAGAAGGCCGCCGATGAGTGCGCCGATGGTGCCGGCGACGGTGAGCACGATGCCGAACAGACCGAGCTCCGCGGCGCCCCAGCCAAACACGCTCGCCGCATAAATGCCGCCGAAGGCGAACACGGCGCCGAGCCCGTCGGCATAGAGCATGCGCGCCAACAAAAAGAGCGCGATTGAACCGTGATCGCGCACCAGGTCCTTGATCGAGCGCACCAGCCGGCGCAAGCCCGCCTGTACGGCGCTGCCCTGAAGCGGCGCGTCCGGCCGGTCCGGCGTGAACAAGAACAGCGGCAGGACGAAGACCAGATACCACAGGGCCGAGAACGGCCCGACCAGCCTGTCGCCTTCGCGGGTCGCGGTGTCGAGCGGCAAGACGGGCTGCAAGCCGAACAGGGTCTTGCCGGTGTTCGGGTCGGTGACGATGAGGCCGGCAATCAGCGCCAGGCTGACCAGGCCGCCCACATAGCCCACCGCCCAGCCGAGGCCGGACAACGTGCCGAGCCGTTTCCCCGAGACGAGGCCCGGCATCATGGCGTTGTTGAACACGGTGGCGAGCTCGGCGCCGATCGTGGCGAGACCGAAAGACAGCAGCACGACGGGCACGAGCGAAAGATCGCCGGGGATGGCGAACCACAAGCCACCGAGGCCCGCGACCAGCAGCACCGAGAAGCCGGCTATCCAGGGCTTGCGCGGGAGCCCCGCATCGGCGATGGCGCCGAGCACCGGCGCCAGGCCTGCGGCGATCAGCTGGGCGGCGCCCGTCGCGTACGCCCAGATGGTTTGGCCGTGCGCGGGATCGTCCATGAAGCCGTTCACGAAATAGGGCGCGAACAGGAAGGTGACGACGAGGGTGTAGAAGGGCTGGGTCGCCCAATCGAACAGCACCCAGCCGATCAGGCCGCGCCTGGGCACGGTCTGAAGGGTCTTGGTATGAAGGGTCTTGGGCGCTTCGGCCTCACGCGGGCTGTGCGACATCGAGCACGATCAAGTGGTTGGGGAGCTCGTCATGGTCGCCCGTCTCCGGCGGGAAATGCTCGGCGAGGATGGCGCCGCAGGTCTCGATGGCGGCGACGAAGCCTTCCGTGCGCGAGCCTTTGCCGATCTCCGCGGTCAGCGCGGCGATGAGATCGTCCCACACGTCGGGTGTCACCTTCCGGTAGATGCCGTCATCGGCGATCACTTCGGCGTAGCGCTCCGCGTCCGACACATAGATGAGCACGCCGGTGCGTCCCTCGGTGGTGTGCAGGTTCTGCACCAGGAATTGCTCGACGGCGCGCAAGTGCGCCCGCGCATGCTTCAGCGCGCGCGGCGCGATGGCGACGCGGAACGCTTCCCACTGCACGATCACGACGCCAAGAGCAAACACCGCGAGCTGCAAGAGATAGACATATTCGATCGGCCACTTGGTGAAGTGGATGAGGGGCAGCGGCACGGCGAGTGAGACCAGCGCCACGCACATCAGCGCGAAATAGCGATAGGTGGACGAGGCCCGGGCCACCACGACGACGATCTCGCCGCTCGTGGCCTTCTCGGCGCGGGTGATGGCACCGGTGATCGACGCGTATTCTTCGGGGGTGAA
>NZ_JBPPND010000223.1:0-13260 GCF_051306395.1 Methyloceanibacter sp.
GTCGTGGTCGATCCCTGGGCCTTGGTGGAAGAGATCGCCCGCATCGAGGCACTCGGTGTCACCATCTCTCGCGAGAATCTGCGGATCGCCGAGAACGCTACCCTGATCCTGCCGCTTCACCGGGAACTCGACGCGCTGCGCGAGGCGGCCGCGGGCGCCGGCAAGATCGGCACCACCAAGCGCGGCATCGGCCCGGCCTATGAGGACAAGGTGGGGCGGCGCGCCGTGCGCGTCCTGGATCTCGCCGACCTGTCGAGCCTCAAGCCGAAGATCGAGCGCATCCTGGCGCACCACAATCCCTTGCGGCGCGGTTTGGGCGAGCCCGAGATCAGCGCCGACCAGCTCTGCGGCGAACTCACCGCGATCGCGCCGAAAGTCCTGCCTTACGTCGACACGGTGTGGGCGCTGCTGGACGAGGCGCGCCGGGCGGGCAAGCGTATCCTGTTCGAAGGCGCGCAAGGGGCGCTGCTCGACATCGACCACGGGACCTATCCCTTCGTCACCTCGTCCAACACGGTGGCGGCGCAGGCCGCGACCGGCGCGGGCGTCGGGCCCGGCGCGCTCAACTACGTGCTCGGCATCACCAAGGCCTACACGACGCGGGTGGGCGAGGGGCCATTTCCCACCGAGCTTCACGACGACACCGGCAGGCTGATCGGCGAGCGCGGGGCGGAGTTCGGTACGGTCACGGGCCGTGCGCGCCGCTGCGGCTGGTTCGATGCCTGCCTCGTACGGCAAACCTGCAAAGTCGGCGGCATCAACGGCATCGCGCTCACCAAGCTCGACGTGCTCGACGATCTGCCGGGGGGCAAGCTCAAGATCTGCGTGGGCTACAAGCTCGACGGCGCCGAGCTTGACTATCTTCCGGCCGCGCAAGGGGCGCAGGCCCGCGTGGAGCCCATCTACGAAGAGATGGAAGGCTGGGCCGAATCGACCCGGGGCGCGCGCTCCTGGGCGGAACTGCCGGCGCAATGCATCAAATATGTCCGACGGCTCGAGGAGCTGACCGGGGTGCCCGTGGCGCTGCTCTCAACCAGCCCCAAGCGCGAGGACACCATCCTCGTACACGATCCATTTGTGGATTGAGCCCCAAGCCTCGCTTTTTATCGCCTTTTTGACTCGCGCTTAAGGATATACTGACAACCTGTGCACGCGGAGGTTGTCATGACGAAGAAGCTCCAATGCGATCTGGTGATGCGAGGCGGGATCACCAGCGGCATCGTCTATCCCCGCGCCATCGCCAAGCTTTCCGAGACCTACCGCTTCCGCTCCATCGGGGGGACCTCCGCCGGCGCGATCGCCGCCACGGGTACGGCGGCCGCCGCTTACGGAGCGAAGCACGGCGAGGATCACTTCGGCACGCGCTTCAAGACGCTTCCCGCGGAGCTTGGGCGGAGGCCCGGTAACCGCCCGGGTGTTGAGGGCAAGAAGACCGTGCTGGAGCGCTTGTTTCAGCCGCAAGAGGGCACCCGCCGGCTGTTCAACGTGTTGATGTCCGGGCTCGGCCCGGAAGGATTCGCCGCCAAGATTGCCTTTGTCGTGTGGGCCCTTTGCGTCAATTACTGGGTCTACGCTGTCGTGGGCGCCGCGGTGGTGCTGCTGCCGCTCGTTGTCCTCGCTGTGACCTCAAGTCTCGGAAGCGCCGCTTGGATCCCCTTTCTCGTGGGACTCGTCCCGGCGCTTGTCTTCGTGGTCGCGGCGACGTCGGTCGGTGTCGTCCGGGACGTGCTGGTTGAGCTGCCTCGGAACGGCTACGGTCTGTGCTCGGGGTCGAGCGACGGCCGGCCCGACGAAGCGGGCGTGCTGCCGCTCACGGACTGGCTGCATGGCTTCTTCCAGTCGGTTGCCAACCGTGAGCCCGCCGAGCCGCCGGTGACCTTCGGCGACCTTTGGGGCACCCGCGACGAGCGCGCGGAGCGCGATATCGAGCTCGTCCTGATGACCACCAACATCACGCGTGGAATCTCCCAGCGCCTGCCTTTTCTGGAGGGGAGCTGGGGGCAGCTCTTTTTCAAGGAGGCCGAGTTCGCCAAGCTGTTTCCCGCATCCGTGGTCGAGCATATGTGCGCGCACGCGGCCAACGCCCGCTATCCAAA
Source organism: Methyloceanibacter sp. (assembly GCF_051306395.1). Classification (GTDB taxonomy): domain Bacteria; phylum Pseudomonadota; class Alphaproteobacteria; order Rhizobiales; family Methyloligellaceae; genus Methyloceanibacter. Next base: position 2,097 of record NZ_JBPPND010000223.1, read on the forward strand.
GGACATCGATACGGTCGGATTCGTGCCGCTGCCTGCGCCGGAGGACCTGCCGATCCTCCTCGGCGCGCGCATGAGCTTGAGCTTTCCGTTCCTGCTTAGCGCGGTGCCGCTCTATGCCGTCAATTTCGAGGCGCCAAAAACCAATGGCGGCAAGTTCCCGCTCGAAAGGTGCTGGTTTTCCGACGGCGGTCTCACCAGCAACTTCCCGCTGCACTTTTTCGATTCGCCGCTGCCGTCGCGCCCGACCTTCGCCATCAATCTCATCCCCTACGAGGTCGCCGCGACCGAGGTGGACGAAGTGGGCGGCACGCTCGAGCGGGTCAGCGGCGTCGCCGCCGAGAGTGACAAGAACGGGAAGCCTCAAGGCTGGGACCATGTCTGGATGCCAAGCCGAAACTCCTCCGGCATTGGGTCGGCTGCGCGCTTCAACAAGTTCCAGACCGTCGCCGGGTTCTTCGGCGCGCTGTTCGATACCGCGCGTAACTGGGCCGACACCGAGCTCATGGCGCTGCCCGGCTATCGCGAACGCGTGGTGCACGTGAAGCTCGCCGAGCATGAGGGCGGCATGAACCTGAACATGGGTTCGGACCTCATCGAGGAAATCGGCGCACGCGGAGAGCGGGCCGGCGAACTGCTCGCTGCGCGCTATGGGCCGAACCCGGATAAGGATCCGCAGTCCGGCGATGACATCGAGCTGACGTGGGACAATCACCGCTGGCTCCGCTATCGCGCCACCATGGCCGCATTCGAGGACCTCGCGCGCCGATTCCGTAAGGCGTGGCGGGATGCGGACAGACAAAAGCCGTGGCGCGGCTACGACGCTCTGTTGGACCGCGGAAGCAAGGATGCGCCCACGAGCTATCCGTTGCAGCGCCCCGAGCAGCAGAGCTTCGCCTCGGAGGCGACGCGGGCATTCGTCGAGTTCGTTTCCACCTGGACGGACGACCAGACCTTCGATCGGGGCGAGGACTCAAGCCAAGGCCGCTCGCCGCGGCCAAAGCCCGCCTTGCGCATGATGCCGCTCGGCAGTAACGATCCCCGGGCGGAGCGGGCGGACTAGTTTGGCTGGCAGGCGCCGTTCCGCTTGCAGCTGAGAACGGGGCAGGACGTGGCCGAGAAGACATATCCCTGGAAGGTGGCGTGGATTACGGGCGCCTCGGGCGCTATTTGCGGCGAGATCGCGAAGAGGCTTGGCAATGCCGGCGTGAAGGTCGCCGCCACGGCGCGGCCGAGCGACAGGCTGGATGCGCTCGCCGCCTCCAGCGACAACATCACGGCGTTTCCCGCCGACGTGCTCAAGCCCGAAGAGCTGAAAGCCTGCGCGGCCAAAGTCGAAGCGGCGTTGGGGCCGATCGATCTCGCGCTGCTCGGCACCGGCATGTATGTGCCCTTCGACATCCGCAATATAGATCTCGACGGCTTCCACAAGTCCATGGCGCTCAACGTGGACGGGGTGATCAACGGCATCGCCGCGGTCCTGCCGACAATGCTGGAGCGGCGCGAAGGCCAGCTCGCCATCATGGGCTCGCTGTTCGGCTATGCGGGCTGGCCCGGCAACGGCAGCTACGGCGCAAGCAAGGCGGCGGTGATCAATCTGGCCGAGAGCCTCAAACTGGAACTTAAAGGCACCGGCGTCGACGTGACGCTGATCAATCCGGGCTTCGTCGATACGCCGCTCAATGCGTCCTACGATCCGAAGAAGAAGCTCTTCGTCATGAGCAAGGAGCGCTGCGCGCGGAAAATCCTCGAGAAGCTGCCGAAGCGGCCTTACGAGATCGCCTTCCCGATCCAGGTCGAAGGGTTCCTCAAGACGGTGCGCGACATGCCGCGCATGGTGTCCTTCCCGCTGGTGCGCTGGTTCATCAAGGCGACGGGCGCTTGAAGATGCGCGAGACGTTCGAGATGTTCTCGGGCTACAACGCCTGGGCCAACGAGCGTCTCTACGATGCTGCGGCGCAACTCTCCGATAAGGACTACCGCGCCGATCACGGCGCCTTTTTCAAGTCGATGCACGGCACACTCAACCATCTTCTCGTGGCCGACCGCGTGTGGATGCACCGCTTCACCGGCGAGGGGCCTCTGCCCACTGCGCTCAACGCCATTCTCGAGGACGATTTCAACGATCTGCGTGCGGCGCGGGCGGAGGAGGATGCCCGCATCATCGCCTATGTGGAAAACCTGACTGACGAGGACCTTGCCGGCGACATCCGCTACCGCACCAGTAGGCCGGCGGAGATGGTGCAGCCGCTTCGCTACGCCCTGTCACACGTCTTCAATCATCAGACGCATCACCGCGGCCAAGCCCATTGCCTGCTCACCAAGCTCACGGGTGACGCGCCGTCACTCGACCTGATCGTGTATCAGCGCGAGACCGTATGCGCGGGTTCATCAGGCGCGTAACCTACGGTTTTCATCAATTTGAGCTCTCATTCAGGTTGCCGGGTAAAGGGTCCGTCAGGCCGTGCAACCGGAAAGTCTCCTCGCGCGTTGTGCGTTTCGCAAACGAGAAGGAGACTCCCCCATGAAGTACCTTGGAAGCGCTGTCTTGGCTCTCAGTGTCTTTGCCTTCACCACCGGCGCGTCGGCCGCCGTGGTGTGCAACGCCGACGGAGATTGCTGGCGGGTCAAGGAAAAACATGAGTACCCCGCGGGCGTGAACCTCAACATCTACGGTGACGATTGGGCGCCTCGCGAGGGGTATCGCTGGCGCGAGCCTGGCGAGGGCCGCGGCTATTATCGCGGCGGTGCCTGGATCGGCTTCTAGGCGAGAGGTTTAGGAGCACTGTGAGGGGTGACGCCTCGCGCGTCGCCCCTCATTTATTTCGGCGCATATTGAGCCTTACGCCGCTTTCGAGCGCGCTGGCGCTAGTCTCTAAGACAGAAATTCGCGGAAATAATTATCCAGCAAGCGGTCGTGAGGATCGACCTCCTTGCGGCGGGCGGCGAATTGCTGGAGCCGCGCCCCGAAGGCTCGACGCACCATGTCGCGGGTCAGGAAGGGCGTCTGGTTGAACAGCGGCGTGCCCCCGCGCTCGCTACAGAAGTCATTGTAGGCGTGGAGGAATTCTTCCCATTCCGGCCCGCCGGTGGAGGCCGGGTCGATGCTCATGCCGGGCCCCTCCCAGGTATAGGAGAACAGTGCCTCGACATCCCGGCAGATGGCGTAGCCGACGCTCGGCAGATTGCAGCGGAAGCCGGTATGGGCCTCGTAAGCGATGCAGAAATCGCAATACTCATCGAGGATGTCGAAGAAGCCGCCCTCCCGGAACGACCACATGCTGAACAGGTACTTGGTATCGCCGGGATTGCGCGGGTAGTTGATGATCTGCGCATGCGGCCAACTGCGCTCGGAGCGCACGAACCAGACCATGGCCTGGCGCAGCAGATAGAAGAACGAGTCCTGCGCCCGGTCGTGCCATTTCCGGTTCTTGATGTTCTTGTCGATCCATATCACCCCGGCCGGCGCGTATTTGCGCCAGAAGCGGTTGCGATAGGCCCAGCGGTATTTCGACTTGGGCGCCGCTTCCGGATTGTCCTTGCGCAGCTCGACCACCACGCGTTTGGCGTAGGGGAAGATGTAGTACATCACCGCGTAGCCGCGCGCTTTGTAGACGGGGAAGAACTTGCGGAAGTTCTCGAGGCTCAACGAGTAGTGGCGCACCGACAAGGCCGTGGTGGGCCGGACCTTGAGGCTCACCTCGAAGATGATGCCGAACAGCCCGTAGCTGGAGCGGAAGATCTGCATCTCCTTCGGATTGTTGGCCTCGGTGAGCTCGCGGATATCGCCGTGCGGCGTGACGAAGCGCACGGCCGTCACGTAGGAGCTGATCTGGCCAAAACCGCTGGGGAAGGATGAGTCCTTGGTGGCGGCGCAGGCCATGGCGGCCAGCGTCGTATTGCCGATCTCGGTGGTGACGTGGGGTTGGAGTCCGCGCTCGCGCAGCGCTTGGGCAAGCTGAATGTACGACACGCCGGCTTCCACCGTGACCGTGTCGTCGGTGAAGTGCAGGATGCGGTTCATGGCCTTCATGTCGACCATGGTGCCGCCTTGGTCGTCGCCGTTCATGCGCGCGGTCGAATGCATGGAGCCCGCGGGCCGCACGGGCGTGGGAAAGCGCACCGTGTCGGTCACGATCTCGATGATGTCCTCGACGCTTTCCGGGCTCACCTTCACCCGCGGGTGATAGGTCCAGGTCCCGTCCCAGCTTTTGATGGTGACGTCCTGTTGGATGTCCATGAACTTCCCTCACTCCTCGCGGCGCAAGACCATAACGGAATGAGCCCGCGAATCCAGGCTCCTGAAAAAGCAGCCGAACGGGCCCATTGAGAGCGGCAAGGACGCCTTCAAACTTGACGCAGATCAAGGAGGCGCAGGCGCCATCCTATGGGTTGAAGGGGGGCAGAGGGAATGCTTAGGTCTGCCGCAATTTGCAGCTATTTCGCGGGTTTGGATTTTGCATCGGAGGGTCGTGACGGACGTGAAGCGGTACTGCATCATCGGGGCGGGCGCCTGCGGGCTGGCCGTGGTCAAGACCTTCGCCGAGCGGGGAATTCCCTTCGATTGCTTCGAGGCGGAAGGCGATATCGGGGGCATCTGGAACCCCGACAGTCCCCACGCGGTCTATGGCTCCACGCACCTGAATTCCTCCAAGAAGCTGTCCCGCTACCCCGACTTCAAGTTCCCCGACGAGATGCCGTACTATGTGAGCGCGGCGCAGGCGCACGAATATTTGCGCGCTTATGCCGCGGAGTACGGGATCTACGACCGCATCACCTTCAACACCCGCGTTTCCGCCATCGAGCGGGCCGATAAAGGCTGGCGGGTGACGCTGGAGGGGGAGAGCGAGCCGCGAGCCTATGACGGGGTCGTCGTCGCCAACGGTCACCATTGGCATGCCTACGTGCCCGACTATCCGGGCACGTTCGCGGGCGAGATGCTCCACTCCCACGAGGTGAAGTCGAAGACGCAGCTCAAGGACAAGCGCGTGCTGGTGGTGGGCGCCGGCAACTCGGCGGTCGACATCCTGGGCGACGCGGCGCTCGACGGTAAGGCGGCGGTGCATTCGATGCGCCGCACCTATTACTTCTTCCCGAAGATGCTGTTCGGCAAGCCGACCGACGCGGTGATCGACCGCTTGAGCCATTTGCCGCTGCCGCGCCGCTTTATGTATTCGCTCTACAAGCTCGGCATGTGGGTCTTGATCGGTTCGCATGAGCGCTACGGCCTGCCGAAGCCGGATCACGATCTATTCGAGGCGCACCCGACGGCCTGCACGACCTATCTCGATCACATCGTGCATGGGCGCATCGTACCGAAGCCCGGCATCACGCGGTTCGACGGGAAGCGCGTCTTTTTCGACGACGACACGTCGGAGGAGATCGACCTGCTGGTCTGGGCCACGGGGTTCCGCGTCCACTTTCCGTTCATGGACGATTCTTACGTGCTCGATGAGAAGGGCTGGCCGAAGCTGTTCATCCACACCTTCCATCGCGAGTGGGACGACTTCTTTGTGTGCGGGCTGTTCGAGCCGGCCGAGGGCGGCGTGTGGCAGATCGCCGACTATCAGGCGCGGCTGATCGCGGCCTTCATCACGGCCCAGGAAGAGGACCCGAAGAGGGCGGCGTGGTTCCATGCGCTCAAGCGTCACGCCAATCCCGATATCGGCCACGGGCTCAAGCACCAGGACACGCCGTGGCACCGCTTCGAGATCCAGCATTTGCGCTTCCGCCGTTACATGAGGCGGCTGCTCAAGAAGTTCGGGCCGTGTGCCCCACCGGAGCAGGAGATGCGCACCATGGGCGAGACCGCCGAAGAGCGGGAGGCGGAAAAGCTGAAACTCGCCTCTTGAGCGGATATCAGACGCCGATACAAAAAGACCCGGACGCGATGTCCGGGTCTTTTTTCGTGTCCTGAAGGACGATGCTTACGCGGTCGGCGTCGCCGTTTTCTGCACGGCCTTCTCGACGGGCTTATAGGCCTCGCGCGCGACGGACGCATACACCTCGCCGATCTTCGAGGCCTCGGAGACCCAGCTGTCATAGGCCTTCTTGGCGGCCTGAGACTGGATCTCGACGGCCTGCTCCAGCGACTTGGCGCCGAGGAGCTTCTCGAAGGTGCTGGTTGCGTCGGTGACAGCCTGCTTCGAATAGCCGGTCACGCGGGCGCCGATGTCCTGGAAGCCGCGGTTCAGCTCACCATAGGAGCGAAGCATCGCGTCGTAATTGTCCTTGGAGATCTTCTGGAAGTCTTTGGTAGCTTTTTCAAATGGCTCAAACATGTCGGTTCCTCTCTCTGTAAGCGTTCATGCTCACAACTAGGAAATATTGCACCGCACAATGAATTTCAAGGGCAATTTTGTGCAGTGCAGCAATTTCTTTTTGGCGGATTATTGCCCTTTTTTGCGCTGGAACCACCGAAAGGGGCCCCAGTTGCGACCCAGTCCCGATCGCTAGCAGCGATTGCCGAGCGTGAAGACGCAGACCATGCCCTTGCCGGTCTTTCTGAGGACCGTGCCGGTGCCCCTGACGACCTAATCACAAGTCTAACATTTGGGCTGGGCGGACTGGACCGGCAAGGGCCGGTGTGTATCGCGGGCCGCAAAAGCTTGAGCCGACTCGTTCGCGTCTTTAAACCCATTTGATGGCGCTGAGACGTGTGAAGCTTCTGGCGACCGCCAGACGCTGGACCATTCCCAATCTCAAGCAGTTCCGCGAGAGCCGGCAGCCGACGGTGTGGCTGTTGGCGCCTCTGATCGGCCTGGCCACGGGCATCGCCGCCATTGTCTTTCGCCTGGCTATCGGCGCCTTCCAATGGCCCTGGCTTCAGGACATGTCGGAGAACGTGGCCGCGGCCGCCCGCGAACAGCCCTGGTGGGTGATCGTGCTGGCGCCCGCGGTAGGCGGTCTGCTCGTGGGGCTCATGCTGCGCTATTTGCTCACCGCCAAGCGCACGGACGCCGTCCCCGACGTCATGGAGGCGCGGGTCAATGCCGGCAGAGGGCTGGACCTGAAACAGGGGCTGCTCAGCGCCCTCGCCAGCGCGCTGTCGCTGGGCGCGGGGGCGAGCGCCGGACGCGAAGGACCGATCGTGCATCTCGGCGCGACCATCGCGGCGGCCGCCTCGAACCGTCTCAGCCTGCCCAATGCCGCCCGGCGCACGCTGCTAGCCTCGGGCGCGGCCGGCGCGGTCGCCGCCTCGTTCAATGCGCCGATCGCCGGCGTTCTCTTTGCCCAAGAAGTGATCCTCGGCCATTTCTCGATCAGCACCTTCGTGCCGCTGGTCTTGTCCGCGGTGGTGGCGACGATCCTGTCGCAAGCCTGGTTCGGCGACGTGGCCGCGTTCGTCGTGCCGAGCTACCGCATCGTGTCCTATCTCGAAGTGCCGGCCTTCGTGCTGCTCGGCATCGTCGCCGCGGGCGTCGCGGTCATCTTCCAGCTCACGGTGCTGTCGGTGGATTGGTTCGCGCGCAATCTCAAAATGCCGCTGGTGGCGCGCCCGGCGGTCGGCGGGCTGCTGATCGGCATCATCGCCGTCTGGTTTCCGGAAGTGCTGGGCGTCGGCTACGACACCACCGACGCGGCGCTGAAGGATCAACTGGCGATCCACATTATGATCATCCTCATCGTGCTCAAGACGATCGCCACGGCAATTGCGCTCGGCTCGCGCTTCGGCGGCGGCGTGTTCTCGCCGGCGCTTTATCTCGGTGCCATGACCGGCGGCGCGTTCGGTTTGATCGCCGCCAGCGCCTTTCCCGAGGTGGGCTCGAGCGAGGGGCTCTATGCCATTCTCGGCATGGGCGCGGTGACCGCCGCCGTGCTCGGCGCGCCGATCTCGACCACGGTGATGGTGTTCGAGCTCACCGGCGGTTTCGAGCTCAGTCTTGCGCTGTTGCTCACGGTGGCCATCGCCAACGGCATCAACCAGATGATCCTCGGCCGCTCCTTCTTCCAGGCGCAGCTCGAATCCCGCGGCATCGTCTTGCATGAAGGCCCCCACCGCACGGTGATGCGGGACATTCGCGTGTCCGACATCATGCGGCCGCCGCAAGACGGCGATCCGGTCGTGCTGCCCGAGGGTGAGCGCGAGCGGGCGTTGCAAGCCGATGAGACGCTGGAGACGGCGTTGCGCGCCTTCGACACCATGGGCGCGGACCGGCTCCCCGTGGTCGAGACGCACGACCGCAGCAAGATCCTTGGCTGGGCCAGCCAGTCCCGGGCGCTCTCCGCCTTCAACAAGGCGCTGATTGCCGCGAGCGTCGAGGAGCATCGCTAGGCTCTAAGGTGCGGCGGCGGGCGCAGGCTGCGGCGGGGTTTGCGCTTCCTCCGGGCCGTCGCCTTGCCCGGGGTTCGGCGAGAAATAGGCGAACTTATCGGGCGTGCCGTTGAAGGAATCCGCGTCCGGCGGTGGATCGCGCTTCACCGCGATGTTCGGCCAGATGTCGGCATGCTCGGCGTTGAGCGTGAGCCATTTCTCGAGCCCGGGTTCGGTATCGGGGGAGATCGCCTCCGCGGGGCATTCCGGCTCGCACACGCCGCAGTCGATGCATTCGTCCGGATGAATGACGAGCATGTTCTCGCCCTCATAGAAGCAATCGACCGGACACACTTCCACGCAGTCCATGTATTTGCACTTGATGCAGTTCTCCGTGACGACGTAGGTCACGGCGCGGCCCGCGGCCGGTCCTGCTCGGGCTTGTAGAACAGCGCAAGCTGAAGGCTGGTGGCGATGCGTCTTGCCTTGTCCATGAAGGCGGCAACGGTCGTCTGGTCGAATAGTTCGGCGCAGGTCTCGGCGAACAGTGCGAGCCAGCGTTCGAACAGCGCCGGCGTGATCCCTTCGGCGCGGCGGTGGGCGGCAACGGGATTGCCGTGATAGCGGCCCGAGGTCAGCATGATCGACGACCAGAAGTCGCGCATGGTCGCAAGATGCGCGGGCCATTCTTCGTCGGCGATGGCGTGGGCGAAGATCGGGCCGAGCTCTTCGTCATGGCGCACCTTGGCGTAGAAGCGGTCGACCAAAAGGCGAATGCCGTCATCGGACAGCGCGGCGCGATCCTGCGCGCAATCGATACCGGGACAGTCGGTCATGGCGAAACTCTCCATGCTCCATGCAAGACAATGGCGTCCTCGTCTCCCTATTTAGGCAGACGGAGAGTTAAAAGCAATATGAAAAATACATGTTTAGATGACGGTGCGGTCCCCTGACGCTGCGACAGGAGCGGCTAGCCCTTTGACCCCCGCGCTTTCTTGGCGGCGCGGCGGAGCTGGCTGGCGACCGTCTTGGGAAACAGCGCGTTCAGCACGAACAGCGCGCGGTAGACGGCCGGCTTCACCACGAAGAGCGTCTTCCGGGCCGCGCCTGCGAAGATGGCGTCCGCCGCTTGCGCCGGGCTCAGGGTCGGCATCAGCCACGGATTGGCACTGGGGACGTTCTCGAGGCTATCGGGATTGTGCTCCCAATAAGGGGTGTCGACAGTCCCCAACACCACGAGGGTGACGGCCACGCCGGTTCCCTTCAGCTCGCTTTGCAGGCCTTCGGCGAAGCCGGCCAGCGCGCGGCGCGCGGCGATATAGGCCGACGCGTTGGGCCAGGCGAGATAGGAGGCGGGCGAGGTGACGAAGACGATGCCACCCGCGCGCCGGGCGATCATGGCCGGAGCGAAAGCGCGGGTGAGGTTGAAGGCCGCCAGATAGGGCACGTCGATCATGGCCCTGGCGTCTTCCGGGCTCGTCTCGACGAGCGGCAGCCAGCGTCCGGCGCCCGCATTGTTGATGAGGAGGTCCGGGGTGCCGATCTCGGCCTCGATGCGCGCCGCGGTCTCCTTGGTGGCTTCGGACCCTTGAAGATCGATGGGGAAGGCGGTGGCGGTGCCGCCCGCCTCGCGAATGGCGTGGGCCACGCCGTAAAGCCGCTCGGCGTTGCGGGCGAGCAGCAGGACATGGGCGCCCGCGGCGCCGTAGCGCAAGGCCGTGGCCTCGCCGATGCCGCTGGAGGCGCCTGTCACCAGCACCAGTTTCGCTGCCATTTCCCGGTCCTCAGGCCCAGACGGCCCCCTGCTGGGCCACCCTGCACGATCATGCCGTCGCCAAAATGCCGTCGCACTGTGGCACAATGGTAACAGGATTCGGGGAACGCGTTGCCGGGCGTTCAAGACGCTGGAATCGGCGCGCGCCGCCCGCGATAATCGCGCAACTCTAGATAGGTTGAGGGAGGCTTCGATGAGGTCGTATTGGCGTGGCTTGGCGCTGGCATTGACGGCGGTTGGACTTTGCCTGGCTCAAGGCACCACGGCGCAGGCGGGTTGCGTTGGGTTAAATGGCACCGCCGACGGGGTGAACAAAGCAACGGCTGTCGCCCGTTCCCAGAATGCCCTTGCGGTGGCGATCCAGGAATACAAGGCTGCAAAGCGCATTAGCTCCGTGAGCATCAGCGCCATGCGTCCAAACCCGCAGCCGTATTGGCGCACCAGCGTCTCGCCGGACCTCTACCAGAAGCCGGACGTGGTGACGCGGCAGTCCTATACGTTGTGCTGGTCGGGCGTGATCTCGCCGACCGTTTGTTCGTCGGGCGCCAGGGTCTGCTGGTAACTGAACTTCGCTTGAGCAAGTAAGACGTTCCCGGAGCTCCGTCTCCGAGGGCGTCTCTGCGTGCCTGCGTGTGCTAGTGCGCTGGGATCAGCGCCACCTTCTTCGGCTTCGACATGAAGAACAGCACCGGCAGGATCGCCAGCGTGCAGATGCCGATGAACCAGAAGATGTCGTTGAACGCGAGCATTTGCGCTTGGCGCGCGAGCTCGTGTCCGATCACGGGGCCCGCTTGCGGCGAGAAGGGCGTCAGTCCCTTGTCGGCCAGATAGGGCAACAGCTCCTGATTGTAGGGCGTGACGTGGCTGGTGAGCTCGGCAAAGTGGATGTGGGTCTGCCGTACGAACAGCCAGCTCACCACGGCAATGCCGGCCGAGCCGCCAATGCCGCGCATCAGCGAATAGACGCCCGAGGCCTCGTCGTATTTGGCGGAGGCGATGCTGGCGAAGGCGACCGCCGTGAGCGGCACGAAAAAGAGACCGGTGCCGACGCCTGAGATCATACCGGGCGTGGCGATGCTCCAATAATCGACCTGAAGATTGAAGTGCGCCATCATCAGCGTACCCACCGCGGTGAGCAC
>NZ_JBPPND010000224.1:0-4804 GCF_051306395.1 Methyloceanibacter sp.
CGGGGTTTTGTCGAGAAGTGGGACGAACTCATCGATTGGGATCAGCGCGCGAGAAGCGAAGGCCGCTTTTTCATCGATGTCCTAAAGGCACGCGGCAAAGAGAGCGTTCTCGATGTTGCCGCTGGCACGGGGTTTCACTCCGTCCAGCTCCTCAAGGCCGGATTCGACGTCACGTCGGTCGACGGCTCCGCCGAAATGCTCGCCAAAGCCTTTGACAATGGCTGCCAGCATCATGTTGTCCTAAAAACGATCCACGCGGACTGGCGGTGGCTCAATGAGAGCGTGCGCGGCAAGTTCGACGCGATCATCTGTCTTGGCAACAGCTTCACACATCTGTTCGACGAGAACGACCGCAGGCGTGCGCTTGCCGAGTTCTACGCCGCGCTAAAGCATGACGGCATCCTGATCCTCGACCAGCGAAATTACGACCGCATCTTGGACAAAGGCTTCGCCAGCAAGCACAAATTCTATTATTGCGGCGACCAGGTCACGGCCGAGCCGGTCCATGTCGATGATGGCCTTGCCCGCTTCGAGTATGTGTTCCCGGACGGCTCGCGGCACAATCTCAACATGTTCCCCTTGCGCAAAAACTACACGCGCAAGCTGCTGCGCGAGGCCGGGTTCCAACAAATCCATTCCTACGGCGACTTCCAAGAGGAAGGCGAGGAGACCGATCCCGACTTCTTCATCCATGTCGCGGAGAAGAGCTATGGCAGCGACTGATCAGACCATCGCGCTCGCCCGCGACTACTATGACAGCGCCGAGGCGGACGATTTCTACCGCACGATCTGGGGCGGCGAGGACATTCATGTGGGGCTCTACGATCAGGGCCCCGACATCAGCGCCGCGAGCCGGCGCACCGTCGAGCGCATGGCGGGAAAGGCCGGCTCACTCAAGGGTAAGCACGTACTCGATCTGGGCTCGGGCTATGGCGGGGCGGCCCGCGTCCTCGCCGAGCGCTACGGCGCGCGGGTCACCTGCCTCAATCTCTCGGCCGTCGAGAACGAGCGCAACCGGGCCCTCACGCGCGAGGCCGGCCTCGACGACAAGATAACCGTGGTCGACGGCTCGTTCGACTCGTTGCCCTTCGAGGAAGCGACGTTCGATCTTGCCTGGAGTCAGGATGCCATTTTGCATGCGCCGGACCGGCGCGCGGTGCTTGATGAGGTCGCACGCGTGTTGAAGCCGGGCGGCGAGTTCATCTTCACCGACCCTATGCAGGCGGATGCGCTCAGCGATCCCACCCCGCTCAAGCCAATCTATGACCGCATCCATTTGCCCGACCTTGCGTCGTTCGGCTTCTATCGCGAGGAACTCTCCGGGCGCGGCTTCGAGGAGGTGGAGGTCGAGGAACTGACCGGACATATGCGCACCCACTACTCCCGCGTCACCGAGGAACTCGATGCGCGCCGGGACGAGCTCGGCGCGAGTGACGCCTTCGTCAACCGCATGCTTAAGGGCCTCGGCCATTGGGTATCAGGGGCCGAAGGCGGCCTGCTTGCGTGGGGCATCATGCACTTCCGAAAGGCGGCTTAGTGGAGGCAGGCCGCGACAGCGGCACCGATTCTCCCCTCGCCCATTGCACGATCGGAGTGCCGGCGAGCGCAAAGCTGATTGTTCTGGTCTTTGTCGTCGTGACGATTGCCTGGCCGACCTTGGCCGAGGAGAGTTTTGCGGCGGCGCGAGACGTCATCTCGGGGTCCGCCGGCTGGCTCTATGGCGCGGTCGTATCGGCTGCACTCGTCATGTGCGTGGTCTTAGCGCTCGGCCATTGGGGCGCGGTACGGCTCGGCGCCGACGACGAGAGGCCGGAATTTGGCTGGCTGTCATGGGCCGCCATGCTGTTCGCCGCCGGGATGGGCATCGGTCTTGTCTTCTGGTCGATCGCCGAGCCCCTCACCCATTATGCCGGCAACCCGCTGATCGCGGCTTGGGGCCCGGACCCGTCGAGCGTGATCCGCGCCCGCGTGGCCATGGAAATCACCTTCTTCCATTGGGGGCTCATGCCTTGGGCGCTCTACACGATCGCCGGGCTGATCTTCGCGTATTTCTCGTTCCGCAAGGGCGAGCCGCTCAGCATTCGCTCCGCCATGCGTCCCTTGATCGGCGACCGCGTTAATCGCTGGCCGGGTAAGCTTGCGGATGTCGTCGCCATCGTCGCCACCGTGTTCGGTCTCGCCACGTCGCTCGGCTTCGGCGCCGACCAAATCAATGCGGGGCTGAACCGGCTGTTCGGCTGGCATGTCTCGACGGAGCACAAGCTTCTGCTCGTGGCGGTGATCTGCGGCGCGGCGGTGCTGTCGGTAAGCTCCGGGCTCGATCGTGGTATACGGCTGCTGTCGCTCGCCAATATTTGGCTCGCGGCTTTTATCCTGGCCGTGGTGCTTGTCTCGGCACCGCTCGAACCGATTTTGCGCAATGTCACGCTCCGGTTGGGCGACTACCTGGCTCAGTTGCCGTGGCTCACTTACCAGACGGCAAGCGATGACACGGGCTGGGCTTCCTCTTGGACCACGTTCTACTGGGGCTGGTGGATCAGCTGGACGCCGTTCGTCGGACTTTTCATTGCGCGCATCTCCCGCGGGCGCACGGTGCGGGAATTCATTCTCGGCGTGCTTCTCGTGCCGACGGGCATTACGTTTATCTGGCTATCGATCATGGGGGGCGCGGCGATCTCCGCGGCGCGTGCGGGACCGGCCATCATCGAGATCGCCAAGAATGAGCCTGCTCTTTCACTCTACGTCATGATCGACTTCTTGCAGACCGGCATTTTCGCCACGATCGTCGCTGCCGCGGCTACCCTTCTGGTCGCGGTCTTCTTCGTAACGAGCGCCGATAGCGGCACGCTCGTCGTCACGACCATGCAATGCGGCGGGCATACGGAGCCGCCGATCCTCGAGCGTGTGCAATGGGGCGTCGGCATCGGCGCGGTGGCCGCGGCGCTCCTGATTGCCGGCGGTCTCGGCGCGCTTCAGGCCATGGCGATCGCGGCCGCGCTGCCCTTTTCCATCGTCCTTGTTGCCTTAGGGGTTGGCTTCATGGCGGCGCTCCACGAAGATGCCACCCAGCAACGCAAGGCGCGGCGCGCACGAAGACCCAAACCCAGCGGCTGAGGATGCGCGGTCTCTAAAGGGTTCATGGTTCGAAAACAGTGCTTCCTTACGGTAGGCGGTGAGGAGACAGGACATGGCTCAGGCTCCAGGACCGGGCGACGGCGCGACCCTTGCCGTCTATCGCGAGACGTTTCGAAGAGTGCTCGGTAAGGACTTTCAACGTCCCGTGCTCATCGAGACCAACGCCCATGAAGGCCCGGTCTATGTGGCCGCCGAGCACGCGCTCTATTTCACGACCGTGCCGGAGCCAGGCCCGAAAAACGTCGCCATCATGCGGCTCCAGCTCGCGGGCGACACGTTTCCCTTCACCGCGAGTACGCTTGAGACCGTACGCCAGCCGTCCAACATGGCCAACGGCATGTGCCTCGACCGCAAGGGGCTCATAATCTGCGAGCAAGGCACGCGCGACGTGCCGGCGCGGATCAGCCGCATGGTCTTGAAGACCCGCGCGGTCGAGACGGTCGTCGACCAGTGGCAGGGGCTCCGCTTCAATTCGCCGAACGACGTGGTGATGAAGTCCGACGGCACGATGTGGTTCACAGATCCGAACTACGGTGAGGTACAGGGCTTCAAGCCCGCGCCGGAGGTCGGCGCCTTCGTCTACCGCCACGATCCGGCGACGGGCGAAACGGCGGTGGTCGCGGACTCCTTCAACAAGCCGAACGGGCTCGCCTTCTCACCGGATGAGCGTGTGCTCTACATCACCGATACCGGCGCCAACCAGGCGCCCGGAACCTATTTCGTTAACCTGCCCCATCACGTCCGCGCCTTCGATGTGCACAAGGGCCGGCATTTGCGGAACGAGCGGCTGTTCGCCGTGGTCAGTCCCGGCGTGCCGGACGGCATCAAGCTCGACGCGCGCGGCCGCGTCTACACGTCGTCGGCGACGGGCGTCCAGGTGTTCACGCCGCAAGGCGATCTTCTGGGGGAGATCGTCGCCCCGGGCGTGGCCAATTTCACCTTCGGCGGACCGAAGAACGACGTGCTGTTCATTCTCGGCGACACCAAGATCTGGCAGGCCAAGGTTAAGACCCGCGGGGTCTAGCCTTTCAGAGCACCGTCATCGGTTGAGGCCGGCGCGTTCGTCACAGCGCGGCTCCGGTCCACCAGCTCGCGAATGCCCTCGGCGATCCCGGCCAGCGCCGCGCGGTGCGAACCGTTGACCTCCTTCAAGAGATCGAACTCCCGCCGTATCGTCGTGTGATCCTCCATCGCCCGCTTTTCCGAATCGCGATTGAGGATCGCCGTGCCGACGGTGATGACGGGCAGGAAGATGAGCTGGAGGAAGTTCGACCAATAGAGAATCTGGGTCTCGTATTCCGGCCAGAGGATCGGCGTCAGGCCGAAGATGACGAAGGCGTAAACGCCCAGATCGAGCCCACCAGCATGGTGATGCGCATGGCCAAGACATCGTTGATCTTGGACATGAAGCTCTCGCGCGGCGGTTCCTTCATCGTCGACATCTCCGCACATGGGCAACACCCGGCACGCCCATGAGGGCGTCCTGGTCCCGCGGACTAGAGTTACGCGATGATCTTAAAAAAATGCTCAGTCCAGGCCGCCGAGGCTAAAGGGGAAATGGTGCCCAGGGGCGGATTCGAACCACCGACACGCGGATTTTCAGTCCGCTGCTCTACCAACTGAGCTACCTGGGCCCGCCGTTTACGGCATATGGGCGATGGGCTTTCCC
>NZ_JBPPND010000225.1:0-19111 GCF_051306395.1 Methyloceanibacter sp.
GGCGTCGTGATTGCCGGGAATGGCGGTAACCTCGTCCGGCGGGCCGAGATGACGCAGCCACTCCGCCGCCTTTAGGAACTCCTCTGGCAAGCCGAGATTGACCAGGTCGCCGGTCACCGCGATGTGGTCCGGCTTCCGCTCCAGGAGATCGCGCGTCAACAGATCGAGAATCTCGCGCTTGTGCACATATTTCCGCCCGCGATGCCAGTTCACGTAGCCCAGGAGGCGCTTCGACAGAAGATGCCGCCGCTTGGCGTGCGGTACCGGGCTTAAATGAATGTCGGAGAGATGGGCGAGGGTGAACATGCGGGGAGAATACCTGGGCTGCAGCTTCAAGCTACACTCGTCATGCCCGGCCTTGTGCCGGGCACCCAATAGGGCGGCTCCAGAGCCTCGGACTGTGGGGCATGGGGACAGGCATCATTGGATGGCCAGGACGAGCCCGGCCATGAGGATTTGTGGCGGTTCGACCGGAATCAGTTTTCTCCGTTGCCGCGGAACTGTGTCGGCGAGGCGCCGAATCTCCGGCGGAAGCAGCGGTTGAAATACGGCACTTCATTGAAGCCGCAGGCATAGGCGAGGTCGCCGATCTTGAGGCCGTCGTGAGCCCGATCGGCGAGCATCGCGCGGGCTTTCTGCAGCCGGAGCTCCAGTACACGCTCCGAGAACGTCGCGCCCGTGTCGTGCAGGAGATCGCGAATGTAGCGGGGCGACAGACCGAGCTTCGCGGCGAGTTGCCCTTCGGAGAACGATGGATCGGCGTAGTTCGATTTGATCTCCGCCAAGACGAGCCCAAGCCGCGCGGCGCGCACGCCCCGTGCCTTGGCGATCTCGGCCGCGTCGCGGTGCGTGCCAAGCGTCAGCGCAAGCAGATCGGCCAATGTCCTGCCGACATGGTCGCCCAGGGCCGGATCGTCTTCGAGGCCGTCCGGCTAGCGCCATCGCTATGGGCCTCAACAGTCAGGCGACGGGCACGAACGCCATCGCCATCGGCCAGGGTGCGGTCGCCACGGGCTCGATCGCCGCAGGCACGGGTGCGTTCGCCTCGAATGGCGGCGCGGCGTTCGGCGATTTTTTCGATCGCGAGCGGCACGGACAGCACGGCTGTCGGCCCGAATGCAACCGCGACGCATAGCGGCAGCCTTCGGCAACGGGGCGACCACAACGCGCGCCAACCAGCAGGTGTTCGGCACCGCGAGCAACAGCTACACCATGCCTGGCCTGACCTCGAGCCACAGCAAGTCGTCGCAGGGCAAGGCAACGCATGTGGTGACTTCGAACAACGAGGGCGATCTCGCGGCCTATACCTTCTCCGAGCTCGGCTTGGCCACGAGTGAGGATCTCGCCGCCATCAACCGGCAGCTCGACGAGGCGAACGCGGGCGTGGCGCTGGCCATGTCGATGGAGAACCCCGATCTGACCGGCAATGAGCGGTTCGGCATGGCCGCCAACTGGGGCGCGTACGAGGACGCGAACGCCTTCGGCATGTCGCTGATGGGCGTCCTCGGCAACAACTTCGTGACGGAGGGCGACCGTGTCGCGATTTCCGGCGGCTTCGGCATCGGCTTCGACAACGGTGGCGGTGATGATGTCTATGGCGGGCGTGTCGGTCTGCAATGGACTCATTAAATCGCTGAACCATATCCCCGCCCTCCAAACCTGCCGTACAATGCGCTCACCTCGTCAGTTGAAGGGCGTTCTCATGAGGCGTTCGTGATGGCGGGACGGGGTGCGGTGCCTGCGGGTCTCTTCCGCAATGAGACCTCCGGGCGGCGCCGGAGCGACCCCCCGGGGCTACTACGAGCCCCCGCGAGAAGCTCGCTGGGATTTGCTCTCGCGCGACAGCGGTCAAAGGCCGACAGCGCAAATTATCAGCGCTCAAGTAGGCCAGAGGCCGGTAGCGCAGAGAACAATGAGAAGCGGGGCCCGGTGCTGACAAGACGCCGCGACTGGCGCGCCGGAAGGCGCACGCGCGGTCTTCGGATCGCGACACCGACTACGGACTTGCGCTTTTCGGCGCGCCATCCCCCTTCATGCCTCGCGGGCTTGGGCCCGGCGGGAAGTATCGGCATGGCCCCATAAGATATGCCGTGTCAGGACACGGACGATCATGGCAAGATCGGAGCATGAGTTGGAAATTTGCCTTGAGATTCGGGCTCGGCCTGTTTCTCGCGACTTCGGGGCCGGCCTTTGCCGAAAGCGCGATCGAGCTTGCCGTTGCACGGTCGCCGAATGTCGCGATGCCCGGGGCCGAGAAGATCGTGCTTCTCGTGCGCAACAGTCTCATCACGCTCAACAACGCACTCCAGACCGGAAATTTCACGGTGCTCCGCGATCAAGGGGCGCCCGGCTTTCGCGAGGCGAACAGCGCGGCACGACTGTCGCAGATCTTCGCCGATCTCGTCGCCAAGAAGGTGGATTTGTCAGCCGTGGCGGTGATCGCGCCGCAACTCAGTGAAGCGCCGGGGCTCGACAAAGAGAAGGGCATGCTGCATCTCAAGGGCTACTTTCCGGGCGAGCCCGTACGGATCGATTTCGAGCTTCTCTATCAGGCGGTCGACGGTCAGTGGCGCTTGTTCGGAATTTCGGTGAACCCGAGCGCGCCGGTGGCTGCGGAGGCGAAGGACTCGCAGTCGCCCTCCGTCGAGAAGAAGTAGGGAGCGGGGAGGCCGCGCTGAGCGTCAAACCGTCACGAAATGCCACGGCCTCGCGCCTGATCACGGCGATGCTGCGCCCTTTCTGGCGGATGCGCCGCGGCATGACGCTCGGCGCGCAAGGCGTGGTGATCGACGAGGCCGATCGCGTGCTGCTCGTGCGTCACGGCTACCGGCCGGGCTGGTTTTTCCCGGGCGGCGGCGTGGAGTGGGGCGAGACGCTGGAAGATGCGCTTCTTCGCGAGCTCGAAGAAGAAGTCGGTGTGACGCTCACAGGCCCGCCCGTGCTGCACGGCATCTTCTCCAACAACGCCAATTTCCCGGGCGATCATATCGCCGTCTATCTGGTGCGGCAGTGGACGAGGGCCGGCGAGTACCGGCAAAAGGGAGAGATCGCCGAAACCGGCATGTTCGCGGCGGACGATGTGCCGGCGCTGACGGATATCGGTACGCGGCATCGCTTCGCCGAGATCTTCGGCAACGCCCCGCTCAGCGCTCGTTGGAAGCCTTGATGGCTCCGTGTGAAACGGTCGGGTTACTCGTCGCCGCCGGCAAGCTTCATGGCGATCTTGGCGACGTGGTGGCCTTGGAAGCTTGCGAGGTTGAGCTCCTTCTGCGATGGCGTGCGGGAGCCGTCGGGCGCTGCGATGGTGCCGGCTCCGTAGGGCGAGCCGCCTTTTACTTCGCTGATGTCGGGAAGGTCGGGCGCGGAGTAGGGGAGGCCCACGATAACCATGCCGTGATGCATCATCGTGTAATGCACCGAGACGATAGTGGTTTCGTTGCCGCCGCCGGTCGAGGTCGAGGTGAAGACGCTGCCGACCTTGCCGATCAGGGCCCCGGCCACCCAGAGCGGGCCGGTCTGGTCGAAGAAGTGGCGCATCTGGGCGGACATGTTGCCGAAGCGGGTCGGCGTGCCGACGATAATGCCGTCATAATCTGCGAGTTCCTGGGGCTCGGCGATGGGGGCCGGCTGCTCGACCTTCATGCCGGCGCCGCGCATGACCTCCTCGGGCATCAGCTCGGGCACGCGCTTGACGGTGACCTGGGCGCCCTCCACCGCGCGCACGCCGTGGGCGATCGCGTAGGCCAGTGTCTCTGTATGCCCGTAGGACGAATGATAAAGTACGAGCAGTTGCGCCGTGTCCGCCATGAAATGCCCCCGCTTGACCTTAAGGGGCGTGGCTCCACGGCCCCTCCCTCGCCAGTCTTTAGTTTAGCAGATTCAATAATGTGACGAGAGGCGATAACACATACTGAACTTGGCCGGCTTCGTAAACTTAACGAGATGCCGGTCTCGGCCGCCGAGGGCGCTGGACCTCGGGGCGCCGTCCATGATAAGGCAGCGCCCGTTATGTGGACGAGAAGCACAAATTCGGCCTTTCCCCGACGACGAGCGCGCGCCCGCTTTACGCGGACTGCTTAGCCTCGCCGCCGCCGCCTCGTCCTATTCTCTTGGAGAATCGCGTTTGGTGCCTGGCCGGTGGGAGAGTTCCCTCGACCCGCAAATTTGGTGCGAACGCCATGACCTTTGAAATCCGCCTCGAGACCGCCGCCGACGCGCCGGCTCTATCGAAACTTTCCGCGCAAGCCTTCGGGCCTGGCCGTTTTGTCCGCACGGCGTATCGCGTGCGCGAGGGCGTTCCGCCGGTCCTCCCGCTCAGCCTCACCGGCTGGCTGGAGAGCGCCCTCGTGGGTGGCGTCCGCTTCACCGCGATCAAGATTGGCGGCCAGGAAGGCGGCGCGCTGCTCGGGCCGCTCGTCGTGGACCCCGGCGTCAAGGGCAAAGGCTATGGCAAGGCGCTTGTCGGCGAGGGGTTGGCGCGGGCAAGGGCGCAAGGCTTCGGCCTCGTGCTGCTCGTGGGCGACATGCCTTATTACGGCCGCTTCGGCTTCGCGCCTATTGCGCCCGGCAAGATCACGCTGCCGGGGCCGGTGGATCCTGGCCGGTTGCTCGCCGTGGAGTTAGAGGCCGGCGCGCTTGAGGGCATGACCGGCGAGATTGCGGCGCATCCGCGCTAGCTGCGGGCCTGCTAATGGCCTTCCCGGAACCACGTCGCGGCCAGGAGGCCGAGCAGTAGCGCCAGCGCCAGGAAGCCGGTGAACAGAGGAAAGAGCCTCACGCCCTTGACGTGATAGGCATCCCGCTTGTGCAGGCCGAGCCAGTCGCCGCCATGCATCACATGGCCGCTGCGGATCATGGCAAGGCGGGGCAGGTCGGAGGCCTCGCCCGCCTCGCGGCCGAGCCAGAAAGCGCCGCCGCCGGTTTCCTCCAAGATCGGGCCGAGCGGTCCGTCGGTCGCGGTCACCGCGGCAAGCTCACGGGTGTTCGCCTTGCCCACGGTGACGATACTGGCGAGCTCGCCCGAGGACACGCGATACACGCCTTGCTCGTCCACGGTCATGGTCTTGCGCCAGATACCGCGCTCGCCCTTGTCGAGGGTTACCGTCTCTTCCTCGCCGGACGGCGTTGTCACGGTGACGGGCTCGACCTCGTCCTCGATAGAGCGGCGCTCAAGGATGAGCGTCTGCCCCTTGCTCGTCGCCTTTAGGGTTTCTTCCTCGAGCTCGGGCTCCTTCATCAGCCAATGGGCCAGGCGGCGCAGCAGGTCCGAGTACGGGCCGCCGCCGTCATAGCCGCGCGCCCATAGCCAGGCGTGATCGGAGAGCAGCAGCGCCACGCGGCCCTTGCCACGCTCGCCGATAACGAGAAGCGGCTTGTCGTCGGCGCCCTTCATGAGGACTTCACCGTCTTGCGGGCTGACATCGACCACGCGGAACCAACGTCCCCACGTCGGCTCATCGCCATTGGGACCGCCGCGTGCACCGGGCAGCTCGCTGGTGACGGGATGCTTCCCGCCGAGAACGGTGAGTGCCGGCTTGTACGGCTTCTCGATGACGCGCCCCGATGGTACCGCCGGCAGGATCTGCCCGAGCGGCGTGCGGTAAAGACTGAGCGCGGAGGCGTAGTCGTCGCCGGAAGAGACGAGCACCGCGCCGCCGCGCTCTACATAGCGGGCGACGTTCTCCAGATAGAGCAAGGGCAACACGCCGCGGCGCTGATAGCGGTCGAAGATGATCAGGTCGAACTGATCAAGCTTCTCCTGGAACAGTTCGCGGGTGGGGAAGGCGATCAGAGAAAGCTGATTGATCGGCGTGCCGTCCTGCTTCTCCGGGGGACGTAGGATGGTGAAATGCACGAGGTCGACGGCGGCGTCGGACTTGAGCATGTTGCGCCACGTGCGCTCGCCCGCGTGCGGCTCGCCGGAGACCAGAAGCACACGTAGGTTCTCGCGCACGCCCTCCACGGTGAGCAGGGCACGGTTGTTGATGGTGGTCAGTTCGCCGGGCGCGGTGTCGGTCTCGATCTCCACGATGTTGGGCCCTGCGTGGTCGATCTCCACGGGGATTTCGACGGTGTCGCCGACACGCACGGTCTTGGTCGTCGGCGCCTGGCCTTGATGGGTAATGGTCAGCGTCGCGATATCGGTCTCGCCGGGCTTCGTCTCGGTGACCTTCACCTCGATCGGCTGGGTGCTGCCCACGATGCCGAAGCGTGGCGCGGCCGTCACTTCGAGCCTGCGGTCGAACTCTCCCTCCTTGCCGGTGAGCAGCGCATGCACCGGCGCATCGAAACCGAGCGCGGACGCCGAGTCCGGCACGTCATGCACTTCGCCGTCGGTGATCATGATCACACCGGCCAGACGGTCGGGCGGCACGTCTGCGAGCGCCTGACCGAGATCGGTGAACAGCATGGTGCCGTCGCGGTCGCTATCGGCGGCGGTCGAGGTCGACCGCACGAAACGCACGTCGAGATCGGGGACTGTCTTGAGCCGTTCCTCCAGGCCCTTCCGCACCTCCTCGGTGCGCTTGGTGCGTCCGGCGATGGTCTGACTTTGGCTGTCGTCGATCACCACAGTAACGATGTCGTTGAGGGGTTCGCGGTCTTCTTGTTTGAGATGCGGGTTCGCAAGCGCCAGCATCAGCATAGCGAAGGCGAGCAACCTTAGGACGGCGCCGCGGCGGGCGCGCCAGAACAGCAATGCGAGCAGCGCGACACCGATCCCGGCGACGATCCACAGAACCGGCCAGGGCACGAAGGGGAGGAACTCGATGGACCAGCTCATGATCTACTGCCCCAGGCGCTCGAGGAGGGCAGGGACATGCACCTGGTCGGCCTTGTAGTTGCCGGTGAGCGCATACATCACCAGGTTCACCCCGGCGCGGAAGGCCATCTCGCGTTGCACCTCGCCGCCGGGGACGACGGGGAAGATCGGCCGGTTCGCTTCGTCGAGTGCCCAGGCCGAGGCGAGATCGTTCGAGGTGATGACCAGGGAGCTTACGCCGTCGGTACGGCGCGAACGCTCGCTGCGCTCCGCCTCGTAGGCAGGCTCGGCCTCGACCCAAAGCGAGCCGCCGTCCCACCGGCCGGGGAAGCTGTTCATCAGATAGAACGACTTGGTGAGCACGTGGTTCTCCGGCACCGGCTCGAGCGGCGGGATGTCGAGCTGGCCGATCAGGCGGGTCAGCGCCTTGCCTTGGGTGCCGCCATAGGCCACCCGCTCTTGATCGCGCGTGTCGAAGATGATCATGCCGCCTTGCTTCATATAGGCGTCGATTTTGGCAAGGGTCTTGTCCGACATCGGCTCGGTGTCCTCGCGCACCGGCCAATAAAGAACCGGGAAGAAGGACAGCTCGTCGCTCTCGATATCGACGCCCATGGGCGCGCCGGGCTCAAGCGCCGTGCGGGCGCGCAGGACCTTGCTCAAGCCTCCTAGTCCTTCCTCGCTGGTGCGGTCGATCTCAGCGTCCCCGGTCAGCACATAGGCGAGGCGCGTCTTGGTCGAAGCTTTGAGGGCGAAGTCGTCGGCCGGATTGCCGGTTGTCTCAGGCGCGCGCTCCGCCCCGGCCGCGAAAGCCGGTGCCGGCAGTGCCGATGGGACGAGCGCCAGTACAAAGGCGATTGCGGCGGCGGTTGCCATGTGACGCCGCCGGAAGCGGAAGCCCGTGCTCAGCGCGAGCACTGCGAGGATATCGAGGCCGAAAAGTGCGAGCGCCGCGACGTAGAGCCAGGGCTCAAGCGCCATGGGCTTCTTCAAGGTGTAGCCGCTCACCGCGCTCGCACTTTCCACCGGAGGGAGCGGTGTGAGCTTGGTGACCGGTGTCACGATGTTGAGCGCGCGCGCCGCGCCCGAGGGCCCGTAATAGCCGGGCGGATGATCGGGCCCGGGTACGGTCTTGGCGAGCTGATCCGGCGCGATAGGCGCGGCGCGCGGCGGCGGCGGTACCAACTGCCCGAAACCGTCGAGCGTCTGGATGGGAGCGAGCGCGGTCGTCGAAGTGGTTTGCGGCGCGCCGGCCTCGATCGCGGCGCCATCTTCGTCGGTCGGGGCGCCCACTTGGCTCGGGCCCAGGGCGATCGCGCGGCGGAGCATCTCCACGAACAAGCCGGAAAGGGGCAGGTTCGACCAATCCGAGTTGGCGGTGACGTGGAACAGCACGATCCAGCCTTCGCCTTGCTTGGCGGCGGTGACGAGCGGCGTACCGTCGGCGAGCGTTGCCCAGACTTCGGCGTCCATGGCCACGGTTGGATCGGCGAGAACTTGCCGGTTGACGCGCACGTCGTCGGGAACCTCGAGCCCTTCGAACGGGCTGTTTTCCTCGAAGGCGGCGAGCGGCTGGGGCGTGCTCCAGGAGAGCGAACCGCCGAGGGAGCGCCCGCCACGGCGCAGCGCAACGGGCAACAGCTCGTCGCCGCCTTGTTCGAGCCGGGGGCCGGCAAAGCGGATCAGTACGCCCCCCTTGTCGAGCCAGTCTTCGAGCTCTTCTTGCGTTCCGGCGACCAGCTTCCCGATATCGGCGAGCACGATGGTTGAGACGCGTTGCTTGTCGATCAGGTCATGCACCGCGGTGGCGGCATTGCGCTCATTCGGTGTGATAACGTCGGCATAGGGCGACAGCGCGCGCTCCACGTAATAGAGCGGCGACAGGAGCGGCTGCGCCTCCTCGCGGGATTCACCGGAGACGATGCCGACGCGATGCCATTGCGAGCTGGCATCGAGCAGATGCACGGCGCCCGCTGAGCGCTCGCCCTTGATCTGGATGCGCGCCACCTGATTGCGGATCTCGAGCGGCAGATCGAAGCTCGCCTTCGCTTCGCGCTTACCCGCCTCGATGGTGAAAGGTGCCTCGCCGAGCGGCTCGCCGCGTCCGGTTAAGGCTCTGACCGTGCCTTTGCGGGGGCCGTCGGTGCCGCTCAGAACACGTCCGGCCAGCACGCCGCCTTCGCCGGTGGCTTGGCCGAGGCCGAGCGGCGTATCGCGCGGCTCGGGCTGGAGCACGGTGAGACTGCCGCCGCCGCCCGCGAGCTTGGCAAGGCTCTCCGTGAAGCTCTCGCCCTCGCCATAGTCGAGGCCGTCGGAGAGCCAGACCACACTGTAGCCGGTCTTGATCTCGAGGTTCTTGTCCAGCGCCGCGGCGAGCTTCGCGCGGTCGGGTGCGTAGGGCTCCGGGTTCAGGCCGGTGATGCGCTCTTGCGCCGCGTCGGCGGGAAGGGGTCCGCCGATGGGCTGGTCTGAGGCGGTCGGCGCAAGCAGGACGGTACGGCCGTCGCGGCTTGCGCGGTCGATGGCCGCGGCGATGGCCTCGCGGCGCCCGGCCCAATTGGCGGCGGAAGCCCAGCCATTGTCGACCACGAGAAGCAGCGGGCCGTCGCCGGCGAAGGTCTCGCGGTCCGGATTGATGACGGGCCGGGCCAGCGCCAGGATCAGCAGCGCGGCAAGCAGCATGCGCAGCAGGGTCAGCCACCACGGGCTGCGGGCCGGGGTTTCCTCGGTGGGCTTCAGGTCTTTCAAGAGCCGTGTCGGCGGGAAGACGACGACATTCGGGCTCGGCGGCGTGAAGCGCAGCAGCCACCAGATCGCAGGCAGGGCGGCGAGCGCCAAGAGCATCCAGGGCGCGAGGAAGCCTATGGGGCCGAGCGCCATCATGCGGCGCCTGCCGGCGTCGAGGGGGTGGGACGTGAGGCGCGGTAGCGATAGTCGCTGTCTTGCCCGGCGAGATGGCTATGGACCGCCAGCACCACTTCCTCGGCTGGCCGGTCGGTGTGGTGCACCACGAAGGACCAGCCGAGACGGCGCGCGGCCTCTTGCAAATCGATGCGGTGGCGCTGCATGCGCTCCTGATAGCTGTCGCGCAAATTCTCGGCCCGGCCGGCGATCAGCCGGTCGCCCCCTTCGCTGGCGGCAAACTCGGTGCGGCCCGCGTAAGGCAGCGTCTCCTCGGCGGGATCGAGAATCTGGATGAGGTGACCGCGCACGCCTTGGCTGGCGATCTCCTGAAAGCGGGCGATGGTTTCGTCCACCGGTTCCAAGAAGTCGGAGAACAGAAGACACTCGGAGAAGCGGCTGAGGCGCGCGGGCGGCGGCAGGCTTGTCTCCGCCGTCTCGTTCAGGAGAACCTCGGCAACTTTGCGCCCGGTGTTCCGCCCGGTGAAGGGAGGGCCGCCGAGAAGCCCGACACGCTCGCCGGCCCTGGCCAGAAGCTCGGTGAGCGCCAGGGACAGCACCACGGCGCGGCTCTCCTTCGAGGTCTTTGACAGGGACGAGCGGAAACGCATGGACGGCGAGAGGTCGACCCAAAGCCAGACGGTGTGGGCCGCTTCCCATTCGCGCTCGCGTACGAAGAGATGATCGGAGCTTCCCGAGCGGCGCCAGTCAATGGCGGCGACCGAGTCGTTCGTGTCGAAATGGCGGAACTGCCAGAAGGTCTCGCCGGGGCCCGAACGACGGCGCCCGTGCGTGCCGTGGGTCACGGTGTGTGCGACGCGCTGCGCCTCGATGAGGAGCGCGGGCATGCGCGCCGCAAGCCCATGGGCTTCGGCTTCCTCGGCCAGAAAGGGCTGAAGCGATGCCTGCGCGTTGGCCAAGGCTGGTCTACCTCAGCGGCTCGATGAGCCTTGTCATCATGTCGCTCATTTCGATCCCTTCGGCGCGGGCGGCGAAGGTGAGCGCCATACGGTGCTTCAGCACAGGCTCGGCAAGGTCAACAACGTCGTCTACGGACGGCGCAAGCCGGCCCTCCATCATCGCCTTGGCGCGCACGGCGAGCATCAGCGCTTGGCTCGCGCGGGGGCCGGGGCCCCAGGCAATCATCTCATCCAAGGTTTTGTCGATGCCGGTACCGGGACGCGCGGAGCGCACGAGCTGAAGAATGGCGTCCACCACCTGGTCGCCGACCGGCAGCTGGCGCACGAGGCGCTGGGCCATCATCAATTCCTCGGCGGAAAGAATCGTCTTGAGACTGCGCTCCTCGGTGCCGGTGGTGGCGAACAGCATGCGCCGCTCGGAGTCGGCATCTGGGTAGGACACGTCGATCTGCAACAGGAAGCGATCGAGCTGCGCCTCGGGCAGCGGATAGGTGCCTTCCTGCTCCAGCGGGTTCTGGGTGGCGAGCACGTGGAAGGGGCGCGGCACGTCGTGGCGGATACCCGCGACGGTGACATGGTTTTCCTGCATGGCCTGGAGCAGGGCGGACTGAGTCTTAGGGCTCGCCCGGTTGATCTCGTCGGCCATTAGAAGCTGCGTGAAGATCGGGCCTTTGACGAAGCGGAAGTCGCGGCGGCCGCCACTATCCTCTTCAAGCACTTCGGAGCCCACGATGTCCGAAGGCATGAGGTCCGGCGTGAACTGAATGCGCTTGTTCTCTAGCCCGAGCACGGCGCCCAGCGTCTCCACCAGGCTCGTCTTGGCGAGGCCCGGCACCCCGATCAGGAGCGCATGGCCGCCGGAGAGAAGCGTGGTCAATGCCAGGTCGATGACGCGATCCTGCCCGAAGATGACAGTGGCGGTGGTCTCCCGCACGTCCTGGATCTTGGCGCCGATCTCGTCGAGGCGGTCCACGAGTTGGGTCTCAGATTCAAGTGTGGTCATGGCTTCCGTTTCGCTCGATCCTGATGGTGGAAATATATAGGGCCAAAGGCCGGGAAAAGCGGAACACTTTGACTGGCAATTGGGTCACAATACCGTTGGCGCCGGGTGCTTGGCGGAGCGAAAACGAGGTCGTATCGCGGCGAATATGACAATGCCTGACCAAGATAAGAGAGGGGGACTCGTAGCATCTGGCAAGGACGGCGGCAAACCGGCCAAGCCATTATTGCCAAACCTTAATGTTTGCGGAGATATCGGGCTGAAAATCGCCCGCGACGGAACTTGGTATTACCAGGGGAGCCCCATCGGGCGCCGACCCCTCGTCAAGTTGTTCGCCACTGTGTTGCGCCGCGAAGACGACGGTTTCTACCTGGTGACGCCTGTGGAGAAAGTGCCCATCGCTGTGGAAGGCGAGCCTTTCATCGCGGTGGAGATGACGCGCGAAGGGACGGGCCGAGATCAGCGGCTCTCCTTCCGCACCAATGTCGATGACGTGGTGACGGCCGGCCCTGACCATTCGATCGGTTTTCGCGCCGAACCGAAGGGTGGCCATGCGCCATACGTCGAGGTGCGGGGGGGCTTGCGGGCACAGCTCGCAAGGCCGGTCTATTACGAGCTGACGGAGCTCGCGATCGAGACCGGCCAGGGCACCGGCGTGTGGAGCGGCGGCGCCTTCTTTCCATTCCCCATGGAAGGCTGAACCGGCCTCGCATTGTGGCGCGCGCGCCGCTAAGGTCTCGGCAAAACACGCGTGCTTTGCGCGCTTACCTTGGGGAGACCGGCCAAGCCGATGTTGCGCATTGCCCTCATCGATATTCTGCTCTTTGCGCTGCCGTTCCTGATCTACGCCGCCTACATGGTTTGGGTGAAGGGCAGGGCGCCGGCGAGCGTGATGTCCAGCGCGCCGATTTTCTGGCTGCTGACCATTGGCTTCGGACTCCTGATTGCCGTCACGGTGACGCTGGTGCAGTTCTCCGGCGGTGATCCCGAGGGCACCTATCACCCGCCTGTCGTCGAAGACGGCGTGATCAAACCCGGCGGCGTCGACTGACTCTAGAGGCTCAATGGCCGAGCACGACACTCCCCGCGCCGAGGCGCCTCCTTCGTTGAAGGACGCTGGATGGCTCAAGCGGCCTGAAACAGTCCGTGTGTTCGCTGCGCTTTCGGGCGATGACGTCGAGACGCGCGCCGTAGGCGGCGCCGTGCGGGACGCGTTGCTTGGGCGGCCGGTGACGGACATCGATTTCGCCACCACGGCGGTGCCGGAGAAAGTCATGGCACTCGCGCGCAAAGCGGGCCTCAAGGCTATCCCCACCGGCATCGCGCACGGGACGGTGACGGTGGTCGCCGACGGCGTCTCGTGCGAGATTACAACGCTGCGGCGCGACATCGAGACCTTCGGCCGCCACGCCAAGGTGGCCTTCACGACGGACTGGTCGGAGGACGCGCAGCGGCGCGACTTCACCCTGAACGCGCTCTACGCCGGGGCAGACGGTACGCTTTACGACCCGCTCGGCGGCTATGAGGATCTGCTCGCGGGACGGGTGCGCTTCATCGGCGATGCGGTGGCCCGTATCCGGGAAGACTATCTGCGGATCCTCCGCTTCTTCCGCTTCAACGCTTACTACGGCAAGGAGCCGCTCGATGCGGCGGGACTTTCGGCCTGCGTGAAGGAACGGAACGGCCTCGTCCAGCTATCGGCGGAACGAATCGCTACCGAGCTCAAGCGTCTCTTGGTGGCGCCGCGCGCGTTCGAGGGTGTCGAAGCGCTGTTCGACTTCGGGCTTCTGAGCGACATTCTGGGAAGCGCGCCGCGGCTCGACCGGCTGGCGCGGCTCATCGCCATCGAGACGGCGTGCGACCGGGAGCCCAATGGGATTTTGCGGCTCGCCGCACTCTCGGTGTTCGCGGCCGAGGATGCGCCTCGGCTTGCCGCGCGATTCAAGCTGTCCAATGCCGAGCAAGCGGTGCTCGCACTTGCCGCTGATGAGACCTTCGATGCCGCGTTGCCCGACGAAGCTGCGGCGAAACGCTTGCTCTACGGGATCGGAGCGGAGCGGTTTCCGCTGAAGGTGCTACTCGCGTGGGCCGCGAGCGGCGCGCCGGCCGATGCTGACGGCTGGCGGCGCGCACTCACCCTACCGGAACGCTGGCAGGCGCCCGCCTTTCCGCTGCGCGGCCCCGATATCACCGCGCTCGGCGACTTCAAGGGACCGGAGATCGGCGCCACGCTGCGTGCGCTCGAGCAACACTGGATCGAGGGCGGTTTTGCCGAAGACCGCGAGCAGCTCCTGGCGAGGGCCAAGGAGCTTGCCCAGACTTAACCGAGCCGCTCGATGAAGCTCATCGCGGCGGCAGGCGCGCGCAGCTTTCCTTCATGGATGAAATAGACGAACACGTCGCGCGGTTTGGCCTCCGGCATGTGTCCGCTGTCCACCACCGGCAGATCGCCCGGCATACCGCCCGCGGCCCAGTCCTTGGCGCGCATGGCCCATTTGTCGAGGTCCTTCGGCGCGTAGCCGGTCTCGATCGCTTCGTCGCCCCGTTGCAGCCGTGCATAGACGACGTCGCCGGTCAGGTCGGCGAAGGATGGGTAGTCTTCGCTGTCGACATAGACAGGGGCCACGCCGTGATCCTTGAGCAGGCGAATGAACGCCGCATCCTGGAAGCTCGCATGGCGGACCTCGACCACGTGGTTGAGCTTTCGGCCATCGAGTTCTTTCGGCAGATGTTCCAGGAACTTGGCGAAGTCGGCCTCATCGAATTTCTTGAACGGCGCGAACTGCCACAGCACCGGTCCGAGCTTGTCGCCGAGCTCGCTTAGTCCAGAGTCGAAGAAGCGCTCGATGAACTTGCCCGTCTCGGCCAGAACCTTCTGCTGGGTGACGAGGCGCGGTCCCTTCACCGAATAGGCGAAGCCGTCCGGCGCGGTGTCCGACCATTTGCGGAAGCTCTTGGGACTTTGCAGCCGGTAATGAGTGGCGTTGATCTCGATGGAGGTAAGGTGGCTCGTGGCGTAGGCGAGCTCGTCGGCCTGTCTAAGCCCTTTCGGATAGAACACCCCGCGCCAGGGCGCATAGATCCAGCCGCCGACGCCGGCGCGGATGCGGCCTATCGATGTGTCCGGCTTGGGCATGCCGTATGCCTAGCGCAACTCTATCGACAGCACATAGAAAAAGAGCCGCGCCCGAAGGCGCGGCTCAATACTCTGGGGGTACCTTTACGCAGGGACGCAACTTACGCGACGCAACCTACGCTTACAGACGCTTACGCAACTGAACGCGACGCGACTAGAAGCCCATACCGCCCATGCCGCCCATATCGCCGCCGGGCATGGCGGGCGCTGATGCCTTCTTCGGCAGCTCGGCCACCATGGCCTCGGTGGTAATCAGCAGACCGGCGATGGATGCCGCATCCTGGAGCGCGGTACGCACGACCTTGGCCGGGTCGATGACGCCTTGCTTGACCAGGTTGCCGTACTCGCCCGTCGCGGCGTTGTAGCCGAAGTTGTACTCGTCCTTGTCGAGGATCTTGCCCACGACCACGGCCCCGTCCTCGCCGGCATTCTCGGCGATCTGACGCAGCGGCGTCTGAAGCGCACGGCGGACGATGTTGACGCCGACCTTCTGGTCTTCATTGGCGCCCTTGACGGCGTCGAGCGCCTTGATCGCGCGAAGCAGCGCCACGCCGCCGCCTGGAACGATGCCTTCCTCGACGGCCGCGCGGGTGGCGTTCAAGGCGTCGTCGACGCGGTCCTTCCGCTCCCGCACTTCGGTCTCGGTGGCGCCGCCGACCTTGATCACGGCAACGCCGCCGGCGAGCTTGGCCAGCCGCTCTTGCAGCTTCTCGCGGTCGTAGTCGGAGCTGGTGTCCTCGATCTGCTGACGGATCTGGGCGACGCGCGCCTCGATGTCCTTCTTCTTGCCGTCGCCATCGATGATCGTGGTGTCATCCTTGGTGATGACGATCTTCTTCGCCTGACCCAGCATATCGAGCGCTACATTCTCGAGCTTGATGCCGAGATCCTCGGAGATGACCTGGCCGCCGGTCAGGACGGCAATGTCCTGAAGCATGGCCTTGCGGCGATCGCCGAAGCCCGGCGCCTTAACCGCGGCGACCTTCAGACCGCCACGCAGCTTGTTGACCACGAGCGTGGCAAGCGCCTCGCCCTCCACGTCCTCGGCCACGATCAGCAACGGCCGGCCGGACTGCACCACCGCCTCGAGCAGCGGCAGCATGGACTGAAGATTGGAGAGCTTCTTCTCGTCGATGAGAATGTAGGGGTTCTCGAGCTCGACGCGCATCTTGTCGGCGTCGGTGATGAAGTAGGGCGAGATATAACCGCGGTCGAATTGCATGCCCTCAACCACTTCGAGCTCGGTCTCGAGGCTCTTGGCCTCTTCGACTGTGATGACGCCGTCATTGCCGACCTTCTGCATGGCTTCGGAGATGAAGCGGCCGATCTCCTGATCGCCGTTGGCGGAAATGGTGCCGACCTGGGCGATTTCCTCGTTCGAGGTGACCTTCTTTGATTTCTCCTTCAGGGCCTCGACCACCTTGGTAACGGCGAGATCGACGCCGCGCTTCAGGTCCATCGGGTTCGAGCCGGCGGCGACGGACTTCGCACCTTCCCTGACGATGGCCTGGGCCAGCACGGTGGCGGTGGTGGTGCCGTCGCCCGCCTCATCGGCGGTCCTGGAGGCAACCTCGCGCAGCATCTGCGCGCCCATGTTCTCGAACTTGTTCTCGAGCTCGATCTCCTTGGCGACCGTTACGCCGTCCTTGGTGATGCGCGGCGCGCCGAAGGATTTCTCGAGCACGACATTACGGCCTTTGGGGCCGAGCGTTACCTTGACCGCGTTGGCCAAGATATCGACGCCTTTGAGCATTTTCTCGCGGGCGTCTTGGGAAAATTTTACTTCCTTCGCAGACATGTCTTCTTACTCCTAGAGGCCTCACCCATGGCGCCGGCCAACCGGCGTCTCAAGGGCAAGGTGGAATTCAAATGGGTGGTTAGGCGGCCTTCTTCTTGGCGGCCGACTCTTCGAGCACGCCGAGAATGTCGCTCTCTTTCATGATGAGCAGGTCATCGCCGTCGATCTTGACTTCGGTGCCGGACCACTTGCCGAACAGCACGCGGTCGCCGGGCTTCACATCCAGGGGCTGAACCTGACCCTTCTCGTCGGTCTCACCGGGGCCGACAGCGACGACTTCGCCTTGCTGCGGCTTCTCCTTCGCGGTGTCCGGGATGATAATGCCGCCTTTGGTCCGTTCGTCCTCATCGATCCGACGCACCACGACGCGGTCATGCAATGGACGAAACTTCATCTTGCGATCTCCTCCGATTGTCCAAATTGTCGTGAAACAGGCGCAGAGCCCGGAACGGGCGCACCTCAAAAGCTATGTAGACCCGGGTTCTGGCACTTTCAAGGCGAGAGTGCCAAAAGATCAGCACTGTCTTCGGTCTGCTGCCAAGATGCTGATTTGGCTTACTAAATTGCCTGGACGCAAGCCCGGCCGGTGATTAGCATTGAAAACGCCAAAACAAACCGACCAAACAGGGACGAGGACTGATGGACCAGGGATTCGTTCACCAGATCGCAGGGTTCTCGCTGACCACCGCCGAAATTCTCTACCGCCTTCCCGACCATCCAAAGCTACTCCAGAGCTATGTCTGGCAGGATTACGACATGGCGCCGCGCTTTCCCAAGCTCACGGATTTCCTGGATTTCTGGGACGCAAATCTCGAAGGGCCGCTTTACCGGGTGCGCGTGGCGCACAAGAAGCTGATTTCACCGACCGAGTTCAGCTTCGTGGAAGGCGAACTCTGCATGCATTGAGTGCGGTCGGCCGCTCGCCTTCATGGGCCCGCCATGGCAAGCTCCTAGGCTCTTTTAGGGCTGCGGGAGGCATGACATGTGGCGGTGGATGAAGGGGTTTCTGGTCGGCGGCCTGCTTGGGCTGGCGGCTGGTTTTGTGATCGGGATTTTCGTCTTCCCGTACATCTTTCCGCCGCCGGAAGCCACGGAGAGCTTGAGCCGGGAGGAGAGCGGCAAGCTCGTGGCCAAGGGCACGTTCATCCAGCCCAACCCCAACGATCCGGTGCATTACGGCAAGGGCGCGGTGAGCGTCTATCCCAGCACCGTCTTTCTCGGCGAGGACTTCGAGGTGGGACCGGGGCCCGACTTCCACGTCTATCTGGTGCCGAAGGCCGACATCCGCACGTCGAGCGACGTCACCGATACGATGTATGTGGATCTCGGGCGCCTGCGCGCCTTCAAGGGCAGCCAGAATTACGCGATCCCGGCCGGCGTCGATCTCAAGCAGTTCCCGAGCGTGGTGATCTGGTGTCAGCAGTTCTCGGTGTTGATCTCGCCGGCCGATCTCAGCTTCGAGCAGGGCAGCTGAGGCCTAAGAGGACGACTGCGTTTGCGCCTCGTTGTGCGGCCCAAAGTCGTACTCGTAAATGTGCGCCTGTTCCTTATCCAGCACCGGCTTCAGATCGCGGAAGGCTTGGCCGTATTTGTAGAATGGAACCCGCGGGAAGAGGTGATGGATGAGGTGGAAGTTCTGGAACAGGTAGAGCCAGTTCACGATCGGCTCGACGATCTTGCCGCGCACCCAGAACACGTTGGTATCGCGATAGCGCTCGTGCACCTCATGGGGCGCATGGGTGAGATAGGCGAAGAAGAAGATGATCAGCGCCGAGGCGAGGATGTGCGGGAAGATCCACAGCATCAGCACTTCGCGCCAATAGCCCATCAGCGACAGGCCTATCGCCACCCCGTAGTAGAGCGCGTGCATGATCATGATGTGGATCGTGAGGGGCCGCATGCCCGGGATGTGCGCGTGGAAGGCAATGTGCTTCCAGAAATACTGGTGATACCAGAACACGATCGTCAGGCAGCGGAAGGCCACCAGGAACGGGTTCTTGACCGCGACCCAGTGGTCCGGATCGAGCTCTGGATTGTTGGTGTCCCGGTGATGAGCGAGATGCATGTAGCGGAAGGCTTTGTACTCATGCAGCAAGATCGTGCCGCAGGCAAAACCGATAAGGTGGTTGAGCCAGAGCCAGCGCGAGTCGCGGCCGGCGATGTTGCCGTGACAGGCTTCATGCAGCGGCGTCTGGTCGGCATAGAGAACCAGGGTGTTAAGGATCAGCCCGAGCCAGAGCGGGATGATGCCCACGGTGCCGAGCGTGCAGACGAGCGTGAAGGCGGCGACGATGCCCAGGGCGAGATAGACGGTCGGCCAAGCCACCATGCCCTGATGAGGCCGGATTTTCTGCAGCGCTTGGCGGTCGGCGGGGGCGTTCGGCTGATCGCGGGAGGTCTCGGTGACCGCGGGTTCGGCGACAATCGAAGTCATGGTTGCTCAAGAGTCCTTCGTTCGTCTGATCGAAAAGATAACGCGACCAGCGAGGGCTTTGCGGCCGCGCGTTGGACTCATCCCGGAACGCACCAATTTTGAGCCGTCCCGCGGCCACGTTCAAGGCACAATGGGGGCACAGGGCGGGCCCAGTTGACGCAG
>NZ_JBPPND010000226.1:0-25824 GCF_051306395.1 Methyloceanibacter sp.
CAACGCCACGGGCTTCCAAGTGAACGCCTGGGTCAAGCAGCTCGAGACGGTCAGCTATGGCCTGGTCTTTCTCGTCGGCTTCTATCTCTTGGTCACCGTGCTCATTCGTCTTTGGCGGCGCCGCCAATCGCGCGAGGACGCCGCGCACGATCACGCC
This sequence comes from Methyloceanibacter sp., assembly GCF_051306395.1. Taxonomy (GTDB): domain Bacteria; phylum Pseudomonadota; class Alphaproteobacteria; order Rhizobiales; family Methyloligellaceae; genus Methyloceanibacter. The sequence continues at coordinate 158 of NZ_JBPPND010000226.1, forward strand.
CACCACCACCACGACAACCACGATCATGGCCACGACCATGAGAATTGCGAAGCCTGCGGCCACATCGTCGATGCGCGCGACATCGCAGGTCCATTGTCATGGCGGAAGATTCTGGCCGTGGTGGTTTCGGTCGGGATCAGACCCTGCTCCGGCGCCGTGCTGGTGCTGATCTTCGCGCTGACGCAGGGCCTGTTCTGGGCAGGGGTCGCCGCGACCTTCGCCATGGCCTTCGGCACGGCCATCACGGTGGCGGTGCTCGCAACACTAGCGCTGGGCTCGCGCGAAGTGGCGTTGCGGCTCGGCGGCGGCAACACGCGCTGGGTGGATGCGGTCTGGACCATTTCCGCGATCGGCGGCGCGCTGCTCGTGATGATGCTCGGGCTCTTGATGTTCGCCGCCTCGCTCGGGCCAGCGCGTCCTTTCTAAGTTCCCGATTTTGCCTGCGAAACCATTGCAGGGGTTGGCGCGTTTTACTGCAAGCCCTCAACCCAAGCAAGGAGTTCCCATGGCTGATATCAGCGACAAGAGGATCATGATTCTGGCCGCCAACGGTTTCGAGCAATCGGAGCTGATGGTGCCCAAGCAGAAGATCGAAGAGGCTGGCGCGAAAGTGGACATCGTGTCCCTCAAGGTCGGCGAGATCCGCGGCTGGAAGGACGGCGATTGGGGCGACAAGATCGACGTCGACCGCACCATCGATGCTGTCACCGTTGACGAATATGATGCGCTGGTCATTCCGGGCGGACAAATGAACCCCGATTTCCTGCGCGCCGACGAGGACGCCGTGGCGTTCGTGCGCGAGTTCTTCGAGAGTAAGAAACCGCTCGCGGCAATTTGTCATGCGCCGTGGGTGCTGGTGGAGGCGGGCATCGCCAAGGGCCGGACGATGACGTCCTACAACTCCATGGCGACCGACGTGAAGAACGCCGGGGCCAAGTGGGTCGACAAGGAAGTCGTGGTCGACGAGGGCCTCATCACCAGCCGCAACCCGAACGATCTCGATGCCTTTTGCGCCAAGATCATCGAGGAGGTGCAGGAAGGCCGCCACGAGGACCGCAAGGTCGCCTGACGGAAGCCCGACCAGAGCCTAACCAATAATGAGGGCTGGAGCCGCCGCTCCGGCCTTCATTGCATGAGGCTGGGGCGTGCTTGAATGGACGGGCGGGGGAAAGACCGTTGCCGGCAAGCAGGCGCAGACGAGAATGGTATTTCTTTTTGTCGCAGCACAATTGCAGTTTGGGAGTAAGACATCCTACATCTGAGGCTGGCCGCACCGCCCAATTGTCAGGAGGATGTCATGACGCTCCAACTCGGCGATACCGCCCCGGACTTCGAGGCCGAGACCACCGAAGGCCCCATTCGGTTTCATGAGTGGCTTGGCGATTCCTGGGGCGTGCTGTTCTCGCACCCCAAGGATTTCACGCCGGTCTGCACGACCGAGCTCGGCTACATGGCCCGGATCAAGCCCGAGTTCGACAAGCGTGGCGTCAAGATCATCGGCCTCAGCGTCGATCCGGTGGATCATCACTCCCGCTGGGCGGAGGACATTGCCGAGACGCAAGGCACCGCGCCCAACTTCCCGATGATCGGCGACCCGGATCTCAAGATCGCCAAGGCTTACGGCATGCTGCCGGCGAGCTTGTCCGGTACTTCGGATGGCCGCACGCCGGCCGACAACCAGACGGTGCGGAATGTCTTCGTCGTCGGTCCCGACAAGAAGATCAAGCTGATCCTGGTCTATCCCATGACCACCGGCCGCAATTTCGACGAGGTGCTCCGGGTGATCGACTCCCTCCAGCTCACGGCGAAGCATCGTGTCGCGACGCCCGCCAACTGGAAGAGCGGCGAGGATGTGATCATCGGGGGCTCCGTGTCCGACGAGGAGGCCAAGACGATCTATCCCGACGGTTGGAAATCACCGCGCCCCTATATCCGGATCGTGCCACAGCCCAAAGGCTAGGACCGCTTTGGGCTCAGAGTTGAGCTTAACTCGTTGCGGCAGATGGCAGAGGATAATGGATGATTTGGATTGGATGCGCTTGCTGGCTTCATGCTAAAAGCGTGATGCAGTGCGTAGCCGGTTCGTAGCCAATTAGCGGAACGCTGTGCCGGTGCCTTCGGGGCTGGCCCAGAACACCGGGCGAAATAGATGTCCAAATCCGAGACCCCATCTTCCGGAGGTGGGGAAGATCCGCGCGAGTGCGCAAAGCAGATCGCCGATCAGGTCGCGCCTCTCATGAAGGTGGCGCGGTCCAAGCGCTTCGACTTTCTCGCCTATCTGCTGGCCATGGCCCTTCGGGAAGCCAGGCGGCTTTCGGGCGGGTAGCCGCCGGGCCGCGGCGCGGCCAGACCTGCTAATATGCCTCCATGCTAAGATAGTACTATGGGACTGCCCGCCACGCCCGCGCTCACCGTCGATTGCGTGATCTACGATCCGCAAGGTCGGGTGCTGCTCATCCGCCGCAAGAACCAACCCTTCAAGGGGGCCTATGCGTTGCCCGGCGGGTTCGTGGATATCGGCGAGACGGTCGAGGCCGGCTGCCGCCGCGAAGTGCGCGAAGAGACGGGCCTGGACGTGGGCGATCTTCGGCTCGTGGGTGTCTACTCGGACCCCTCCCGCGATCCCCGCGGACATACGGCGAGCGCGGCTTTCCTCGCGCTGCTGCCGGAGGTCAAGACTCCGACCGCCGGCGACGACGCGGCCGCCGCGGAATGGGTCGACGATTGGCGCGAGACGCCGCTTGCCTTCGATCACGCCCAGATTCTCGAACAGGCCGAGAAATTGCGCGGGGCCTTGGGTGAAGGCTAGGCGCACCGGGCCCGATATCTTATCTAGGGGCCAAGTGCCGGTAGGGGCCCAAGAGCCTCTAGGGGTCCGAGAGCCGTAAGGAACGCCGGATGAACGAGAGCCCGCGAGGGGACGTCCTCGCCAAAACCGGAGACGAGACGACTGGAGACGCGCCTTACGGGAAGATCGGCGTGCTCCTGGTCAATCTCGGCACGCCGGACGACACTGACTATTGGTCGATGCGGCGTTATCTCAAGGAGTTTCTTTCCGACCGGCGGGTGATCGAGATCAATCCCGTGCTGTGGTGGCCCATTCTGAACGGGATCGTGCTCACCACGCGCCCGTCCAAGAGCGGCGAAGCGTATCGCTCGATCTGGAACGAAGAACTCGACGAGTCTCCCTTGCGCACCCTCACGCGGGCGCAAAGCGAGAAGGTCGCCGACAAGCTCGGGCATCGCGATGACATCATCGTCGATTGGGCCATGCGCTACGGCACGCCGACCATCGCCTCGCGGATCGATGCGCTGACCAAGCGCGGCTGCAACCGCCTTCTCGTGTTTCCGCTCTATCCGCAATACGCCGCCGCGACCACGGCCACCGTCAACGACACGGTGTTCGACAAGCTCAAGACGATGCGCGTGCAGCCGGCGCTGCGGACCGTGCCGCCTTATCCAAAAGATCCCGTCTACATTCAGGCGCTTGCGGATTCGATCACGGCGCATCTGGCCGATCTCGACTTCGAGCCGGAGGTGATCGTCGCCTCGTATCATGGGCTGCCGAAGGCCTACATAGACAAGGGCGACCCCTATCAATGTCAGTGCATGGATACGAGCGACGCGCTGCGCGAAGCGCTCGGTCCGCTCGGCGATAAGCTAAAAACCACGTTCCAGTCCCGCTTCGGCCGCGCCGAATGGCTGCAGCCTTATACGGACAAGACGATGGAGGCGCTGGCGCGTGACGGGGTGAAGCGCATTGCCATTCTCACGCCAGGGTTCGTCGCCGATTGCGTGGAGACGCTGGAAGAGATCGCGGGCGAGGCATGCGAGATCTTTCTCGAGCATGGCGGCGAGCAGTTCAGCTTCATCCCATGCCTCAACGACAGCGACGGCGGCATCCGCGTGTTGGTTCATCTTATCGAGCAAGAGCTCAAGGGTTGGGCCGACTAGAGCGACGCGAGGGGGCATGTTACGACGTACGATATCCGCGATCAGCCTCGCCATCGCTTTGCTTGCGGGCGCGCCTGCGATCGCGGCCGACGAGCTAACCGCCTATGTGGACGTCGCCTGGGCGCCCGGCGACGGCAAGCAGGCGCTGGAGCGCGCGATTTCGAACCGGCTGCTCGACATGGGCTTTACCGTGACGGGGACGCCCAAGGTCAACGCTTACGAGATCCAGGGCGTGGCCAGGCTCTTCCCGGCGGAGCGGGGCAAGGAAACGATCCGCATCGATTGGACGATCTTCGGCCCGGAGGGCACGCGGCTCGGCAACGTGACCCAGACCAAGGTCATCCGCAAAGGCTCGCTCGACCGGCATTGGGGCGCGGCGGCCGAAGCGGCGGCGTCGGCGGCGGTTGAGGACATGATGCAGTACCTGCCCCGGCAGGGAGACGGGGGGTCATAAACGGCGCCCGGCCTTCGCAAGCCTCTTAAAACCGCGATAAGACTCCCCCATGTATTAATCGCCGCTATTGGCGCGCGCGAACACTCCACCGCTCGGCAGCGCCGCCGGACACCTCGGGAGGGTGCCTCATGCTCGGCTTCGATATCTTCGTTCTCGCTCTGCTCGTTCTGTTCGTCGTGCTCGTCATCGCGGCGGTCAAGATCGTGCCGCAAGGCTATAACTACACGGTCGAACGCTTCGGCCGCTATACGCGCACGCTCCATTCCGGTCTCACCCTGATCATCCCGTTCATCGACCGCATCGGGCGCAAGCTCAATGTAATGGAGCAGGTGATCGAGGTGCCGAGCCAGGAGGTCATCACCAAGGATAACGCCATGGTTCGGGTCGACGGCGTTGCCTTCTTCCAAGTGCTCGATGCGGCACAAGCCAGCTACGAGGTGACCAATCTCGAAGTCGCCATCCTCAACCTCACCATGACCAATATCCGCACGGTGATGGGATCCATGGATTTGGACAAACTCCTGTCCGAGCGCGATGAGATCAATCACCGGCTGCTCAAAGTGGTCGACGACGCCACACATAATTGGGGCGTCAAGGTCACCCGTATCGAGATCAAGGATATCGAGCCGCCGCGCGACCTGGTCGACTCCATGGCGCGGCAGATGAAGGCCGAGCGCGACAAGCGCGCCGCGATCCTCGTGGCGGAGGGCGAACGCCAGGCGGCGATCCTTTCTGCCGAAGGCGAGAAACAGGCACAGATTTTGGCGGCGGAGGGCCGGCGCGAGGCGGCCTATCGCGACGCGGAGGCCCGGGAGCGCGAGGCGGAAGCCGAGGCCAAGGCCACGGCCATGGTCAGCGAGGCGATCAACAAAGGCAGCGTGCAGGCGATCAATTATTTCGTGGCCAACAACTATGTCGGCGCGCTGAAGGCGCTGGCCGAGTCGAAGAACCAGAAAGTGCTGATCCTGCCGCTGGAATCCTCCTCGGTGATCGGCGCCATTGCCGGCATTGGCGAGATCGCGCGGGAGGCGTTCGGCGGCGCGGCGCAGGAGACGCCCCAAGGCGCTAAACGCGAGCGCGGCGGCGGCTCGGTGCCGAGCGTCTAGCGGGCGAAGACCATGATAGAAGCGATCCTCGCGCTCGGTGCCTGGAACTGGATGATCCTCGCGGCGGTCTTGCTCGTGCTGGAGATGATCGCCCCCGGCATCTTCCTCATGTGGTTCGGCTTCGCCGCGGCGGCCACCGGACTCATCGTGTTCCGCTACGACATCGTCTGGCAGTGGCAGCTCATCTGGTTCTGCGGCCTGTCGCTCGCCGCAGTGCTGCTCGCCAACCGGTATCTGCGCCAGCATCCTTTGGAATCAGACCAGCCGCTGCTCAACAATCGGGCGGCGCAGCTCATCGGCCAGTCCTTTGACCTCGCCGAGCCTATCGAGAACGGGCGCGGCAGCATCCGCGTGGGCGATACGATCTGGCGGGTGGAAGGGCCGGAGCTGCCCAAAGGCGCGCGCATCAAGATCGTCGGCACCGACGGCAGTGTGCTGAAAGTCGAGCCCGCCGGCGCTTAGATATGCGATCAGGCTGATATCAAAGACCTCGTCGGGGATATCTGCTGCGGCGCTGTCGCGCGGCCACACGCCCTCGGCGGTGCGCGCGCTCCCCGAGCCGGTGACCACGACGTCGGTGAAGCCGGCCTCGCGAAACTTCTCGGCGACCATGTCGTTGGAGGCGATGCTTTGCAGCAGGCCGAGATTGATCCTGGCCCGGTAGCGCTTGCCTTTCTCGACGGTGAAGCGCGGCATCTTGATCTTTCTATGTGTGTCATGCCCGCTGAGGCGGGCATCCAGTAACGATCGTTCTTCGTTGCCTCTGGCTGTAGGGGTTACTGGATCGCCCGGTCAAGCCGGGCGATGACGAGGGGAACTACGGAGCACTCTTGAACTACGGAGCACTCTTGGCGAACCATTCCGCGATCGCCTCGCGGCCTCTCTCGTCGAGCAGCAGGTGCAGCTTGGTGCGGCGGAGCAGAAAATCCTCGGCCGTCAGCGCATCTTCGACCTCGGCCGCGTATGCGAGTTCGGCGCGCGGCACGCCCGGCGCGATCTCCTCGGCTGATGCCGCGTCGGCAGCGAGCCGGCCAAACAGATCATCGATCTTGTCGCCATAGGTGAGCGCCCACCGTTGGCGGGTCTCGAGCGGGACGGCTTCGGGACCGGAGTCCGCGCGGGCGAGCAGCGCCGGCCGGTCCAGGCTCCCGCCGTAAAGGGGTACGTCCTTGGTCCAAGCACCGCTCGTCTCCAAGCCGAACTGGCCGAGCATCAGGAGCACATCTTCGGCGAGCGCCCGGTGGGTGGTGAGCTTGCCGCCATAGATCGTCAGGAAGCCGCCGGTGCCTTGGGCGCAGGCTGCAAACGAAGGGCTGCGGCTGATGCGGCTCGGCTTCGTTTCCGAGCCGCCATGAAGCGCGCGCACGCCGGACCAGGTGAAGACGATGTCTCTTTCGGTGACCGTGCTGCCGGGGTTGGTGAAATAGCGGTTATAGGCATGGACCAGATAGGACTTCTCCTCGGACGAGCAGTGCGCCGTGCCGGGATCGCCCTCATGGGGCACGTCGGTGGTGCCGACGACCAGGAAGCGCCCATCCAGCCAAGGCATGACGAAGACGATGCGCTCACCCTCGTCTTGCAGCGTGTAAGCGTCGAGCGCCGGCGGGTCCGGCATGGGCAAGACGATGTGGCTACCGCGCACGAGCTCTAGATGCTGGGGCTCGGGCGCGGCGTCCGTCAGGGCATCGACCTGCGAAACGAAGGGGCCGGCGGCGTTGATGATAAAGCGCGCCTCGACGCGGCTCTTCTGACCGCGCTCGTCGAGATCGACGGCGTAGCCGTTCTCCATTGGCGTGATCGCGGTGACGCCGCGGCGGTTGAGAATGTCGGCGCCGCGGCCGCGAGCATCGAGGGCCACGCTCAAGGTGAGCCGCGCATCGTCGGCCCGGCAGTCGTAATAATGCAGCACCGCGCTCAAATTCTCCTGGCGGAGCCGAGGAAGGCAGGCCGCTTCGGTACGGGGGAGCCGGCCGCTCGCGGGCAGGCCGTCGCCGCGTGAGAACAGGTCGTAGAGGCCAAGCCCGGCGCGCAGCGACCACGGGCTCCGGGTTTGCCAGCGATAGACCGGCAGGAGGAATCTGAGCGGGGTGACGAGATGGGGCGCCGTCTTCAGAAGTTCGGCGCGCTCGGCCAGGGACTCGCGGACGAGCCCCAGCGCGCCTTGCTCCAAATAGCGCAGGCCGCCGTGGATGAGCTTGGAGGAGGCGGAGGAGGTGGCGCAGGCATAGTCGCCTTTCTCGGCAAGCAGCACCTTCAGCCCGCGTCCGGCGGCATCGCGGGCGACGGCCGCGCCATGAATGCCGCCGCCAACGACGAAAATATCGAACGTTTTCGCAGTCACCCGCGTTATTGCCCCGTGGTCGGCGCTGCCTCGCAGCGAAGAGGGTTAAGTACGGCGCAAGCCTTTTAAATGGCAAGGCCACTAAAAGGTCATGGCGTGTTGTCGCCACGTTTCAATACTCTAATATCATCCCCACGGACAGACGCTCACCCCGGAAGGACCCATGGCCGATATCGTCATTATCAATCCGCGCTTCGACATCTCTTTTTGGGGTTTGGAGCATTGCATGCCGCTGTTCGGCAAGCGGGCCAATTTGCCGGTGTCCTGCCTTGCGCTGCTCGCGGCGCTGGTGCCCGATCATCACGATGTGACGCTGGTCGATGAGAATGTCGAGGATATCGACTTCGACCGTCTCGGCCGCGCCGATCTGGTCTGCCTGACGGGCATGAGCATCCAGGGGCGGCGCCTCATGGAAATCCTCGACGAGGTCAAGGCGCGCGGCGTGCCGGTGGTCGTCGGCGGGCCGATGGCGACGGTCGAGCCGGAAAGTCTGGAAGGAGCCGCCGACGTCATTTTTGTCGGCGAAGCAGACGAGACCTGGCCGCAATTCCTGGCGGAATGGGAGCAGGGCACGCACAAGACCCGCTATGCGCAGAAAGACAAGAGCGACATGGCGACGTTGCCCCTGCCGCGCGTCGATCTGCTCAAGGCCGATCGCTACATGTTCGGCAGTCTGCAGATATCCCGCGGCTGCCCGTTCACTTGCGAGTTTTGCGACATCATCGTCACGTTCGGGCGGCGCCCGCGTCTCAAGACGAGCGAGATGGTTATCGCCGAGCTCGAGGCGTTCGAGCGTGCCGGGCTGAAGATCATCTTCGTCGTGGACGACAATCTGATCGGCAACAAGAAGGCCATCAAAGAAGTTCTGCGCGACATCATCGCCTGGCAGCAGGAACGCGCCTATCCGCTGACGCTGTTCACCGAGGCCTCGCTCGATCTGGCCGAGGATGATGAGCTGATGGAGCTGATGGGGCTCGCCAACTTCCAGAGCGTGTTTATCGGCATCGAGACGCCGAACGAGGATTCCCTGAAAGAGACCAAGAAGCTCCAGAACGTGCGGCCGAACGCCGGCACGCTGCTGGAGCGGGTGCATCGGATCCAGGATCACGGTCTCGACGTATGGTGCGGGATGATCGTCGGCTTCGACCATGACGATCCTTCGATCTTCGACGTCATGCCGAAATTCCTGGTGGACGCGCGAATATCGGCGGCGCTGATCGGCCTGCTGCACGCAATCCCGACCACCCCGCTTTACGACCGGCTCAAGGAGGCGGGGCGCCTGAACGATCCTGACGCGGCCGACCTTTATGGCACCAATGTCGTGCCTCTCGGCATGTCGAGCGAGGCGCTGCGCGACGGCTTCATCCAGGTGATGCAGGACTGCTATGCGGCGGACGCCTATTTCGAGCGCCTCGACAGGCAGTTCTTCGACAACAATTTCAAGTTCGTCATGCACCAGCTTCCTTATTGGAAAGGCCAGCGCCTAGCCTGGATGAAGCGCTGCGTGTTGAACTATGTGCGGTTCGGCGCGGTCGCGTCGCGGCTGCTATCCGTGGTCAAGGACGAGGGGTTGCGCTCGCGCTACAAGCAGCAGCTGACGCGCCTGGTGCGCCGGCGCTGGCGGGAGCCGCATATCCTGTTCGTCTACACGATCAAGGTGGCGATGCATTATCACTACTCGGCGCTTGCCCATGCACTCGCCCAGGTGGACGAGAAGACCGGCGCCATGCCCGACGCAGGCCGATCGTTCTCCCGGGTGAAGCGTCCGGCGGAGACCGCAGTCGCCGCTTAAGCGACGCCGGCGCGCAGCAAATCGTGAATGTGGATGATGCCCACGGGCCGTCCGTTCTCGACCACGAACAGCGCGGTGATAGCGGACGCGTTGATGATCTCGAGCGCAGCACTCGCCATCAGATCGGGCGTCACCGTCTTCGGGCCCGGCGTCATGATCTCGCCGGCGCGCCGGTCGAGCAGTCCGTTGCCCATATGACGTCGCAAGTCGCCGTCCGTGATGATGCCTTGCAGGGCTCCGTTACCGTCGACCACGCCAAGACAGCCGAGCGCCTTCTCGGTCATGACCACGATCGCCTCCGACATGACCGTATCGGCCGGCGTCAGCGGCAGGTTTTCGCCGCCATGCATGAGATCGCCGACGAATTTCAGCTTCGCGCCAAGCTGGCCGCCCGGATGCAGCACGCCGAAGTCGAGGGCGGTGAAGCCCTTGCTCTCCAAAAGCGCGATGGCGATGCAATCGCCGAGCGCCAATTGCATGACGGTGGAAGTGGTCGGCGCGAGCCCGTGGGGGCAGGCCTCCTTGGCGTGGGGCAGCGTCAGCACGACTTCCGCAGCCTGCGCCAGGGTGGAGTCCCGGTTCGAGGTCACGGCGATCAGCGGCACGGCGAAGCGGCGCGAGTAGGACAGGATATTGCCGAGCTCCACGGTCTCGCCGGACCAGGAGAAGGCGAGGATCGCGTCGTCCTGGGTGATCATGCCGAGGTCGCCGTGGCTCGCCTCGCTCGGATGCACGAAATAGGCGGGCGTGCCGGTGGAGGACAAGGTGGCGGCCACCTTCAAGCCCACATGGCCGCTCTTGCCCATGCCGGTGACGATGACGCGGCCGCGGCGGCCGCTCAGAATATCGAGGGCCGCGGCGAAACTCCCGGCGAGATGAGCGGCGAGCGCCGCTTGCAGCGCGCTCAAGCCCTCCGCTTCGAGTTGCAAGGTCCTGGTGGCCGAGGCCACCGCCTCGCTATGGTCTTCCAGTTCCGAAAGATCGCGCTTTAAGCCGGCCGGCATATGGTTGGTGGCTCCCCCTGTGGCAGACCTGCAAGTCTAGCACGGATTACGGCAGCTATACGTCAAGATGGGGCCATTTCGGGACGCCGCTAAACGCCTCGTTAACCCTATTCCTCCTAGGCTCGGAGCCTCAACGGGCCTTGGGTCCGGACCCCGAATTTTTCCGGGTTTCCGGGCCGTTGCCCAGAGTCCATCGAGGTGCGTCCTTGCCGCGTCGCCATACGTCCAGCGCAGCGGGCGTGCTCGCTGCCACCCTGCTTGCCGCAATGCTCGCGCCGGCCGCCGCTCAGGATGCGCCCGCCTTGCGCGGCAGCATCGGCGTGCAAGACGCCGATGACGTGCCTCCCGCGCTTGAATCCCTGCAACGGCGCCGCCAGCCCGACGGGCCCGGGACCGGGGAAGCGGGCGCCGGCAGCGACAATGCCTTTCCGAACGACCTTGCTAGAGACCCCTCCCTGTTGCCGACCGCGCCGGAGCCGCCGCCCCCACTCGGCGGCATCGGGGATGAGTCGGCCGCGCCCATCGCTCGGGTTCCTGGCCCCGGGATCACGGACGCCTTCGGCGAGCCCTTGGAGGGGCCGCCGAGCGTGGACGACGACGATCTCGAGAATGTACCGCTGCCGCCAAAAGGGCACGAGCTCGATCCTTACGTGCCGATCGGCACGCGGATCGGCAGCTTCATTCTGTTCACCGAGGCGGAGATCGGCACCATTCTTACCGACAACGTGCTCGGTACGCGCCTCGATCCGCAATCGGATGTCGCCTTCGAGTTCGCACCGAACGTTCGCCTGGAGTCGAACTGGGCGCGGCACTTCTTCAGCGCGGAATTCGACGCGGACCGGAGCTGGTACAAGAACTTCCCCGTCGAGGACGACAAGACCTATCTGGCGCTGCTCAAGGGGCGGCTCGACGTGACGCGGCGCACGCACCTCGAACTCGAACTCGGCAAGTCGCAGACGCAGGAGGGGCGCAACTCCATCAGCCTCACCGACATCGCCGGCGTGCAGACCAACGTGCAAGAGGAGCACATCACGGCGGGCGCCGATCATACCTTCAACCGGCTGACGCTCGAGGTGGAAGGCGAGGTTGCCCGGTACGACTACTCGGACGTTGGCGCGCTCGGGGTGCTCGACCCGACCATAAACCGGATCATCCCCCAGCAGGACATCCGGGACTACCGCGAGGACGAGCTGTCGCTGCGCGGCACCTACGAGCTTCAGCCCGACCTCGCGGTCTTCGTCGACGGCGAGATCAGCCAGGAAGTCTACGAGCAGCCGATCAGCATCGATGGTATCACGCGCGATTCGAAGGGCTTCGCTGTTCTGTCGGGCATGACGTTCGCGTTCAGCGATGCCCTATTCGGCGAAATGAGCCTGGGCTGGGGCGAGCAGACGTCGATCGACGAGAGCCTCGCGCCCATCGAGGGCGTGCTGTTGAACGCCGATATCATCTGGCGGCCGACACCGATGACCATGGTCGAGTTTCTGGCGCGCTCGCAAGTCAGCACCTCGACCCTGGTGGACTCGCTAGGCGCCATCGACCGCTTCTACGAGCTTTCCATCCAGCACGCCTTCTGGCGCTTTCTCGTCGTGGGCGGCTATGTCTCCTACGAGATCGCCGATTACGCCGCCAGCACGCTGGTCGACGAGCGGGTGAAGGAAGGCGTCACGGCCGAGTATTTCTTCAATCCGAATTTCTCGATCTACGCCCGCTACGAGCACACCGATTTCTTTTCCACGAACGAAGCGAGCGACTTCAACGATAACGAGGTCCGGATCGGCATGCGCATCCGGAAATAGGACGGCGCGCGGTCCTCAGACCAGATCCTTGATCTCGGCGATGACGGCGTCGCGCAACTCGGGCCGCGCCAGGGCATAGGCGACGTTGGCGGCGAGGAAGCCCGCCTTGGAACCGCAATCGAAGGCGCGGCCTTCGTACTCCACCGCGTAGAACGGCTCCGTCTTCAGGAGCGTCAGCATGGAGTCGGTGAGCTGGATTTCGCCGCCCGCACCTTTTTCTTGCGAGGAGAGGAGGCCGAAGATCTCCGGCTGGAGCACGTAGCGGCCGAGAATGGTGAGGTTCGACGGCGCGGTGCCGGGCGCGGGCTTCTCCACCATGCCCGTCACGGGAAAGACATTCCCGTCCGCCGCGCCGGTGGCGACCACGCCGTAATTCTTAGTCTGATCGTCGGGCACCGGCTCGACGGCGAGGATGTTGCCGCCGCGCTTGTCGTAGACGTCGAGCATCTGGGCGAGACAGCCCTTGCCGGGGGTCTGCACCAGAACGTCGGGCAGGACCACGGCGAAGGGTTCGTCGCCGACGATGTCCCGGGCGCACCACACCGCATGCCCGAGCCCAAGCGGTGCCTGCTGGCGGACGAAGCTCGCCTGTCCCGCCTCGGGGAGGCCCGCGGTGAGCATCTCCAGCTCCGCTGTCTTGCCGCGCGCGGCCAGTGTTTCCTCGAGCTCCGGCTGCTTGTCGAAATGGTCCTCGATGACGCCTTTGCCCCGTCCGGTGACGAAGATGAAATGCTCGATGCCGGCTTCGCGCGCCTCGTCGACCACGTGCTGAATCAGCGGCCGGTCGACGACCGTCAGCATTTCTTTGGGCATGGCCTTGGTGGCAGGAAGAAAGCGGGTGCCGAGCCCGGCGACGGGAAACACGGCTTTACGGACGCGAGCAGGCATCAAGTCTCCTTCGGGCTAAAAACGGCTAGAATTCCGGCCTCAGATACTTAGAAGTCCTTCAACCTCTTTGCGATAACACGCAAGGAATTGCAATTGGGGCTTTTGCGGAGCCGCGCGAATGAGTGTCCTTGTCACCGGTGGGGCGGGCTATATCGGCAGCCATATGGCGCTCGAACTTGTCGACGCCGGCGAAGATGTCGTGGTGCTCGACAATCTGTCCACCGGTTATCGCCGGTCGGTTCCGGCGGGCGCCACCTTCGTCGAAGGCAATGTGGGCGATCCCGAACTCGTCAGCCGGTTGCTGCGCGATTATGAGATCGACGCCATCCTCCATTTCGCGGGCTCCATTGTCGTGCCGGATTCGGTGACCGATCCGCTGGGCTACTATCTCAACAACACCTGCAACTCGCGCACGCTGCTCGCCTGCGCGGTCGCCGCCAAGATTCCGAATTTCATCTTCTCGTCCACGGCCGCCGTCTACGGCATCCCGGAGATCAATCCCGTCACCGAGACGGCAGTTCTTCAACCGATCTCGCCCTACGGCAGTTCCAAGCTGATGACCGAGACCATGCTGCGCGACACGGCCGAGGCGCATCCGTTGCGCTTCGTGGCGCTCCGTTATTTTAATGTCGCCGGCGCCGATCCGAAGGGGCGCAGCGGCCAGTCCACCCCGCGGGCGACCCATCTCATCAAAGTGGCGTCGGAGACCGCCCTCGGCATGCGGCCGTCTCTGGACGTTTATGGCACGGACTACGAGACGCCGGACGGCACCTGCATTCGCGACTACATCCATGTCACCGATCTGGTGCGGGCGCATCTGGATGCGCTGCGTTACTTGCGGGCCGGCGGCGAGAGCATCGTGCTCAATTGCGGCTATGGCAAAGGCTTTTCGGTGCTCGATGTGGTGGAGGCGGTGAAGCGGGCCGCACGGAGCGACTTCCCGGTGCGCATGGCCGAGCGCCGGGCCGGCGATCCGCCCGCGCTAGTGGCGGGTGCCGACCGCATCCACGAGGTGCTGGGCTGGGAGCCTCAGCTCAACGACCTCGACACCATCGTCGAACACGCGCTTGCCTGGGAAAAGCACCTCAAGGACGACCGCACGGCCTCGTAAGGGGCGTTTCGCCTTTTCAGCGACAAAACCGCCCGCCACAATACGGGACATGACGATACGGGGCTTGGGGATGGACCGGTTCTTGCGGCTTGGTTTTGCTTGTGCTCTGGGGCTCGCCGCTCTGCTGGGTGAGCCCCTAGAGGCGCGCGCCGCCGATTCGGTGACCGCCTATAAGAAGGCGGTCGAGGCGCGCTTCGCCCAATGGCTTCAGGACCTTTGGCCCGAGGCGGAAGCGGCCGGCATCTCGCGCAAGACCTTCGACCGGCAGCTGAAAGGCTTGCAACTCGACTGGTCGCTGCCGCAGCTCGAGCCGCCGGATCCGGCGTATCCTGAGGGTCCGGCCATGCCTGCGGCCATGAAGCCAAAGCCGCAACCGCAAGCGGAGTTCGGCGTGCCGCAGAACTACTTCAATGCGCGCAGCCTGAACGCGCTCGCCGCCGATGGCCGCGCCAAATTTAAGCAACTCGCGCCGACGCTGACGGCGATCCAAAAGCAGTATGGCGTGCCGGCCAGCATCGTCATTGCGATCTGGGGGCGCGAGACAGGCTTCGGGCGCGCGGCGCTGCCCTATGACGCGGTCACGGCCATCGCCACGCAAGCCTTCATGGGCCGGCGCGCGGAGGAATTCCGCCCGCAGCTCATCGGCGCGCTCAAGATCATCGAGCTGGGCCACTCGACCCGTGCGGAGATGAAGAGCTCCTGGGCCGGTGCGATGGGCCATCCACAGTTCCTCCCCGGCGACTTCGAGGACTACGCGGTCGATTTCGACGGCGATGGGGACCGCGATATCTGGAATTCCGTGCCGGATGCGTTGGCGTCGGTCGGCAATTCGCTGTCGAGCCAAGGCTGGGACGGCAAGCAGCCCTGGGCCTATGAGGTCGAACTGCCCAAGACCTTCGACTGCACGCGGCAAGGCCCCGACCAGGCGCTGCCCATCCGCGAGTGGATCGATCTCGGCGTCAAGCGGGTGCGCGGGCGCCCCTTTCCGGAGGAGCGGCTCGGCGATTGGACCTTCCTCGTGCTGCCTGCGGGCATGAAGGGGCCGGCCTTCCTGGCGACCACCAATTTCTCGGTGCTGAAGCTCTATAACAACTCCGATGTCTATGCGATCTTCGTGGGCCATGTGGCGGATATGATCGCCTACAACGCCCCGGTCGAGTTCGTCGGCGCATGGCAGCCGGTGGAGCGCTTCACCCGAGACCGCATGCTCCAGTTCCAAAAAGTGCTGGTGGCTCAAGGCCATGACGTCGGCAAGGTCGACGGGCTGGTCGGCTTCAAGACCCGCCAGACCATCGGCAAGGAGGAACAGAAGCGTGGCCTGCCGCTCACCTGCTATCCGAGCCATGCCCTGATCAACCAGGTGCTTAAATGAGCCGAATTGGCTTTGCGCGCTTTGCCTCGGTTTTGCCTGGCCAAGTTGCTAAATTCACCTCATGCGAATCACGATTTTTCCTAAAGCTCTGATCTTCGGCGCAATCCCGGCCTTTTTGCTGGCCGCGGGCACTTCCGGACCGGCCCAAGCGGACCGCTTCCAGACCTGTGTGAAAGGCTTCTGGCCGGCGGCAAAGAGCGCCGGCGTCAGCTGGGATACCTTCGAGAAGGCCACGGCGGGCATCACCCTCGACAAGGAGGTGATCGAGTCCGCGAATTATCAGCCGGAATACAAGAAGCCGGTTGGCGAATATGTCGACCGCGCCATCTCTCCGAAGCGGTTGGAGACGGGCAAGGTAAAGCTCGTCGAATACAAGCCGCTGCTCGATCAGATCGAAGCCAAGTACGGCGTCGACAAGCATATCGTCGTGGCCATCTGGGGCGTGGAGTCGAACTACGGCGACAACAAGGGTGACAAGGGCGTCATTCAATCCCTGATGACGCTCGCTTGCTCGGGCACGAAGGCCAGTTTCGCGCGTGGCCAGATCGTGTCGGCCCTCAAGATCCTGCAGCGCGGCGATACCAGCCATGACCGCATGAACGGCTCTTGGGCCGGCGCCATGGGCCACACCCAGTTCATCCCGACGACCTATACGGCCTATGCGGTCGACTATGACGGGGACGGGCGGCGCGATATCTGGGACACGATCCCCGATGCGCTCGGGTCCACGGCCGCCTACCTCAAGGTCTCCAAGTGGGTCCCGGGGCAGACCTGGGGGTACGAGGTCAAGCTGCCCAAGGGCTTCAATCCCAAGGGCGTCAGCGAGAGCACTTATAAGACCCTGGGGCAGTGGCAGAGCATGGGCATCACCCGCGTCAACGGCCAGCCCTTCCCGCGGGCGAGCGACAAGGCGCAGCTCTGGGCGCCGGAGGGGACCAACGGGCCGGCCTTCCTGACGCTCAACAATTTCCGCTCGCTGCTCCGCTACAACAACGCAAAATCCTACGCACTCGCCGTGGGGCATTTGGCGGACCGGCTCGCGGGCTACGGCCCCTTCGTGCAGCCCTGGCCGACCGGCGAGCGGCAGCTCTCCATGGAGCAGCGCATGGAGCTGCAAACGCTGTTGATTCAGCGGGGCCATCTGGAAGGCGAGGTCGACGGCATCATCGGCAGCGGTACGCTCGAAGGCGTGCGCTCCTATCAGCGGGCCAAGGGGCTCCCGGTCGACGGCTATCCCACGCTGACGATACTGAAGATGCTGCGCGCCGAGGCGCCGCCACCGCCACCGCCTGCAGCCCCGACACCGGCAGCCACGGCGCCACAACCGGCCCCGCAAGCCGTCCCGGCTCAGCAAGCCGTCCCGGCTCAGCAAGCCGTGCCCGCTCCCCAAGCCGCGCCCGCGCCCCAAGCCGCGCCGGCTCAGTCGTCGCAGCCGAAGAGCACCGCGGACGGTGCGGCACCGCCAGCGAATTGATGCTATAGGATGATCATGCCTCGTATCGCGTCCGTTCTCGACGTCTCGCAGCGCACCTGCCGCCTTGTCCGGGCCGTGGCCGTTGCCGCGATGGTGCCGGCGCTGATGCTTGCGCTGGCGCCCCAGCCCTCGGCAGCGCAGGACACGCCTGCGCACCGCAGCTACATCAACCCGTTCCCAAACGGCGATCGCTACCGCATCGTCGTGGTCGGCGACTCCATGGCCGAGGGGCTCTGGGAGGGGATGTTTCGCGCCTTCGAGGACGATCCGACCTTGGACTTCATTCAGCAGTCCAAGAAGTGGACCGGCTTCGTCAACATCGACAAATACGACTGGAACGCCGAGATCGGCCAAATCTTGAAGGACGGGGACTACCACATCGCCGTGGTCATGTTCGGCGTGGGTGAAGGCCAGCCCATCAGGAAAGACGGAAAGCTGCTGAAGGTCGGCACCGAGGAATGGCGCGAGGCCTATGGCGCGCGGGTGGAGACATTCATCAGGAAGCTGCGTGCAGCCAATCTTGCCACTTACTGGGTCGGCTTGCCGGTGATGCGGGCTCCCGGCCAGACCGCGGATGCGGAGAAGTTGAACGATGTGTTTCGTGAGAAGGCCTTCGTCAACGGCGCCAAATATATCGACACCTGGGAAGGCTTCGTCGACGACCAGGGCCGCTACAGCGCCTACGGCCCGGACATGACCGGCAACACGAAGCGCTTGCGCGCCGATGACGGCGTTCACTTCACCATGCGCGGTTCCCTGAAGCTTGCGCATTTCGTGGACAAGGAATTGCGCAAGGATTTGAACCAGGCCAAGGAAGAGCGGGATATCCCGCTTGCCGGCAACGAGGATGAGCAGGCCAAGGTGGCGAACCGGTTTGCGCCGCCTGCAAAGTCCGTGACCGAGCGTGCTGCGGAGCCCGAGCCTTCGGACGCGGCCGAAGAGGCCGGCGCGGAAGGCGAGGCGGACGCGCTCCAGCATAGCCAAGTGGGCGATGTCAGCGTAGTGCGGCCGATCCTTACCACTGTCTCGGCGGCGGACCTTGCCGCGGACGCCGCGAGCGTATCGGCCACGGAACCGGAAGTGATCACCGAGGAGCTTCCTGGCGGTTATACCGCCATGGCCACGATTTCGGCGATCACCGATCTGACGCTTGCGTCGTCGCGGCCGCAGTTGCCGCTGTCCCAACGGCCTTATTACCGGGTGCTTGTCAGGGGCGAGCAGCTCGAACCCAAGTCGGGCCGGGCAGACGATTTCGCCTGGCCGCCGAGCTAGGCAGACCAAAGCTCTCTAGCGGGGCAGGGTCGTCGTCCCCATCAGGAACTTGTCGATGGCGTGCGCGGCCTGACGGCCCTCGCGGATCGCCCAGACCACGAGCGACTGTCCGCGACGCATGTCGCCTGCGGCAAAGATCTTCGACCGCGAGGTCTGATAGTCGAGCTCGTTCGCCTTCACATTGCCGCGCCGGTCGAGATCGACCTTTAGATCCTCGATCATGCCGTCATGCACCGGGTGCAGAAAGCCCATCGCGAGAAACACGAGATCGGCGGGGATCGTGAACTCGCTGTCGGAAATCGGCTTCATCTGCTCATCGAGGCGCACGCATTCGAGCTGCTCGACCTTGCCGTCGCCGAGAAAGCGGTTGGTTGCCACGCTGAAGTCGCGCTCGGCGCCCTCGGCCTGGCTCGATGAGGTGCGCATCTTCAGCGGCCAATGCGGCCAAGTGAGCGACTTGTTCTCGTGCGCGGGCGGCTGGGGCATGATCTCGAGCTGCGTCACCGAAATCGCCCCCTGACGGAAGGCGGTGCCGATGCAGTCGGAGCCGGTGTCGCCGCCGCCGATCACGACCACGTGCTTCCCTTCGGCGAGGATCGGCTCGACGTCGCCCAGCGGCTCGCCGGAGACGCGGCGGTTCTGCTGGGGCAGATAGTTCATGGCGAAGTGAATGCCGGGAAGCTCGCGGCCCGGCACGTCGAGGTCGCGGGGCTTCTCGGAGCCGCCGGCCAATAGCACCGCGTCGTGGTCGCGCTCCAGCTTCCTGATGCCGACATCCTTGCCGACTTCCACGTTGCAGTGGAAGGTCACGCCCTCGGCCTCCATCTGCGCCGCGCGGCGCTCGATGATGTATTTTTCCATCTTGAAATCGGGGATGCCGTAGCGGAGCAGGCCGCCGGGCTCGGCATGCTTCTCGTAGACATGCACGTCGTGACCGGCGCGGGCGAGCTGCTGCGCGGCCGCAAGGCCCGCGGGGCCCGAGCCGATCACCGCGATACGCTTGCCGGACTTCTTTTCCGGCGGCTGCGGCTTGACCCACCCTTCCTCGAAGGCCCGGTCGGCGATGGCACATTCGATGGCTTTGATCGTAACTGGCTCGTCGATGATGTTGAGCGTGCAGGCGGCCTCGCACGGGGCCGGGCACACGCGTCCGGTCACCTCGGGAAAGTTGTTGGTCGAGTGCAGATTTTGCGCCGCTTCGTCCCAATCGGCCTGATAGACGAGGTCGTTCCAGTCCGGGATCTGGTTGTTCACCGGGCAGCCGGTATGGCAATAGGGAATGCCGCAATCCATGCAGCGGGCGGCCTGACGCGCGATCTCGGCGTCGCTCGGCGGGATCACGAACTCCTTGAAATGGCGCACGCGGTCGGCGGCCGGCTCGTAGCTCGGCTCCCGCCGCTCGATTTCCAAAAACCCCGTGATCTTGCCCATCAGAGTCACGATCTCCGCCCTAGCTCATCTCTATTATCGAGGGTCGCGCCAATCGCGCCCCTTTGAACCGTTCCAGCGTACCGCATCTTCGCGTGGCAGGGCCACAGCCTGGCGCTGAGCCAGGTCATGGCCGCTCTCCTGCCTGATTATTTGCCGTTGCCGCGCAGGCCGATTTCGATCTCGCCGAGCCCCGTCTTATCGGCGGCTTGCTGGCGCGCCATCTCCTCCAAGGCGCGGCGGTACTCGACCGGCATCACCTTGACGAATTTCGGGAGATAATCGCCCCAGTTGTCGAGGATGGCCTTAGCCCGCGTCGAAGCCGTGTAGTGCAAATGGTTCTCGATCAGTTGGTGCAGACGCTCCTCGTCGAAGCGCGTCATGTCGGTGAAGTCGACGAGACCGTGGCTCTCCAGATCGCCGCCTTGGTGGCGCCGCCGCTCCATGACGCGGTTCTCGCTCGGGATCGGCTCGAGATCCACCATGGCCATGTTGCAGCGCTGCTCGAAATCGCCGCTCTCGTCGAGCACGTAAGCGATGCCGCCGGACATGCCGGCCGCGAAATTGCGCCCCGTGGGGCCCATCACCACGACCACGCCGCCGGTCATGTATTCGCAGCCGTGATCGCCGGTGCCCTCGACCACGGCGATGGCGCCGGAGTTGCGCACGCCGAAGCGCTCGCCGCCGACGCCGCGGAAATAGCATTCGCCGGCGATGGCGCCATAGAGCACCGTGTTGCCGACAATGATCGACTTCTCCGGATTGATGCCGGACTCTTCCGGCGGCCTGACGATAATGCGGCCGCCAGACAAGCCCTTGCCGACATAGTCATTGCCTTCGCCGACGAGGTCGAGGGTCACGCCATGGGCGAGCCAGGCGCCGAAGCTCTGCCCGGCCGAGCCTTTGAAGCGGATCCAGATCGTGTCGTCGGGGAGGCCTGCGTGCCCGTAGCGCTTGGCAATCGCGCCGGACAGCATGGCGCCGGTGGACCGATCGACGTTCTTGATCGGCAGGTCGAGCTTGACCGGCTTCTTCTCCTCGATCGCGGCGCGGCAAAGCTCGATGAGCTTGTTGTCGAGCACCGTCTCGAGCCCGTGGTCCTGACGCTCGGTGTTGCTGACGGGCACACTGTCCGCCACCTCAGGCTTGTGGAACAGCTTGGTGAAGTCGAGACCTCGCGCCTTCCAATGGTCGATGGCTTTCTCCTTGTCGAGCACCTCGGTGCGGCCGATCATCTCGGCCATGGTGCGGAAGCCGAGCGCGGCCATGTACTCGCGCACCTCCTCGGCGACATAGAAAAAGTAGTTGATGACGTGCTCGGGCGTGCCGGTGAAGCGGGCGCGCAGAACCGGGTCTTGCGTGGCGACGCCGACCGGGCAGGTGTTCAAATGGCACTTGCGCATCATGATGCAGCCGGCGGCGATCAGGGGCGCGGTCGAGAAGCCGAACCCGTCGGCGCCGAGCAGCGCGCCCACGATCACATCGCGGCCCGTGCGCAAGCCGCCGTCCACCTGCACCTCGATGCGGCCGCGCAGGCGGTTCAGAACGAGCGTCTGCTGGGTCTCGGCGAGGCCGATCTCCCAGGGTGAGCCGGCATGCTTGATGGAGGTCAGGGGTGAGGCGCCCGTGCCGCCCTCGAACCCGGCAATGGTCACGTGATCGGCCATGGCCTTGGCCACGCCCGCGGCAACCGTGCCGACGCCGACCTCGGAAACGAGCTTCACCGAGACAGCGCCGGTCGGGTTGACGTTCTTCAGGTCGAAGATCAGCTGCTTCAGATCCTCGATCGAATAGATGTCGTGATGCGGTGGCGGCGAGATGAGACCGACGCCCGGCGTCGAGTGGCGCACCTTGGCGATGGTCGCGTCCACCTTGTGGCCTGGCAATTGGCCGCCTTCACCGGGCTTGGCGCCTTGGGCCATCTTGATCTGCATCATGTCGGAGTTGACGAGATACTCCGTCGTCACGCCGAAGCGGCCGGAGGCAACCTGCTTGATGGCCGAGCGCATGGAGTCGCCGTTCGGCATCGGCGTGAAGCGGTCGACCTCCTCGCCGCCTTCGCCCGTGTTCGACTTGCCGCCGATACGGTTCATGGCGATGGCGAGCGTGGTGTGCGCCTCGCGGCTGATGGAACCGAAGGACATGGCGCCCGTGGCGAAGCGCTTGACGATCTCCGTCGCCGGCTCGACCTCGTCTATGGGGATCGCCCGCTGCCCGATCTCGTCGGCGTTCTTGATGCGGAACATGCCGCGCAAGGTGAGGAGCTGCTTTGCCTGCTCGTTCACGGCTTGCGCGAAGGAACGATACTTCTCCGGCAGGTTGCCGCGCACCGCGTGCTGAAGATCGGCGACCACTTCCGGGCGCCAGGTATGGGCCTCGCCGCGAATGCGAAAGGCATACTCGCCGCCCACTTCGAGCGCGTTCTTGAGCACGGGCGCATCGCCAAAGGCAAGCTTGTGCCGCTCCACGGTCTCGCGCGCGATCTCCTCCAGCCCGACGCCTTCGACCTGCGTGTTGGTGCCGGTGAAATATTTGGCGATGAAGTCGGTCCTGAGCCCCACGGCGTCGAAGATCTGCGCGCCGCAATAGGACTGGTAGGTCGAGATGCCCATCTTGGACATCACCTTCAGGATGCCCTTGTCGGTCGCCTTCATGTAGCGCTTGATGGCCTCTTCGACGGTGGGCTCCTCGTCGAGTTCCGGCACGAGCGCCTCGATCGTCTCGAAGGCAAGATAAGGATTGATCGCCTCGGCGCCGTAGCCGGCGAGCGTGCAAAACTGGTTCACCTCGCAGGCCTCGCCGGTCTCGACTACGAGGCCGACCGAGGTCCGCAAGCCGTTGCGGATCAGGTGATGATGCACGGCGCTGGTAGCGAGCAGCGAAGGGATCGGAATGCGCTCCGGCCCCGTGGCGCGATCGGACAGGACGATGATGTTCTCGCCTTTGCGGACCGCGTCCTCCGCCTTGCGGCAGAGCTTCTCCAGCGCGCGCGCCATGCCGTCGGCGCCTTCCTCGGCCGGATAGGTGATGTCGAGGGTCACCGTGCGGAACTGGTTGTCGGCGACCTCGCCGATGGCGCGGATGCGCTCCAGGTTCTCATTAGTAAGAATGGGATGAGCCGCTTCGAGCCGCTTTTGCTTCGAGGTGCCTTCGAGGTCGAGCAGGTTCGGCCGCGGCCCGATGAAGGTCACGAGCGACATGACCAGCTCCTCGCGGATCGGATCGATCGGCGGGTTCGTCACTTGCGCGAAGTTCTGCTTGAAATAGGTGTGCAGCAGCTTCGGCCGGTCGGACAGCGCCGAGATCGGCGTGTCCGTGCCCATGGAGCCGATAGCCTCCTGGCCGGTCTGGGCCATGGGGATCATCAAGAATTTGAGGCTCTCTTGGGAGTAACCGAAGGCCTGCTGGCGATCGAGCAGGCTCACATTGGTGCGCGCGGGCGGCGCGGGGCTGCCGGGCAGCTCATGCACATGGATCTGCGTGCGGTCGAGCCATTGCTGGTAGGGATGCGCACCGGCAAGCTCCGCCTTGATCTCTTCGTCGGAGACGATGCAGCCCTTCTCCAAGTCGATGAGCAGCATCTTGCCGGGCTGAAGCCGCCACTTCTCGACGATCTTCTCTTCGGGGAAGGGCAGCACGCCGGTCTCCGAGGCCATGACCACGAGTCCGTCGTCGGTGACGACATAGCGCGCGGGCCTCAGGCCATTGCGGTCGAGCGTGGCGCCGATCTGCCGGCCGTCGGTGAAGGCCATGGCCGCCGGGCCGTCCCAAGGCTCCATGAGGCAGGCGTGATACTCGTAGAAGGCGCGGCGCTTGGCATCCATCAGCGGGTTGCCTGCCCAAGCTTCCGGGATCAGCATCATCGCCGCGTGCGCCAAGCTGTATCCGCCTTGCACCAGGAACTCGAGCGCGTTGTCGAAGCAGGCGGTGTCGGACTGGCCTTCATAAGAGATCGGCCACAGCTTCTCGATGTCCGGACCGAAGAGCGGCGAGGACACGCTCGCCTGGCGCGCGGCCATCCAGTTGACGTTGCCGCGCAGGGTGTTGATCTCGCCGTTATGGGCGACCATCCGATAGGGATGCGACAGCTTCCAGGACGGGAACGTATTGGTGGAGAACCGCTGATGCACGAGCGCCAGCGCCGAAGCGAATTTCGGATGGTGCAGATCCTGGTAGTAGGCGCCGAGCTGGTAGGCCAGGAACATGCCCTTGTAGACCAGCGTGCGGCAGGACAGCGACACGGTGTAGAAGCCGATGTCGCGGCCGCCGGTGTCGCCATTGATGGTGTTGGAGATGATCTTGCGCAGCAGATAGAGCCGGCGCTCGAACTCCGTCTCGTCCTCGACGCCGGGTCCGCGTCCGATGAAGACCTGCCGGTGGGACGGCTCGGTTTCGACGACTTCCGGCGACAGGCAGGCATTGTCGGTCGGCACGGTGCGCCAGCCGAGCAGCGTCAGCCCTTCCGCCTCCACCACGCGCTCCACCACGGACTCGCAATAGATGCGCTGGGCCCGATTGCCGGGCATGAAGATCTGGCCGACCGCGTAGTGACCGGGCTCGGGCAGCTTGATGTTCAGCTTTGGGCAGACCTCCTCGAAGAAGGCATGCGGGATTTGCAGCAGCATGCCCGCGCCGTCGCCGTCGCGCGGGTCGGCGCCCGCGGCGCCGCGATGGGTGAGGTTCTCCAGGATCTGGAGCCCGTACTCGATGATCTTGTGGCTCTTGCGTCCCTTCAGATCGGCGACGAAGCCGACGCCGCAGGAATCATGCTCGTTGGCCGGATCATAGAGTCCTTGCGCACGCGGCAAGCCCTTTGGGGCCACGTCGAAGAGTCCAGGAATGAGCGCACGCGGTGCCATCGTTTGCATGGAACCTCGGCCTCGCCCAAAGCCAAGGGCGGGCGTTTAGAGTTTGGCGAAAGGCCGTCCTCTTCACCAGCATGAACGTGTAAGCCTAAAGCGAAGATCCGGCCTTTAGGGGGCTCGCGCGCCCTTGCGCCAGCGAAAGCAGCATATGAGGCCCGTCATCCGCACCTCAGAGAGGCGCTCTTAAGCCCCGCGCCGCAGCCTCCAGAACAAAGGTCAGAAAGCCTGTCCTATTTGACCCCAAACTGACTGATTTCAAGGGGGGGCACAAGCGCGGATTCGGCACCTTTGGGCCCAAAGTTGCGCGCGCCCGACTTCACCAGGTCTGGCGGAGGCGTGATTTGACGTGAGCGCGCTCGCGCTGGCCTAATCGGGGACACGCAGGGCCGCCGGAATTCCTCAAATTACTGCCCTGCCGTTGACCCAAGAGGAGCTGACATGACCGATCAACCCACGAAAATTTCAGGCCTGGCCGTGGCTTCGGCCTTCGCCGCGGCGCTCGGGGTTGCCGCCTCGGGTGGCTACGCCGCCGCCGAGGACCAGGAGAAGTGCTTCGGCGTCGCCAAGGCGGGCGAGAACGACTGTGCCGCGGGCAAGGGCACGACCTGCGCTGGCACCTCCACGATCGACTATCAGGGCAATGCCTGGAAGCTCGTGCCGAAGGGCAGTTGCACGACCATGGAACTGCCAGACGGCCGCACCGGCAGCTTGGAGGCGCTGGATCGCGACCTCCCGCCTGCTTAGGCGATCATGGCGGCATCCGACCTGATCGGGATGAGCCCGATTCCGCCGCGTGCCGGAGTCGGG
>NZ_JBPPND010000227.1:0-9844 GCF_051306395.1 Methyloceanibacter sp.
TGCGCGGCGGCGGCAGGCGGCGCGAAGCCTGCACGGAACACGTCCCCGGGATAAAGCAGCGTCACCACCTGGCGGAGATCGTGGGGCAGGGTGACGCGCAGCATAAGAGCGCCGGCGCGGACCACGAACACGGTCTCATCGCCGTCCAAGCTGAGCGGCAGGGATTGCCCCCGCCGGGTCCGCACCATCGCGCCTTGGGCCGCGAGCGCCGGGGGCACCCCGTGGGGCATCGCGATCTCGGGAGGGGCGGCGTCAGACAGTCGGACGGCCTCCGGTCTCTTCAAGCTGGATGTGGTCTCCAAGGGTCGTCCCCGCGTGGCGGAAAGCGCGTGCCATCAAGACACAAGCTGTCGAGCCTGAAGGGGCGCCGCGCCTTGATGTCGATCAAGCCCGGTTCGCCCCGCGACACCGTGACCGTGCCGTCACCCGCGCCCGCAACGAATTGATCGAGATCAAGA
Organism: Methyloceanibacter sp.; assembly: GCF_051306395.1. Classification (GTDB taxonomy): domain Bacteria; phylum Pseudomonadota; class Alphaproteobacteria; order Rhizobiales; family Methyloligellaceae; genus Methyloceanibacter. The sequence continues at coordinate 459 of NZ_JBPPND010000227.1, forward strand.
AAAACCGTGTCGCTCCCGCAACAGTGGGATGACGATATGCGGTGGGCTGACCTCGGTCAGCCCAGGCAAGCGATCGGTGCTGGTGCGCCGCGGCCCCCGTCTCAAGAATAGGAAAGAACACGCGCGCGGCGTTTTCGTACTTCCGCGGCGACTGGGGGATTTCAGATGAACAGATTCGCGATTGGCGCATTCGCGCTACTGGCCGTGGTGGCGTTTGTTGGCGGCGCGTCCAAGTCGGTCATGGCGGGCGACGAGCACGGCAACTTCATGATCCGGGGCCTGGTCACGGGCGTTTTACCCGATACCGATGCCACGGTGTTCGCCGGGGGGGCGCGCATTCCGGGCGCCAACGCCAATGTCAGCGACGAGGTGATCCCGGCGACCACGCTGACCTATTTCTTCAACGACAACTTGGCGGTCGAGCTGTTCTGCTGCTTCGCCAAGCATGAGATCAACGGCACAGGCGCCATTGCCGGCCTCGGCGAGATCGCCGATACCTGGATCTTTCCGCCGGCGCTCACCGCCCAGTACCACTTTAACAGCGGCGGTAGGTTCAAGCCCTATGTGGGCGCCGGGCTTCAATATATTGCGTTCTTCGATGAGGGCGTGGGCCGGACCGGCGCCACAAGCGTCGACATCGACGACGCGGTGGGCTTCACCCTGCAGGCCGGTCTCGACATCTCCATGGGCAACGGCTGGTATCTCAATGCCGACGTCAAGAAGACCTGGCTCGACACGGAGATCAGCTGGAACGGCACGGGCGTGCGCGCCGATGCCGACCTCGACCCGTGGATCGTCTCCGCCGGCTTCGGCTATCGCTTCAACTTGAGCGACATCTTCGGTCACAGCGCGCAGACCGCCTCAATACCGATGAAGTAATATAATGAGTTGGGGTGGGAAGGGCCCGGTTCGCGCCGGGCCCTTTTTTCGTGCGCGGCCCTTGCTGGAGGCTTGCGGCCTTGCCGATGATGCGTCCGCGCGGCTAGAAGGGGGCCGCGAGGGCTTTCCGAGCGGTCCATCCCGGACGGCTCCACCGAACGCCTCAGGAGCGTAGGCGGCATGCGCGTTGGTCTCTATCCCGGCAGCTTCGACCCCGTCACCCTGGGGCATGTGGATATCGTGCGCCGTGCCGCCCGTCTCGTGGACCGGCTGGTCATCGCCATCGGCACCCATCACGACAAGCATCCGCTGTTCTCGGGCGAGGAGCGGGTGGCGCTGGCCCGCCAGGTGCTCGAGCCGGAGGCCAAGAAGCTTGGCCTCGATCTCGCCGTCACCACCTATGACAGCCTCACCGTGGATGCGGCGAAGTCCGCCAACGCCGCGATCGTCATCAGGGGCCTGCGGGACGCCGGCGACTACGACTATGAGATGCAGATGGCCGGCATGAATGCCGCGCTCGACCCGGATGTTGAGACGGTGTTCCTGGCCTCGTCCCCCGGCACCCGCCACATCGCCGCGAGCCTTGTCCGTCAGATCGCCGCAATGGGCGGGGATGTTACGAGCTTCGTGCCGCCGATCGTCGCTTCAAGCCTCAAGCAGAAATTCACCCCATAACCAAAGTCCAACACCCGCGAGGAAACCCCATGACCATCAGGACCGTTGTCCTTTTCACCGCCGCCTTGCTGTTCGCCGCAATGAGCGTCCAGCCGAGCATCGCCGCCAATCTCGGCGATCCGTCGTCGCTCAACGAGAAGGCGCCGGACGTCTACAAGGCGAAGTTCGACACGAGCAAGGGCACCTTCGTGATCGAGGTTCATCGCGCCTGGTCGCCCAACGGCGCCGACCGCTTCTACAATCTGGTGAAGAACGGCTTCTATAACGACGCGCGCTTCTTCCGCGTGATCGACGGCTTCATGGTGCAGTTCGGCATCAGCGGCAATCCGGACCTCTCCGCGGTGTGGCGCGAAGCGCGCATCCCCGACGATCCGGTGAAGCAGAGCAACACGCGCGGCATGGTGAGCTTCGCCACCGCCGGCCCCGGCACCCGCACGACCCAGGTCTTCATCAATTTCGGTGACAATGCCGGTCTCGACGGCCAAGGCTTCTCGCCCTTCGGCCAGATCGTCTCCGGCATGGACGTGGTCGACGCCTTCTTCAAGGGCTACGGCGAAGGTGCGCCGCGGGGCCAGGGCCCCGACCAGGGACGCGTGCAGACGGAAGGCAACGCCTATCTGATCACTGATTTTCCCAAGCTCGACTACGTCAAGAAGGCCACCATCGAGCAGTAAGCAAACCCGGCAACGAAGGAGGCCCTATCCGTGGCAAATCCCGAAGACACCCTCATTCTGGAAACGAGCAAAGGCAACGTCGTGGTCGAGATGCGCCCCGACCTCGCGCCCAACCACGTCGCCCGCATCAAGGAGCTGGCGAAGCAGGGCTTCTATGACGGCGTGCCGTTTCACCGCGTGATCGAGGGATTCATGGCCCAGACCGGCGATCCGACCGGCACCGGCGCCGGCGGCTCGGGCCAAAAGCTCGGCGCCGAGTTCAACGCCGAGCCGCATACGCGCGGCGCCGTGTCCATGGCCCGGGCGCAGTCGCCGGATTCCGCCGACAGCCAATTCTTCATCGTGTTCGACGACGCCACGTTCCTCGACCGCAAATACACGGTCTGGGGCCGGGTGATCGAAGGCATGGAGAATGTCGATCAGATCAACCGGGGCGAGCCGCCCGCGGATCCCGACAAGATCCTGTCGGCAAAGATCGGCGCAGGAGCCTAAGGGACCGACGATGCAACGAGAGGGGACCCCCATGTGGTTGCCGGGACTTCTGTTGACAGCGGTGGCGCTCGTCGCCGGCGGCATGATCGCCCTGCAAGCGCCCATCAACGCCGAAGCCGCATCCCGCCTTGGGCACCCCATCTCGGCCGCCACGATGTCGTTCTGCGTGGGCACGGTCGCGCTGATCGGGCTCACGCTTCTTTTTGCGCGGAGCAGCACCAATCTTGGCGCGCTTGGCAGTATGCCGCTCTATATGTTGCTGGGAGGCGGTCTGCTCGGCGCGATGTATGTGACCATCACGCTGTTTCTGGCGCCCAAGATCGGCGTGGCCGCGGTGATGGCCCTCGGCATCGCCGGACAGTTGGTCGCCGCGCTGCTGCTCGACCGCTTCGGCATGTTCGAGCTGATGGAGCGCGAGCTGAGCCTGGGCCGGGTGAGCGGCGCCGTGCTCGTGCTGGTCGGGGCGCTTATGGTGCGGCTGCTCTAGCCGCGGATCGCCCTTGCGCACGGACCTTTTCGATTTTGAACTACCCGAGGAGCTGATCGCGCTGCGTCCAGTGCATCCGCGTGACGCCGCGCGGCTTCTCGTGGTGCACCCGGACGGGGCGGAGCTTCTGGCCGATAAGGTGATGACCGATCTGCCCTCATTGATCGCGCCGGGCGATGCGCTGGTGCTCAACGATACGCGCGTAATCCCGGCGGCGCTGCGAGGCGTGCGCAGGCGGGGCGACGCCACGGCGCCTATTTCGGCGAACTTGATCGAGCGCCTGGACGACCGCCGCTGGCAGGCGCTTGTCCGGCCAGCGAAGCGGCTTGAAGCCGGCGACCGCATCCAATTCGGCGAAGGCGGAAATGCCTGCATGCTGGGGGCGCTCGACGCCATTGTGGAGGCGAAGGGGCAGGGCGGCGAGGTGACGCTCGCCTTCGACTTGAGCGGGCCGGCGCTGCACGACGCTATCGAAGCGCAAGGCGCCATGCCGCTACCCCCGTATATCGCCGCCCGCCGTGCGGCGGACGATCAGGACCGCAGCGACTACCAGACCACCTTTGCCCGGGAGGAGGGCGCCGTCGCCGCGCCCACCGCCGGCTTGCACTTCACCGGCGACTTGATCGAGGCGCTCGAGGCGCGCGGCATCACCTGTCACTTCGTGACGTTGCATGTGGGGCCGGGCACGTTCCTGCCCGTGCGCGCCGAGGAGACGTCAGATCATGAGATGCATGCGGAGCACGGCGTCGTCAGCACGCAGGTCGCGTTCGCCTTGAATGCCATCAAGTCGCGTGGCAACAGGATCGTTGCCGTCGGCACGACCTCATTGCGCTTGCTGGAGAGCGCGGCGGACGAGTTCGGCACCTTGAAGCCGTTTTCGGGCGAGACTGACATTTTCATCACGCCGGGCTATTGCTTCCGCTTCGTCGATCGCCTGTTGACCAATTTCCATCTGCCGCGTTCGACCTTGTTCATGCTGGTCGCCGCCTTTTCAGGTCTCGACACCATGAAGCAGGCTTACGCGCATGCCGTCGCCGAGCGCTATCGCTTCTATTCCTATGGCGATGCATGCCTGCTGAGCCCCGCGGAGCGGTTATGAGCGCGCCGTTCTCTTTCGCGGTGAAAGCGCGGGACGGGGCGGCGCGCACCGGCGCTATCACCACGCCGCGTGGCGTGATCCGCACGCCGGCCTTCATGCCCGTGGGCACGGGCGCGACGGTGAAGGCCATGTTTCCGGAGGACGTCGCCGCCACCGGCGCCGACATCATCCTCGGCAACACCTACCATTTGATGTTGCGGCCGGGCGCCGAGCGGGTCGCCAAGCTCGGCGGCCTGCACAAATTCATGCATTGGGAAAAGCCGATCCTCACCGACAGCGGCGGCTATCAGGTCATGTCCCTGGCCAAGCTCAGGAAGATCGACGAGCAGGGGGTTACTTTTCAGTCGCATCTGGACGGCGCCACCATCGAGCTCACGCCGGAACGCGCCATCGAGGTGCAGTGCCTGCTGGGAAGCGACATCCAGATGGTGCTGGATGAATGCACGCCGTTTCCGGCCACGCGCGAGGAGGCGAAGCGGTCCCTGGGTCTGTCCATGCGCTGGGCGGAGCGGTCAAAGGCCGCCTTCGAGACCATGAGCGCACCGGGCCAAGCCTTGTTCGGCATCGTGCAGGGCAGCGTCTATCCGGAGCTGCGCGAGGAGTCCGCCTACGCGCTGACCGAGATCGGCTTTCCCGGCTACGCGGTTGGCGGGCTTGCGGTGGGCGAAGGGCAGGAGGCCATGTTCGAAACGGTCGAGCTCACCACGGCATTTTTACCCGACGACCGGCCGCGCTACCTCATGGGCGTGGGCACGCCGCAGGACATGCTAGGCGCCATCGCGCGGGGCATCGACATGTTCGACTGCGTGATGCCGACCCGCTCGGGCCGCCATGGGCAAGCCTTCACTTGGGGCGGGCGGATCAATTTGCGCAATGCGCGCTACGCCGAGGATCAAAGTCCGCTCGATGCCGAGAGCCAATGCCCGGCCGCCCAATATGAGCGCGCTTATCTGCATCACCTCATAAAGTCAGGCGAGATGCTGGGCGCGATGCTGATCTCTTATGCCAACGTGCAGTTCTATCAGGAGCTCATGGCCGGCGCGCGCGAGGCGATCGGGGCGGGCACTTTTGCCGACTTCGCCGAAAATGTTGCCCGGCGACGCCGCGGCCGATGAGGGCTGAGCGCTATTGCGGCGGGTCGACCTGCGAGGCCGCACCGCCTTTTGCCGTGACTTTGCGCTCCCGCGCCAACAAGTAGAGGCCGGCGAAAATGACGATGCCGCCGCCGCCGAGCGTCCAGCCTGTCGGCACGTCGCCGAACACCAAGAAGCCGCCGACCGACATCCAGATTAGCCCGAGATAGATGTATGGCGCGAGGACCGCCGCCGGCGCCATTCTGTGGGCGAGGATCAAGAGCCAATGGCCGAGCCCGCCCCAGAAGCCGAGCGTGGCGAACAAGAGCCACAAGAACCAATCGTCCGGCGATTGCCACTCAACGAAGGCGAACGGTGTCATCACCAGCACGCCCACCAGCGGGGTATAGGTCTGCGTCACGGACGCGGGATCGAACGCGGCGAGGTAGCGCGTGGCGATGTTGTAGAGCGCGTAACCGCAGGTGGCGCCAAGCACGAGCAGCATGGCCCAGTGGACCTCCCCAAGACCGGGATGCATGACCACGAGCACCCCGAGAAAGCCCGCGGCGATGGCCAGCATGCGGTGCAAGCCGATCCATTCGCCGAGCAGCGGCCCGGCGAGCCCCGCCACCAAAAGCGGCGTGAGGAAGAAGATTGTGACGGTCTGATCGAGCTGAAGATATTTCAACGCCACGAAGTTGAGCGCAGTCGTCAGAATCATCATGCAGGAGCGGAGTATCTGGATCAGCGGCTTCGCCGAGCGCAGCGAGGGCTTCAGCGCGAAGGGCCACAAGACCAGCGCGCTGAACACCACATGGCCCGCGAAGCGCAACCACGTTGCCTGGCTCGTGGGAATCTGGTGATCGTCGACCAGGTATTTGACCGTGATGTCGAGCAAGGCGAAGCAGACCGTCGCCAGCGCCATGAGGCCGATCGCCTTGTAGGTATGGCTTGGATCGGCGGACGCGGACGGGGTCGGGCGGGAGCTCATGAAGATGCCTGTATGAACCAAACTATGTGCACCAAACTTTGCCAAAGCGCCATTGGCCGATAAAACAGATGGCCGCTTCGCGAGGAAGACCAGTTGGCTGACATTCGCGCCATATGCGCCATTGGCTTGCGGGGGCAGCTCGGCCTCGACGGCCGGCTCCCGTGGGAGGGGAACAAGGGACGTGACTATGTCGCCGACGTCGCCCGCTTCTTCGAGGTGACACGCGGTCACGTGCTCATCGCCGGCCCGAAGACCGTCGCCTCGATCCCGGACTTCGCCTATGAGGACCGCACGATTTGCGAGATCCGCTCCAGCCACCATCCCGAAGAGGTTTTCGCCTGGTTCCCCGATCGCGTGGTCTTCGTGGGCGGCGGTCCGCCGGTTTGGGACGTCTATGCCCCCTATATCCGCCACTGGGACATCAACCGCCTGCCCTATGACGGCGAGGCGGACCGCTGGTTCGACCCCGCTTGGCTCGTGGCCACTTTGGATGGGGACTGACGGGCGGCGCGCTTCCGGCCGACGCCTAGCAGACGGTCAACTTCCCGCGAACTGCCCGAAATCGCCGTAATTCGGCTTTATCGCACCTGCGAAAAGATGTTTCGCCATGGGACGGCGAAGGCTAACATTTGAGCCACGACCGAAGGCGGGGCACCTTCCGGTTGCCGTCAAGGACCCAGATACACAAGTCTGATGGAAGCCCCGCGCGGACGCTTGCCAAGGAGACGGCTATAGCTGCCACGGAACCAGAGTTTACCGCCGAGCAAGTCGGCTGGCGCTTCGCGCTGGGCACGGTCATTCTCGTCGGCGCCTATATCGCCTGGCCGATGATTCCTCTGGTAATGGCGGCCGATCTCGACCCGGGCTTCAAGGCGGGCCTTTCCGCCGTGCTGGGAGCCACGCCGTTTCTCTCAAAATTCGTGGCTGTCGCCGTGATGGGCCGCCCGGCTTATTACTTCCTCAAGCGCAACGTCTATGCGCGGCTGCGCCGCCGTTTCGCCGGAGCGCGGGCCGAATAAGCGCCAAAATCTCCACTTTATCGCCTTGCGCGATGCCAAACGCGTTGAGCAGGCATCACGCCGTGTTCAGCGCTCGTCACGCTTCGTTGAAGCGCGCGCGAGGAAATGTGCCGGAGAGTTGAGTTTTCCGTGAGCGGGTTCGGTGCTCTCTTCGCCGCGTGAGGCACTCTTGCCTCCCCAAAGAGGAGACACCCCCATGAAGAAGATTCTGATTGCAGCTACGCTGATCGGCGCCTTTGCAGCTCCTGCGCTGGCGATGGACAGCTTCTACATCGTCTTCGACAACAAGACGAAGACGTGCACCATGGCGCGGTCGGCGCCGACCGACACCGCAAAGTTCGCCATGATGGGCGAGTACGGCTCCGAGGCCGACGCGCACATGGCCATGAAGGGCATGACCAAGTGTAAGTAAGCCTTCGCTTGCTTGGTCCGTCTCAAGACCAAACTTCAGTTGCACAGCCGCTCTCGTCCTTCGAGGGCGGCTGTGTTGCGTTCAAAGGCGCGCCATGAGCCTGGACACCGGGCAATGAAAACCCCGGCCGGGAGAACCCGACCGGGGCTGGCATTTGCCGGAGAGATAGTTTGAAGAGCTATCTCGTCGTCAATTCTTTAGCCGAGCTTCAACGGCTCCACGATAACAGCCTTTTCGTGGTGGCCGAAGCAGCCGCCGAGGCCGATGGTTGCCGAGATGATGATGGCACAAGCGATGAACAGACGCATGGTTGGTCCCCCGTTTCTTTCTGTCGATTCTGTCGATGACTATATCGGGCTTTGCCGGGAAATGCTGTGACGTTTAGGTCACGCTTTGGCTCAAAAAAACACAGGTCTCGGAAGGCCGAAGTCCTGCAAATCCGCCATTTTTGGCCCCGGCAGGCATTGGATTGGGCTCTGTCCGGAGGCGCGGGCGGCTCGAACGGGGCGGTGAGTGCGAACGCTAATCCTCGGATCGGAGGTCATCGTCCCGGCCCTCAAAACGGGCGGCCGGGCTTGCTCATTTTGACGGCGGGCTGGACCGGCAATAAAAAAACCCCGGCCAGGAGAACCTGACCGGGGTTGGCATTTGCCGGAGAGATAGATTGAAGGGCTATCTCGTCGCCAATGTTTAGCCGAGCTTCAACGGCTCGACGACAACGGCTTTCTCGTGATGCCCGAAGCAACCGCCGAGGCCGATCGTGGCCGAAACGATAATCGCGCAAGCGATAAAGAGTCTCATGGTTGAATCCCCCAAAGGTCCTGCAGAATCGACGTTTATAAGTGGATTATAGCCTGCCGGGTCAACGCAGGCTGTATCCTGCGGGCCACAGATTCAGAAAGTTTGATCGGGCGGGGATGGCTGGCGGCCATTCAGATGTCGCCTCGGACTATAACAGCTGGTGCATTCGCCTTGGAGCCCACCGCCTCAAGGAAGCGCAAAACTAGGGAACCTCATGGGAGGCGGAGTGACCCTGACAAAAAATGAGTTCACAAAAAAAGAGCCAGGCTCGTGGCCAGGCTCAAGGTAAAGGGGCAGGGTGGAGGCACCGCTTAAGGCTGACGGCGGGGGGAACCGTCGGGGGAGGTGCAGTGCCAACACCCAGTCGATTGAACGCACTTTCCAAGCCATTGTTCCCGAGCTTCGTGGATCTCTCTCAGGCGACACCGGGTGTTTGTCGGAGTTCGCTTTCGGACCGTCTGCGAGCTTTAGGGACTAAGTCCTTGAAGGATTGTGGTGAGCGCGCTGGGACTCGAACCCAGGACCCTCTGATTAAAAGTTCTATTCAGGCCGTTTTCAGCACCTAACACTTAATTGCACGGCCCGGGATAAAACCCTTGTGTGCCTTGCCTTTCCCATCCGTAGAGCCTTACACTACCGTACAGTAGGTAACAGGTCAAAACATATGACCGGCGTTACCTATGGTTCTCTACGGAGCCGCTTAACTTGGTCAAGAAGGTCCTGACCGACGCCGCCGTGAAGCGGCTGAAACCGCCGCCCAAGCCTGAGAAGAAGGGCGAGGCGG
>NZ_JBPPND010000228.1:0-6257 GCF_051306395.1 Methyloceanibacter sp.
AGCACGCCCTATCTCATCTTCCTCGTCTTGGCGCTGCTCTGCGGCTGTGGCGGCGGCAACTTTGCCTCCTCGATGGCCAATATCAGCTTCTTCTTCCCCAAGAAGGAAAAAGGCAACGCGCTCGCCCTCAATGCCGGCCTGGGCAATCTCGGTGTCAGCGTGGTGCAGTTCGTCGTGCCGCTGGTCATCACTGCTGGCGTCTTTGGAGTCATCGGCGGCGAACCGCAAGCGGCCTCAGACGGCACGCGCCTGTGGTTGCAGAACGCGGGCTTCATCTGGGTGCCCTTCCTGCTTATCACCACCATCGCCGCCTGGTTCGGGATGAACGACATCGCTTCGGCGAAGGCCTCGTTTAACGAGCAGGCCGTCATCTTCCAGCGCAAGCACAACTGGATCATGTGCTGGCTCTATACCGGCACTTTCGGATCTTTCATCGGCTATTCCGCTGGCTTCCCCCTTCTCGCCAAGACGCAGTTCCCCGACGTGAACTCGCTGCCCTTCATCTTCTTGGGGCCCTTGGTCGGCGCTCTGTCACGCGCCGCCTCAGGCTGGATCGCCGACCGCTGGGGCGGCGGCCGCGTCACCTTATGGGTGTTCGTGGTTATGATCGCCGCCGTCGGCGGGGTGCTGTTCTTCCTCGGTATCAAGGACCAACCCGGCGCCTTCTGGGGCTTCTTCGCGATGTTCCTGGTGTTGTTCTTCGCGACCGGCGTTGGCAATGCCTCAACCTTTCAGATGATCCCGTCGATCATGCGCAAAGAGATCGGCCGCTTGATGCCCGATGCTCCGGTCGCCGAGCAGACGCGCCAAGCTGACAAGGAATCGGCAGCGATCATCGGCTTCACCTCGGCAATCGCGGCCTACGGCGCCTTCTTTATTCCCAAGGCTTACGGCAGCTCGATCGATGTTTCCGGCGGACCCGAACTGGCGCTGTGGGGCTTCGTGCTCTTCTACGTCACGTGCGTCGCGGCCACCTGGTGGGTCTACACCCGCCGCGGCGGCCTGCTTTATGACATCGAACGGGATGGTCCCCCGCCCACCGACAGCAGGCGTAAGCAAGCCAGCGCCGGAGAGTCCGTCCGCGCGCCTATGCCCGCGGCCGGCAGCAGATGAGCGCCGCCCAAAAAACTCGCTTGGTGGCGCGGTCTGTTTTTGTTGGCCTGTCGCTGACGGTGTCAGCTGCTGCTTGCGGCGGGTCGGCGTTCGCCCAGAGCCCCGACTACGATCCGCAGCAAGGGGCGCCGACGCGCTATCAGGCGCCCCATGATGGCTTCTTCAAGGGCAAGTTCTGGACCGACACCCGCTACCGCTATGAGTATGTGGACCAGGCCAACCTGACGAAGGACGCGCGCGCTTCGACCTTGCGGAACAAGACCGGCGTCGAGTCCGGCTTCTTCCATGGCTTCCGGGCCGGCGTCGAAGGCGAGTTCGTCGTCGAGCTCGGGCCCGACGATTTCAACAACACGATCAACGGCAGGACTCAGTACCCGATTGTCGTGGATGTCGAGTCCGCCGAGGTCGACCAGGCTTATTTGGAATCCCAAAGCATTCCGGGCGTGGCGCTGCTCGGCGGGCGTTTTCTGGAGAACCTCGACAATCTCCGCTATGTGGGCTCGGTCGCCTGGCGCCAGAACGACCAGACCTTCGACGGCGCCAAAGCGACCGTTACGGCGATACCCGGCGTCACCTTACTCTATGCCTATATCGGCAACGTGAACCGCATCTTCAGTGACAGCTCCCCGGTCGGGAACATTCACTCCAACGTCCATCTGATGCACGCGGAGAGCAAGGAACTTTCCATCGGCAAGCTCACCGCCTACGCCTATTTGATGGATCTCTACGACCTCGATCCATTGTCTAATGCGAGCTATGGCGGCTTTCTCAAAGGCAAGCAGAAGCTGAACGACAGCCTGACCTATCACTATCGGCTGGAATACGCCCAACAGACGAGCTACGGCGATGCGCCGATCGACTACGACGCCGATTATGTGCGCGTGGAACAGGGGTTGTCGAAGGGCGGGTTTACCGCGACGGCTGTTTACGAGCTTCTCGGCAGCGATGGCGGATCAGCCGCGTTCCAAACGCCGCTCGCCACCGGACACATCTTCAATGGCTTCGCAGATGTGTTTCTGGTGACGCCGCCGACGGGCCTTCAGGACTTTTATGTCGAGGCCAAATACAAGATGCCCCAAGGCTCAAGCGGCCCGCTCAGCGCATTCGGTGGACTATTGCTGGTCGCGCAATATCACGAGTTCCGCTCGGCGGTGCAGGACCTCGATTACGGCTCGGAGTTCGACTTCTACGCCTATCTGCCCTTGCGAGACGGCTTCTACGCGGAAGCCAAATACGCCAATTATCAGGCGGACGCGTTCTTCACCGACATACAGAAGGTGATTTTCGGGCTCGGCTACCAGTACTAGCGCGGCGTAGACGCTGAAACTTTAGCTGTCGATGCTCGGGCATGATCGGAAGAATGCCGCGTTAGGACAGAAATCCGCTGACCCTCGCTGCCTTTCACTTGCCAGCCAATGCCGGCATATTCCTTCGAGCTGACAATAGCGGCATTTGGCGCGGGCCTCGATGAAGGCTAGCCCTCCATCCACGCCAAGTGCCGTAAGAACATCCACTCTGCGGGCCTCCATCATCCGATCCATCAGTTCGTAGCGCTGACGCAATTCTTCGTGCGTTGGCCACAGCAACCTCGAATTTGGCATCGATCACCTCCCTGTTCTGCGAGGACGGCCAGTGAGGAAGCCCCATTCTAAGCCTCCAGCTATGGGGCGTTGTTGCTCCATAGCAAGTTCTCCACGCGAGGCCACTGGAGCCCTCCTGCCCTTCAGCCGCGCTCGCGGCGCGGTCGGAGCAACATCGGCGCGTACTCGAAGAGGAACAGGCCGAAGGCCGCCATCCACGCGATGCCCGAAAATTCGAGCAGACCGCCATAGACGTGCGGCAAAACTCCGGCTGCGATGCGCAAAACGGAAGCAGTAATCACGGTCGCGTAAGTAACGAGAGTGAGTGCCGATGCCGTGAGCTCGTGACCCGTATGGCCGCGCGTCGCCCGCGTCATGACAGCGAGTGTCATGACGCCGATGGCACCAACGGTCCAAGCATGCAACGCCGCCGTGCCGACAAGGGCGTGCGGTTCGAAGACGGAGATACCGCCGAGCAGAAAACCGAGTGGGACAAAGGCGTAACCGAGGTGCAGCACCAGAACGAGAGGTTCGCGCCACGTATTCTGGCCCCCCCAGCGCCCCAGGCGCAAAGTCTGAAGGCTTGCGGCAATCAGAAATAAGATCCCCGTCGCTGTAGCTCCGGGCCGTAAGATCCACAGGAGGAGCGCCACACCGGAAACGAGTAGCGTCAGCAAATCGAAACGATCGAAGGAAGCTGGCAGACGTTTCGCTCTCATCCGCAACAGCCAGGTATGCGTGAAGCTCGGGACGATGCGCCCGCCGACAAGCATGATGAGTCCGATCAGCGCCGCAACGCCCACGCGGCTTGCGGTGCTCGCGCTTCCCGTGCTCAGCACCTCGAAATGGAAGCCGATGTTGGCGGCGGCCAAGAGCGCGACAAGAGCCAGCGGCGTTGCGTTGCGCCAATTGCGGCCAACCAGGACTTCGCGGGCCATGAGCAGCAAAACGCTGGGAAGGAACAGGCTGTCGAGCACCACAGCCGGCAAAGGCCCTGCGAATCCCGTAGTCAGGAAGGCGACACGCGCCGTGCACCACAGAATAAACAGGAGAAGGAGCCGCCAGCCCGCGACCGGTAGACGCCCAGTCCAGTTGGGCACCGCCGTCAACAGAAACCCGGCCACCACGGCTGCGCCGTACCCAAAAATCATCTCGTGGGCGTGCCATGCCGAAGCGCCGTACCCGTCGGCCAGATTCAGGAGTCCTGCAATCGACCCGAGCCAAAGCGCCATGGCGACGACCGCCCAAAGCGCGGCGCCCAGGAAAAACGGCCGGAAGCCATAGCTGAAAAGCGGAATGAACGCCTTTGCGGCTGCACGCCTGCGGCCACTCACTGTCTCCGCCTCGAAGCTGCGTTGCATCGCCTTTGGCCTCCTACTCCCTGAAGCTGGGCGCATGGGCTGCATGTTACGGTCCCAAGTGCTGACTCGATGTTGATGCAACGCAAGCTCGCATTCAGCGCGAGCGATTTTCTCCGTTTTCCCGTCTGGCACTGCCACGACGCTCTGCAACCTTGGAAAGGCCCTGAACATCACGGACGACAATCTTGCGGCGTCCAACGACGACGAGTCCCGCCATCTCCCAGGCGCTCAAGATTCGGCTGACGGAGTGGAATGTCGTTCCAGAGGCCTGGGCCAGATCCTGCTGTGTAATCGGGAAGTCGATCAAAATCCCTTCGTCGGTGGGGTGGCCCGATTGCGCGACAAGCCGCAGCAGCGTGTGAGCGACGCGGTGCTCGACCTCTTCGGTCGACAGCTCCTTGAGCCTGGTATGAGCCTCCTGTAACCGATCGCCCATCGTCTGCATGACGTTCGAAGCCAAGGACGGATGGGCCACTATGAAGTCGTCCCAGATTTCGCCCGGCCAAACGAGAGTGACGCTATCCACCACTGCGGTTGCTGTAGCCGGATAGTCCTCTCGGCGGAGCGCCTTGGCGATCCCGTAGATGTCGCCGGGGTTGACGAAGCGGATAAGGACCTGTTGCCCATGAGGCGTAACCTTCACCACCTTCAGGCGGCCGTGCAGTAGCACGAAGAAGGCCTTGGCGATCTCTCCCTGCTGGAAGACGGCTGTCCCCTTCGCTACACGCTGCGCCTTGGCATGGGCAATGACGTCGTCAAGTTCGGCATCGCCCATGGCGCTGAAGAGCGGCAGCGCATGGATTAGGCTGCGGTCGAGTTTTGACATTCCCCCGGGGCCTTCCTTTCTGGGTCAGCCCGTGAGGGTAGCGACCACCACGGCCAAAGGTCAAACAGCCCGACTGACGTTGGGCTCAGGGGCTGCGGGTCAGCCGCGCGCTCAATATTATGAGGGACGGCCGCCGTCACTTACTGGGTCCAGGCAGGCTGATCGACGCCGAAGGCCCGCTACCGAGGCAGCGTTTTGGACGAGCTAAGGTCTAAGCCAATCAATCCAGAGAGTTTTTCTCGTACAGCCCGATCATTCAAAGCGGCAGCGCGTGCCGGATCAGAAGAAGAAGATCCAGAGCGCGAGCACGACGCAAACGATCGTCACGACCAGCCAAATCATCGGCCAGCCGCGCCCCTCCTCGTGCTGCACCGAGGCACTGTCGGCGGGGGCGCGGGTCGGATGGGTGGTGTCGTGCGTCTTATCGGTGCGGGTTTTTAGGGCCGGGTTCAAGCCTCGGTCGGCGCTCGGCCCGTCAGGTTTGTCGCTCATCGGTCTTCTTCCTTTATGTCCACCGGCGCTCGGCGCGCCGCTGCCTCGGCCGTGAGCCGCCATTCGACCATCGTGCGCAGGCAGACCGTGCCGGGGTCATCAGTGTCCCTGAGGCGCGAGGTCAGCGTCGCCCAATCGTCCTCGGACGCATACTGTCCGAAGTCGGCGACGGCCGCCCGCACATAGCTCGTCGGGCTTTCGCCCGCCGGATCGGCCGCCGCTGCGATCCGGCCGACGAGATCCCGGTCCGTGGCTTCCAGCCATCGCATGAAGTCGCCCGACGAGCGGCGAGCTGCGGCCAAAACATCGCCCAGCATCGGCATCAGAGGGCGGCCTGTTCGGGCGTGGGCTCGACGACGACGCCCTCGATCTCGGCCCGTTGAGCGAGCGCGGCGACGTAGCGGGTAGCTGCCACCGACCAGCTGCGCGCGGCGAGCATCTCGGCGATCTTGTCCTGCACGGCCTCGAACGGCAGCGTGTGTCCCTCGATCCGGCGGTGCAGGCGGATGGCGTGCCAGCCGAAGCGCGAGCGGACCGGCATCCGGTGGGTCTCGCCCTCCTTGAGGGCCTCGATTACCTCCTGGACCTGGGGCACCAGCTCGCCGCGCCGCACCTGACCGAGCGATCCGTCCTGCGCCGCCGACGGGCAGGCGGAACGCTGCCGCGCCGCCTCGGCGAAGGCACCGGAATCGTCGCCGACCTCGGAGATGATGGCCCGCGCCTGGATGCCTGCCGCCCTCCAGGCCGCGTCGTCTTCGCCCTCGGGCTCGATCAGGATATGGCTGACCTCGAAGAGATCCGAGGTTCGGAACCGCTCCCGCCGGGCGTCGTAGTAGCGGCGGCATTCGATCTCGTCGGGTAGTGCCGGCTCGACCTCCTCGTCGA
>NZ_JBPPND010000229.1:0-95241 GCF_051306395.1 Methyloceanibacter sp.
GCCGCGGCGTCCGCGCCCGGCACCGGAACCCGAAGCGCCGATGCAAGAGACTGCGCCGGACTCTATGGATGCGCCCGTGAAGCAGCGGCGCGCGGCCGCGATGGAGAGCGAAAGGGTGGAGACGGCCAAGGCGCCGCCTACGGCAGAAACGCCATCCAGCGAGACGGAAGCACGGCCGCAGCCCGCCGCGACCGGACTCCTCGATCGCCTCCGGCAAGAGTTCACCGAGGAAGTCGAGGAAGCCGGCGTCCGCGAGAAGAGCAACACCCCGAAGCGTTTGGGCGGGCTCCTGGATCGCTTCCGCCGTACCGCCACCGAGCAAACCACTAAACGGAAGCCGCGGGCATCCTCGTCAAAGCCGAAAGGGGGCAATATGGCCGCGCTGAGCCCGAACGATCTTCGCCACTACCTCACCCAGCGCATCGCTGCGTCCGAAATCGACGAGGCGGCAGAGATATCTTCGAAACCCAAATCCGGCGCGGTTCCGGCCGGCCCCGTCCTGAAATCGCTCGATACGGTGCTCGACAAAGTACTGGACGCGGCCACCGGCGGCTTACCGCGCGCGCTTCTCGTCGCCGGCACCTCGTCCCGGGCCGACGCGACCCAGGCCGCCATTGGGCTTGCCCGCGCGCTGGTAGATCGCAACGAACAAGTCGTGCTCGTGGATCTGGCCAAAGGCGCTTCCGCCGTGTCCGGTCCACTCCGCATGCCGCGCGTTCCGGGCTTCGCCGATCTCTCCGCGGGCCGCGCCAATTTCGGCGATGTGATCCGCGTGGACGATGAGACGCCCTTGCAGGTCATCGCGGCGGGCAATCCCGCCGTGCAAGGCGACGGACCGGAGCCCGACCGCTTCATGCGCGTGTTCGAGGCGCTGACGCAGGCCTATGGCTGCGTTGTCCTTCATGCGGACCTCGCGGCGATTGAGGTGCTGATGCCCGCACTCAAATTCGAGCTGCCCATCATGGTCGCGGTGCTGCCCCCGCGCGGCAATGTCGAGAGCGAGGACGAGGCACTCGCCACGTTCCAGGCCCTGGGCTGTCCGGTCGTCGTTTATGAGGGGAGTGGGAAACTACGCCGCTCAGGACTGTTCAGCCGCTCCGCCGCCGTCTGAGGAAAGACTTAGCCGTTCTGGCTGTTGAGGCGCTTGCGCAGATTTTGGGCGACGGTCCAGAGATAGCTGTTCGACTTGATCGCGCGCTTGGCCCGTGCAGCGGCAGCAAGCGGCAAAGTCAAAACCAGACCTTGCGGCTTGAAGGCGATGAAGCTGTCGAACAGCGGGTAGACAGCGTTGTTCCACTCGTCCTTGTGCCGCGCCTGACCGACGCCGAGATCGAAAAACTTGACGCCTGCGGCGCAGGCTTCTTCGATTTGACGACGCAATAGAAGTCCGCCGGGCGATTGGCGCTGCTCCTCGCCTTCGGTCAGAGAGGACAGCACGACGCCCATCCGGTCGTGGCACAGGGCCCCGTTGAAAGTCGCGAGCACGTTTCCATCCAAAGCCGCATAGCCAAGGCGAAGCCGGCTGGGATTGTCCTCCGGCAGCAAGGCGAGGTCCTGGTAGAACGCGCGCGCGTCCTCATCGAAGACATCCTTGACGCCCATGGCGACAAACTGCCGGGCCTTCTGCGCGAAGAATGTCTCGAGCAGCGCGAGCTTGTCGTCGCGTGTCTCGGCCCAGCCATATTCGAGGGCGCCCATGTCGCGCAGGCGCCGCTCCTTGCGGTCGAGGGTCTGCCGGGACCGCTTGCTGAATTGGCTCTCGTAAAGGGCATCGAAGTCGCCGAGCTTGATCGCATAGCCGCTATTGGGAGCGCGCTGATGGGACAGCAACGCGAATGGGTTGGGAACGCCATCCCAGTCAAAGGGCTGCGCCTCGAGAATGGCGGCCGACGCGCCCGCTTGCCGCCCGGCTTCGCGTAAGAGCCGCGACATATCGGTGCGCGTGAAAGCCCGCGCGGCTTCCGGGGCGAACAGCCCCATGCTGTAATTGGCGTGGTCTTGTCCGAGCCATTTTAGGAAACCAAGCCCCGCGCGCGTTCCCGTCTCGAATGGCCACAGGAACAGCGGCGTGCCGTCCGCCCCATAACCCACGACGATGACCGGCGTGTCTCCGCGCGGCGCCAGAACATGTTCGGCCCATGCCCAGCCCCAATCATAGGTCTGCGCGGCCGTGCAAGGCACCGCCGCCTGCAGGCTCTCCCACAGGACTTTGAGGCTTTCCAGATCGCCGGTGACGCAAAGCGAAACCGTGCCGAGAGAGGTGGTCACAAACGAGGGGTCGGCTTGTAGGGTTGCAGAGCGGACAATCTCCGTCGAAGGACGAGACAAGGCCGTGGAATTCATGACTCGGCACACCCTTTTTCCGCGGGCATCACCCAGCCGAAAATTCGATCGCGATCGGCAATCGTTTTGCAAGGAAACGCCGTCAAACTGTCGGCTCGGACGATGGCAGAACGAGGTTAATGGTTGATGCTCACCTATGAAGGGACGCCCCGTGGCTAAGGTCAAGACTGCCATGATGAAGGCCGCCATGGCCGGGCTCTACCATACGGGCGCCCACCGTCTTCTCGCGCCTTACACCCAAGGGACGGGCCTCATTTTCACCCTGCATCAGGTGCGCCCGCAACCGGCCGAACCTGCGCCCTTCGCGCCCAACCGCATTCTCGAAGTGACGCCGGAATTCCTCGAAGCCGTCCTCGATCAGGTGCACGACGCCGATCTCGACGTCGTCACGCTGGATGAGGCCGCCGACCGGCTCGTCCGCGGCAAAGGGAGGCGCTTCGTCTGCTTCACCTTCGACGACGGCTATGGGGACAACTTTCAGTATGCCTATCCCATGTTCAAGGCACGCGATCTGCCGTTTACGCTTTACGTGCCGACGAACTACCCGGATGGCCAGGGCGAGCTGTGGTGGCTCGCACTCGAACAGGCGGTCGCGGGCGCTGGCGAGGACATCGCGGTGATGCGCGACGGCGAGACCTGGCGGCTACCGGCCAAGACCCTCGCCGACAAAGAGCAGTCCTTCGAGGAGATCTATTGGTGGCTGCGCGGTCTCGACGAGAAGACCCAGCGGGACGCCGTCCGCAAGCTTGCCGAGGCGCACCATATTGATCTCTCCGCCCAGTGCCGCGCCATGATCATGTCTTGGGATGAGCTCCGCATCATGGCGGCCGATCCCCTGGTGAGCATCGGCGCACACACCAAGGATCACTTCGCTGTTGCAAAGTTGCCGGAGACAGAAGCCATGGGGCAGATGGTCGGCAGCACGGATCGCATCGAACGCGAACTCGGCACGCGCCCCGTTCACTTCGCTTACCCTTACGGCGATCCGGCAAGTGCCGGGCCCCGCGATTTCGCGCTCGCCGAGAAGGCCGGCTTCAGAACGGCCGTCACCACGCGCAAGGGCATGCTGTTTCCCGGCCACAAGGATCATCTGACGGCGCTGCCGCGTGTATCCCTGAACGGCGACTATCAGTCGTTGACTTATACGGCGCTCTATCTATCCGGTGCGCCGTTTGCCCTATGGAACGGCTTCCAGCAGGTCAACGCAGCTTGATGCAGATCAGTCCGGACCCTGCATCCAGCGGATGAGAAGCCCGGCCGGGATCACCCACAGCAGCCCCGCTACCAGA
The DNA here is from genome assembly GCF_051306395.1 of Methyloceanibacter sp. GTDB lineage: Bacteria > Pseudomonadota > Alphaproteobacteria > Rhizobiales > Methyloligellaceae > Methyloceanibacter. The sequence goes on from NZ_JBPPND010000229.1 coordinate 3,633, forward strand.
AAATACGCAACCTGCGCCAAGCCGTGCGCCTCCACGATTCGGCCTGAGCCGATCGCCCCCGCGGCCCACACATAGAGCACCAGAAACACGAGCAGGGCCACGGTGCCGATCAGCTTGCGGACGCGGCTGCTCATGCCGTCCCCCGCTGCGGCAAAGGGGCAGACGATCGCCGATTGAGTTGGGGGCTTGAGCCCGCTATCACCGCGCCCATGACCACGGCCGCCGCCCAGAGCCTGAAGACCGCTTCCGCCGTACCCGCCATACCGGCTGGGCACGCGCGGGCGCTGCGCATTTGGCTCTGCTCAATCGCGTTTCTCATCGTTGCCATGATCCTCGTTGGCGGCGCCACGCGGCTCACCGACTCCGGGCTTTCCATCACCGAATGGCAGCCCATCATCGGCGCCATACCGCCTTTATCCGACGCCGATTGGCAAGAGGCCTTCGAGGCCTACAAACAGATTCCCGAATACTCCCAGATCAATCGCGGCATGAGCGTCGAAGCCTTCAAGTCCATCTATTGGTGGGAATGGGCGCATCGTTTCCTCGGCCGCTTCATCGGGCTGGTGTTCTTCGTGCCGTTCGTCTGCTTCTGGATCGCGGGCTACATCCCCCGCGCGTTGATCCCGAAACTGGTCGGGCTCTTCGTCCTCGGCGGACTGCAAGGTGCGCTGGGCTGGTACATGGTGAAGAGCGGTCTCGTCGACCGGGTCGATGTCAGCCAATACAGGCTTGCCGCCCATTTCGGCGTGGCGGTGCTGATCTTCGGTTACACGCTCTGGCTCATCCTTGGGCTCGGCAGGGAGCCCGGAGAGAAGCCGGCGCGCTCAAGCGCGGCCGCCGTCGCCGCCGGGCTCGTTCTCGGTCTCGTTTTCGTGCAGCTCTTGGCAGGCGCATTGGTCGCCGGCATTGACGGCGGCCTTGGCTTCAACACCTGGCCACTGATGAATGGGGCCTTCATCCCAAGCGGGCTTGGCGAGGCCTCACCCTGGTATCTCAACCTGTTCGAGAACCCGCTCACCGTGCAGTTCGATCACCGCATGCTGGGTTACGCGGTCGTAATCGTCACGATCCTTCAGGCGATTTGGCTTAGCATGAGAGACACTCGTGCACCGTACGTCGGCAGCGCGGCGACTCTCGCCGTGCTCGCCGTGCTGCAAGCGACGCTCGGGGTGTGGACGTTGCTGCTTGCCGTGCCCATCGAGCTGGGCCTCGCCCATCAGGCCGGCGCAATCATCGTCTTCGCCGTTGCGCTCTACCATTTTTGGCTGACGACACATGCGGGCTCGGCAAGAACTCAAACGGCCGCCAGCGCCTGATCCAGATCGGCGATGATGTCGTCGACACTCTCGAGCCCCACCGAGAGGCGGACCACATCGGCGCCAGCGCCCGCGCGCTCCCGATGCTCGTCCGAAAGCTGCCGGTGCGTGGTCGAGGCGGGATGAATGATGAGGCTCCGCGTGTCGCCGATATTGGCGAGATGGCTGAACAGCTGAACGTTGCTGACCAGTCCGATACCGGCCTCATAGCCGCCCTTCAGGCCGAAGGTGAACACGGCACCCGCTCCGGCCGGACAATAGCGCTGGGCCAGGCCATGGAATTCGTTACCGGGTAGGCCCGCATAATTCACCCAGGCCACTTTGTCGTGGCCAGACAGCCATTCGGCGACTTGCAGCGTGTTGTCGCAATGACGTTGCATGCGAAGGGGCAGCGTCTCGATGCCGGTGAGAATCAGAAACGCGTTCATCGGCGAGATCGCCGGGCCCAGATCGCGCAAACCCAGCACGCGACAGGCAATGGCGAAGGCGAAATTGCCGAAAGTCTCGGCCAGCGTGATGCCGTGATAGCTGGGGCAGGGCGCCGTGAGTGTCGGGTAGCGTCCGCTGCCCATCCAATCGAAGGTCCCGCAATCGACGATGACGCCGCCGATGGAGTTGCCGTGGCCGCCCAGGAACTTGGTCAACGAATGAACGATGATGTCGGCGCCGTAATCCTTGGGCTTGGTCAGGTAAGGCGTGGCGAGCGTGTTGTCGACGATCAGAGGCACCCCCGCTTCCTGGGCGACGGCGGAAATCGCTTCGATGTCCGTGATGATGCCGCCCGGATTGGCGATGGACTCCACGAAGATCGCGCGCGTCTTCGGGGTGACCGCCGCGCGGAACGAGTCCGCATCCGTGGTGTCGGCCCATTTCACCGTCCAGTCGAACTTGGCGAAGGCCTGACTAAACTGGTTGATGGACCCGCCATAGAGCTGGCGTCCGGCGATGAACTCATCGCCCGGCTCCATCAGCGTGTGGAGAACGATCACTTGCGCCGCGTGTCCCGATGCGACGGCCAGGGCGGCCGTGCCGCCTTCGAGCGCGGCCATGCGCTCCTCGAGAACCGCCTGAGTGGGGTTCATGATGCGGGTATAGATGTTGCCGAAGGTCTCGAGGTTGAACAGCGCCGCCGCATGGTCCACGTCGTCGAACACGAAAGAGGTGGTCTGATAGATCGGCGTCGCCCGCGCGCCGGTCGCAGGGTCGGGCTGCGCGCCGGCGTGAATGGCAAGTGTGTTGAACCCTGGCGTACGCTCCTCGGCCATCGATATCTCCTAGTCGCTGTTGTTTATTGTGATGATCTCGTACTTGACCCCGTTGCCGTCGCCGAAGTCCGCGAACCAGATATTGCGGCCGCCGTCGCCGACCATCAGCCCCTGATAGTTCTTGAAGTAGTGCTCCGGATCTTGCGCCAGCATGTTGGCCTTTAGTTTTGGGCCGATGATAGTGTCGTAGTGGCGCAAGAACCATTCCTTTGAACGGATGGTCTGCTTCGTCTCGCCGAAATAGCGTACGGGAAAATGCATGTTGGCGACGAACCAGTCCTTGTCGTCGGTGCGTATGGCAGACTGCAGGGCCAGAATGACCGCCGTTTCAGGATATTGGAATCCTTCGTCTTCGGCATCGTCCTCGGCGCGGGCCGGCGACCCGAGCGCCACCATCAAACTGAGTGAGGCAATCAACACGGCGCGCACGTGACGCTCCCTAGTCCGAGGCGCGGAGGACGCGCTGCTGACCGCCCTTGGTCCCAAGCAGAGGCCGCTTGCTCGAAAGCATGCGCGAGTTGACGCCCGCCCAGCCGATCTCCCCCGAGAGGCGTCCATATTCGATCTTGGGGCAACGGTTCATCACCACTTTCAGCCCGGCATCCTCGGCGAGGCAGGCGGCCTCGTCGTTGCGCACGCCGAGCTGCATCCACACGACCTTGGCGCCGATGCGGATCGCCTCCTCGGTGATAGGGAGTGCCGCTTCCGAATTGCGGAAAATGTCGACGATCTCGACGGGCCGGCCGATGTCACCGAGCGTGCCGAACACACGCTGGCCGAGGATGGTCCTTCCGGCGTGGCCCGGATTGATGGGGATCATCTCGAAGTCCTTTGCCATCAGATATTTCATGACGAAATAGCTCGGCCGCTGTTCCTTAGGGCTCGCCCCCACCATGGCGATCACGCGATGGCGCACGAGGATGTCGTGGATATAGGCGTCCGGGTAGCTGTCGTGATCCATGGGAAGGGCAAGTGGGGTAGGGGATGACGCGCTGCAAGTCAGCGCGGCCAGTTAGGCTCGCGTTTGTCGAGAAAGGCGCGGATACCTTCTTCGGCCTCGGCATCGAGCATGTTCTCGACCATGATATCGGCGGCGTAGCGATAGGCCTCCTCGAGCGGCATTTCGAGCTGCTTGTAGAATGCCTCCTTGCCGATCTTCAGCGTGCGGGCCGGCTTATCCGCGATTCTGCGCCCCAACTCGATCGCCTCGTTCACCACCCGGTCGGTCTCGACCACGCGGTTGACGAGGCCCATGGCGTGCGCGTCCTGCGCATCCACCATGTCGCCGAGGAGCAGCATCTCCATGGCGCCCTTGCGCGACACGTTGCGGCTGAGCGCCACCATCGGTGTGGAGCAGAACAGGCCGATATTGACGCCGGGCGTGGCGAAGCGTGCATCGACGCCTGCGATCGCCAAATCGCAGCTCGCCACGAGCTGGCATCCCGCCGCCGTGGCGATCCCGTTCACCGCGGCGATCACCGGCTTCGGCGACCGCACGATGGCGAGCATCATGTCGGAGCAGGCGCGCATGGTCTCCGCGTAGAAGGCGCGGCCTCTGTCCTCATCGTTGCGGTGCGCCGTAAGCTCCTTGAGGTCATGCCCCGAGGAGAAGGCAGGCCCGGTGCCGGTCAGCACCACGGCCCGCACGGCATCGTTGAAGCCGGCCTCCGTCACCGCCCCATGCAACGCCGCCATGAGGTCCATGGACAGGCAATTGCGCGCTTTGGGCCGATTGAGGGTCAGCACCCGGACCGCCTCGCGGTCTTCGCAGAGCAGGATGTGGCTTTCGTCCATTTTTCGGCCTATCCCTAGGGCTTCTGTGACGCCAACGGCTTACAGGAAACCCCGCAAAAAACACGCGATTTCAGCAGTCTTCAGCGCGGTACTTTAGTACCACATAGCTAAGTAGCTGATTATGATAAAGAACCCCAATCCACTTGACCGCATCGAGCCGAGCCGCTAGAAGCGCCGATCTTTGCCAGACCTTAAAGTGACGCGCACCATGAAAACCTATTCCGCCACGCCCAAGGATATCGAGAAGTCTTGGGTCCTCATCGATGCCGACGGCCTGGTGGTCGGACGCCTTGCGGCGCTCATTGCGACGCGCCTGCGCGGCAAGCACAAGCCCAGCTTCACGCCCCACATGGATGACGGCGACAATATCGTCGTCATCAACGCGGGCAGTGTCGTATTCACGGGCAATAAGCGCGCCGGCAAGGAGTATTTCTGGCACACGGGATATCCGGGCGGCATCAAGAGCCGCACTGCCGAGAAGATCCTGGACGGCAAGCATCCCGAGCGCGTGCTCCAGAAGGCTGTCGAGCGCATGCTGCCGAGAGGTCCGCTTGCGCGCAAGCAGATGAAGAACCTCAAAGTCTACGCAGGGCCCGAGCATCCTCACGAGGCGCAGAACCCCGTGAAGCTCGATGTCGCCGCCCTCAACCCGAAAAACGCAAGGAGCGCTTAAGAGCCATGAGCGAGACGACGACGCTGGAAGATCTGGCTCAATTGAAAGGCGAGGGTGATGCACCCGCGCCCGAGCGCGTTTACGAGAAGAAGGTCGACGCGCAAGGGCGCGCCTATGCCACCGGCAAGCGGAAAGACGCGGTCGCCCGCGTCTGGGTGAAGCAGGGCCCCGGCACGATCACCGTCAACGGCAAGGACCATACGACCTATTTCGCCCGGCCCGTGCTTCGGATGATCCTGAAGCAGCCGCTCGTCACGGCCGCCCGCGAAGGCCAATTCGACGTGGTCTGCACCGTGTCCGGCGGCGGGCTCTCGGGCCAGGCTGGCGCCGTTCGCCACGGCATCTCCAAGGCGCTCACACGCTACGAGCCGGAGCTGCGCGGCGTGCTGAAGAAGGCAGGCTTCCTGACCCGCGATGCGCGTACCGTCGAGCGCAAGAAGTACGGCAAAGCCAAGGCCCGAAAGAGCTTCCAATTCTCCAAGCGCTAATCTGAAGCGCTTCGGTTTGGGAAGTTGCGGTGGAGGGGCCGAGGGCCCACTCCATCTTCCGCAACGCGTCGAATTCCGCTAAGCCGCCTTGAGCGAGACTACTTGGTTAGGTTCAACCCATGGCAACCAAACCCATCCGGGCCGCCCTGCTCGGCGCCTCCGGCTATACCGGCGCCGACCTGATCCGGCTCGCGGCAAGACATCCCAATATCGAGATTACCGCGCTCATCGCCAAGACCCATGCGGGGCAGACGCTCGCCCAGGTCTTCCCGCATCTGTCGAGCCTCGATCTTCCGAGCCTCGTCACCTCGGATGAGGTGGATTGGAACAGTGTCGACGTCGCGTTCTGCGGGTTACCGCACGGCACCGCTCACGCAGAGATCGCCAAGCTGCCATCACGCGTGAAGGTCATCGACATGTCCGCCGACTTCCGGCTGCGCGATCTCGATACCTATGCGGAATGGTATGGCGGCGACCACGGCGCGCCCGAACTTCTCGAAGGCGCGGTCTACGGGCTCACCGAGCATTACCGCGACCAGATCGCGTCCGCGCGGCTCGTGGCCTGTCCCGGCTGCTACCCCACGGCCGTGCTGCTCGCGCTCCTGCCGCTCGCCAAGGACAAGCTGATTGTGCCCGAGGACATCATCATCGATGCGAAGTCGGGCGTGTCGGGGGCGGGGCGATCGCTCAAGCAGAACATCCTTTTCTCCGAGGCGGGCGAGGGGCTCTCGCCTTATGGCGTGGGCAGCCATCGCCATGTGCCGGAGATCGAGCAGGAGCTAGGCGAGGCCGCGGGCCAGCCTGTGATCGTGAACTTCACGCCGCATCTTGTGCCAATGACGCGCGGCGAGCTCTGTACCTCCTATGTGCGGCTCGCCGGCAAGGCGACCGCTGCCGATCTCAGGGCGGCGCTGACAACGAGCTACGCGGACAGCCCCTTCGTGCGCGTGGTGGAGGAGGGCGTCATCCCGGCCACGCAACATGTGCGTGGCTCGAACTACTGCCATATCGGGGTATTCGCCGACCGCATCCCGAGCCGCGCCATCGTGATCTCGGCCATCGACAATCTGGTGAAGGGCTCCGCCGGCCAGGCGCTGCAGAACTTCAATCTGATGCACGGCCTCGACGAGACCACCGCGCTCGAGCAGCTCCCGCTGTTTCCCTAGAGGCAGCGTCGGGCGGGCCTACAATTTAAGTAAAAGTTTACGCGTAGAGACGCTGAATCCATCACCTCAACGAGGGTCCGTGGGTATGTTCAGCGCATCGCGTCGCGTAAGTTTTGTCCGGTTTGGAGCCTTCTTGGCCGCCTGGGGCTTGGTCGCTCTGGCCTCCTTCCTGTTTTTTACCGGCCTGATCGGTAACGAGTCCGGCGAGGGCCAGACCGAGCTTGCCTGCGCCAAGAAGAAGCTCGAGGCCATGTGGGCCGTGCAACTGCCGGCGGATGCCGAGGTTGTCGGCTCCCTGCCCGGGTCGGGGGTGGTTTCTGCCGATTGGGATCTGAAGGAGCTGGGCTGTTCTGGCGCGGTCTATCCGACAGCAACTCTTAAGCTGCAAGAGTAGATCGGGCGTCTCTGTTTCGTGCCAGAAGCGAATGCACCGCAAGCCCAAAGCGCATGCCGTAAGAGGACTTTCGAAAAGCGCTAGCTCTTGCTCTTCACGAAGGAGCCCGGCGCGTCCTCGATAGGCTTGAGCGGTCCGGCAGAGGGATCGCGGGCCGGGACCTTCTCGCCGGATTGCTCCGCGAGCCAGGCCGCCCAATCGGGCCACCAGGAGCCCGGGGTCTCGGTGGCCTGGTCGATCCACGCCTCCAGCGTCTCGGCCGGCCCCCCGCTCCAATACTGATACTTCTTCTTGGCCGGGGGGTTGACCACGCCGGCGATGTGGCCCGAGCCCGCCATGACGTGGCGCACGGGACCGCCGAACAGCTTGCTGCCCTGAAAGACCGAAAGCGCGGGCGCGATGTGGTCCTCCCGGGTGAACAGCTCGTAGATCGGAATCTTGATCTTGGACAGGTCGAGCTTGACGCCGCCAAGCTCCATCTCGCCCTTGCTCAGGCGGTTCTCGTGATAGAACTCGCGCAGGTAGAAGGCGTGGTTGGCCGCCGGCAGCCGCGTGGAATCGGCGTTCCAGAACAGGAGGTCGAACGGGAAGGGCTTCTTGCCGAGCAGATAGTTGTTGACCACGTAGGGCCAGATCAGGTCGCGCGGCCGCAGCATGTTGAACACCGCCGCCATACGCGAGCCGTCGAGATAGCCATGCTCGGCCATCATCTCTTCGAGCGACTTGAGCTGCGTGTCGTCGATGAAGACCAACAGGTCGCCAGCCGCGCTGAAGTCGACCTGCGCGGTGAGGAAGCTTGCCGAGGCGATGCGGTCGTCGCCCTTCACCGCCGTGTAGGCCAAAGCCGAGGCCAGCAGGGTGCCGCCGACGCAATAGCCCAGCACGTTGACGTGGTGCAGCCCGAGCTGGCGATTGACGGCTTCGACCGCCCCCAGAATACCCTCGTTCATGTAATCCTCGAAGGTCTTCTGCGCGAGACGGCCATCCGGGTTGACCCATGACACCATGAACACGGTGAAGCCTTGGTCGACCGCGAACTTGACGAAGGATTTCTCCGGCACGAGATCGAGAATGTAGAACTTGTTGATCCACGGCGGCACGATGATCAGCGGTCGCTCATAGACTTGCTCCGTCGTCGGAGAATATTGGATCAGCTGGAGCAGGTCGTTCTGAAAGATGACCTTGCCCGGCGTGATGGCGAGATCGCGGCCCACCTCGAACGCCGACAGGTCGGTCTGGTTGACGCGCAGGAGATCCTTCGACTTCCCGAGATCCTCGGCAAGCTGGGCCATGCCTTGCACCAGGTTCTCGGCGTTGGTTGCGAGCGTGGTGCGCACCACTTCCGGATTGGTGAACGGGTAGTTCGACGGTGAGAGCGCCGCCAGCATCTGCTCCAGATAGAACAGGGCCTTCTGGCGCGTCCTATCGTCCACCCCCTCGGTCTTCTTGGTGACGTCCGACGCCCAGCGCGAGGTGATCAGATAGGCCTGCTTCCAGAAGTCGAAATATTGGCTGTTGGACCAGTCGGGATCCTTGAAGCGGTTGTCGCCGGGCTCCGGCTCGACCACCGGCTCGACCTCCTCGCCGAGAAAGCGGCGGAAGGAGCGGCCCCACAAATCGGCGTAGCTCTGGAATAGATCGCCTTGGGCGGCGGCGAGCTTGCCGGGGTCGGAAACCCAGACCCGGGCCACCTCGCCAAGGGTCTTGGCGGCTTCGCCCACCTCGGAGGCCATGCTGTAGGGCCCGTTACCGTTCGACGTGGTGCGTTCGGCGAGCGTCGAGAAGACCTTGGTGCTCTGGTCGAAGAGGCGCACCATGTTCCGGGCGAGTTCGTCGATTTGGGTGTTTTCGCAGCCGTCCGCGTCGGTTTGCCCAGCGCTGTCGTTACGCTCCTGCATCGAAAAGTCCTTATTTTACCCCCAACTGACCACGCTTCCGCCAGCTTGCGGGGCGATGCCCCGCGTTAGCTTCCGCAGCGATCTTCATTGTGCTATGCAATATAAGCGTCAGGCGATGTCAATCGCCAGGGGAAAGTCCACCAGAGCCAACATCTTACCGATGTTCTTGCGATCAGCTTCTTGCCTCGTGGCGATGCTGCCTGCCATTTTGATGGCCGGCTGCGCCGACAGCATGCCCGACGGCACGCGCCTCAAACGCTTCACCGAGGTAATCCGTGGCTATGACAACACCCTGACGGAGTCCGAGAAAGAGGCAGCGATCTCGGATCTTCAGAAGGAGAAGGAGCGCCAGCAACAGCAGATCGGCCAGGCGGAAGGCACGCCAAAAGCCAACTAAATCAACGCTGACCGGCCGGGCTCGACGCGGGAGCCGCTTGCCGGGCAGCCCCATTTCGTGGTTCAACAGCGGACTCCCTTCTAGAGTCCAATCGGGTGGGGACAGCCGTCCGTGCACAACGACTTTCACAGGATCAAGCGGCTGCCGCCGTATGTCTTCGAGCAGGTGAACCGGCTCAAGGCCGAGGCGCGCGCCCGCGGCGACGACATCATCGATTTCGGCATGGGCAATCCCGACATGCCGACGCCGCAGCATATTGTCGACAAGCTGGTGGAGACCGTGCGCGATCCGCGCACCAACCGCTATTCCGCGTCCAAAGGCATCGGCGGTTTGCGCCGGGCGCAGGCCAAGTATTACGAGCGCCGCTTCGGCGTGAAGCTGAACCCCGACACGCAAGTCGTGGCGACGCTGGGCTCCAAGGAAGGCTTCGCCAACGTGGCGCAAGCCATCACCGCGCCGGGCGACGTGATCCTCGTGCCGAACCCGACCTATCCGATCCACGAGTTTGGCTTCATCATGTCGGGCGGCGTTATCCGCCATCTGCCGGCAAGCACCGATTCGCAATTCATGGTGTCGCTGGACAAGGCCGTGCGCCATTCGGTGCCGAAGCCCTCCGCGCTTGTCTTGAACTATCCGGCCAATCCGACCGCGGTCGTCGCCACTCGCGACTTCTATCGCGAAGTCGTCAGCTTCGCCCGGAAGAACGACCTCATCGTGCTGTCCGACCTCGCTTACGCGGAGATCTATTTCGACGACGAGCCGCCGCCTTCTATTCTGGAAATTCCCGGCGCCATGGACATCGCGGTGGAGTTCACGTCGCTGTCGAAGACCTACTCCATGCCCGGTTGGCGCATGGGTTTTGCCGTGGGCAATGAACGGCTGATCCAGGCGCTCACCCGGGTGAAGTCCTATCTCGATTATGGCGCCTTCACGCCCATCCAGGTGGCGGCGACAGCCGCTCTCAACGGACCGCAAGAGTGTGTCGACGAGGTCCGCGGCGTGTATCGCCGCAGGCGCGATTGCCTGGTGGATGCCGTGAGCCGCGCCGGCTGGCCGATCCCGTCGCCGCCCGCGACCATGTTTGCCTGGGCGCCGATCCCCGACATGTTCGCGCATATCGGCTCGCTCGAGTTCTCCAAGCTGCTATTGGAGAGGGCGTCCGTAGCCGTGTCGCCCGGCGTCGGCTTCGGCGAGTACGGCGAAGGCTATGTGCGGATCGCGCTCGTGGAGAACGAGCAGCGCATCCGTCAGGCCGCGCGCAACATCCGGAAATTCCTCACCGAGTCAGCCAACGCGCTGCACAACGTCATTCCCATTGCCTCTAAGGCCAATCGCACCTTCTGATTTTTCCCATGGCGGACAGATTGAAGCTTGGACTGGCCGGTATCGGCACTGTCGGCGGTGGCCTGTTGCGGCTCATCGAGGCGCACGCGGGCGCGCTTTCCGAGCGCGCAGGGCAGCCCATTGAGGTGGTCGCCGTCTCGGCGCGCAATAAGCGCAAGAAGCGCGATGTCGATCTCTCGGGCCTCCGCTTCGTGCAAGACCCAATCAAGCTCGCCACCGACCCGGAAATCGACGTCTTTGTCGAGCTGATCGGCGGCGAGGAGGGTATTGCCAAAGAGGCCGTGGAGACGGCGCTGAGGGCCGGCAAGCACGTGGTCACCGCCAACAAGGCGCTGCTTGCGCATCACGGGCCAAACCTTGCCGCGCTCGCCGAGAAGCACGGCGTGGCGCTGAACTTCGAAGGCGCCGTGGCCGGCGGCATACCCGTGGTCAAGGTGATCCGCGAAGGCCTGCAAGGCAACGACATCGCCCGCGTCTACGGCATCCTCAATGGCACCTGTAATTACATCCTCACGCTGATGGAGCGTGAAGGGCGCAGCTTCGCCGACGTGTTGAAGGAGGCGCAAGAGCAAGGCTACGCCGAGGCCGATCCCACCTTCGATGTCGGCGGCTTCGACACCGCGCACAAGCTGGCGCTGCTCACGAGCCTCGCCTTCGGCACGCGCACTAAGTTCGACGCCGTCTACGTGGAGGGCATCGAGAGCATCACGCCCGCCGATATCGAGGCGGCGGACGATCTCGGCTATCGCATCAAGCTGCTCGGCGTGGCCCTCAGGACCGACAGCGGCATCGAGCAACGCGTGCATCCGACCATGGTCCCGAAAGACACGGCCATCGCCAATGTAGACGGCGTGTCGAACTGCGTGGCCATCGACGGCGATTTCGTTGGCGATGTCATGCTGATCGGCCCGGGCGCCGGCGGCGGTCCCACCGCCTCGGCCGTGATGAGCGACATCATCGACATCGCGCGCGGACAGGTCTTGCCGCCCTTCGGCATCAAGGCCAAGAATTTGCGGGCCTATCGAAAGGCGCAGATGCGCGCCCATGAGGGCGGTTATTACATCCGCCTGTCGGTTCACGACCGCACCGGTGCCTTTGCCGCCATCGCTCAGCGCATGGCCGCCCAAGGCATCTCGCTTGAGAGTATCGTCCAGCGGCGCCCGCAGACCGAACTTCCCGGGCAGGGCACACGCGGCGGCGGGCCTGCCGGCGTCGTCATGGTGACCCACGAGACCACGGAGGCCGCCGTGCGCAAGGCGCTCGTCGCCATCGAGCGCGACGGCCATGTCGATGCGAAGCCTCAGATGATCCGCATCGAAAAACTGTGATAGGGACTCTGCTATAAGACGCGGGGCGCACCTGCGCGCGAGCTAAGGGAGAATTCGACGTGTCAGAGGCTGCGGCAAAGACCGAGCTCGACCGTGCGCTTGCGCTCGATATTGTCCGGGTGACCGAAGCCACCGCCGTTGCCGCCGCGCGCTGGCGGGGCCGGGGCGACGAAGCGGCCGCCGATGAGGCCGCCGCCGCGGCCATGTATCGTGAGATCGCACGGCTGCCCATTCAAGGCGTCGTCGTCGTTGGCGAGGGCGAGGAGAACGAAAGCCCGATCCTCTATATCGGCGAGACTATCGGCGCGGGCTCCGAGTCCGGTGTCGAGCTCGACCTTGCCGTCGATCCCATCGAGGGGACCACGCTCTGCGCCAAGGCGCTGCCCAATGCCATGTCGGTGCTGGCCGTGGCCGAGCGCGGCAGTCTTCTGAAGGTGCCGCCCATCTACATGGACAAGATCGCCATCGGCGCGGGATACCCGGACGATCTCGTCGACCTCGACGCCACCCCCGTCGACAATCTCAAAGCGCTCGCCAAAGCCAAGGGTGTCGGCGTGCCGGAACTCACGGTGTGCATTCTCGACCGGCCCCGCCACGGCAAGCTGATCGAGGAGGTGCGTGAAGCAGGCGCCGCGCTGCGGCTGATCGGCGACGGCGACATTGCCGGCGTGATCCACGTCACCGATCCGCACGAGACAGGAATCGACATGTATCTCGGCCTTGGCGGGGCCCCGGAAGGGGTGCTGGCCGCTGCGGCGCTCGCCTGCATCGGCGGTCAGATGCAAGGCCGGCTCGTGGCCATGAACAATGAGCATCGTGCCCGCGCCCGGGCCGCCGGCATTTCGGATCTCGGCCGAACATATTCGATCAAGGAGATGATCTTGGGCGATCTCAGCTTTGCCGCCACCGGGATCACCGGCGGCTCGCTGGTTGAAGGGGTGCGCTTCGCCAAGGACGCCGTCTTCACCCAGAGCGTGGTCATGCGCGCCTCGACCCGCACCGTGCGCTGGATCAACACCGAACATGCCGATCTGAGCAAGTTCGACTGACCGGCCGCACGCTCGAATCAGCTACACTTCGCGATCCATTAACACGGTTTGTAAGAGTGCTTCACGCGTGACGGCAGCCCTGAAATATGACGCGACGGACACCGCGGCCATGCTCGGCGTGGAACGGTCCGTGCGTGGCCGCCGTTGGGTCGAGCGGCTGGAGGCGGGGCGCCTTCATACCGCGACCGCGATCGCCCAGGCCCATGGGCTTCCGGACCTGCTCGGCCGGGTGCTCGCCGCGCGCGGTGCCGAGCTTCAAAGCGTCGAGCGCTTTCTCGATCCCTCGCTCAAGACCTTGCTGCCCGATCCGGCCCGTCTCCAGGACATGGAGCGCGCGGCAGAGCGCTTCGCAAAGGCCATTCGTAGCTCGGAGCCCGTCGCCGTGTTCGGCGATTACGACGTCGATGGCGCCGCCTCCGTGGCCCTCGTTGAGCGCTTCCTGCGGGCTCACGGACAGTCCTGCATCACCTATATCCCCGACCGCCTCACCGAAGGCTATGGCCCCTCGGCGGGAGCGCTGAGCGGTCTCGTGGAAGAGGGCGCCCGGCTGATCCTCACCGTGGATTGCGGCACCACAGGAGGCGCGGCCATTGAAGCAGCCAATGCGGCTGGCGCGGAAATCATCGTGCTCGATCACCACCAGGCCGACGAGGCGCTGCCACCCGCCTTTGCCGTGGTCAACCCGAACCGGCAGGACGATCTTTCCGGACAAGGACATCTGGCGGCCGCGGGCGTCGTCTTCCTCTTCCTCGTGGCGACGATCGGGGTCTTGCGGCGCGAAGGGGCCTATGCCGGCAGGCCCGAGCCGGACCTTCTCGGCATGCTGGATCTCGTGGCCCTCGCCACCGTGTGCGATGTGGTGCCGCTCAAGGACGCAAACCGCGCCTTCGTCGCCAAGGGCCTGAAGGTGCTGCGGCTCCGGCACAATGTGGGTTTGCGCGCGCTCGCCGATGCCGCTCGTCTCGACGAGGCGCCGTCCACCTACAATCTCGGTTTCATCCTCGGCCCCCGCATCAATGCCGGCGGGCGCATCGGCGCCTCCGGCCTCGGCGCGCGGCTGTTGGCGACCGACGACGAGGTGGAGGCGCGCGCCATCGCCGGCAAACTCGAGGCGCTCAATGCCGAGCGCAAGGCGATCGAGGCGCGCATGCTGGAAGAAGCTTTCGCTCGCGCGGACGCGGCCATCGAAGAGTCACCAGATTTGCCGCTGCTGTTTCTCGGCGCCGAGGATTGGCACAAGGGCCTCGTGGGCCTCGTGGCCGGTCGCATCGCCGACCGGTTTCATCGCCCGGCCTTCGTCATGGCAAATGAGCGAGATGGCACCGCAACGGGCTCAGCCCGCTCGCTGCCCTCGGTCGACCTTGGCGCCGTGGTGCGCGCCGCCGTGCAGGAAGGGCTCTTCCTAAAAGGCGGTGGACACGCCATGGCGGCGGGCTTCTCTCTAGAGCTTGGCAAGCGAGACGCCGCCCGCGCCTTCTTGCATGAGCACCTGGCGGGGCCGGTGGCGCGCGCCGTCGCCAGCCAGCAGCTTGCGATGGACGGCGCATTGTCGGCGCGCGGCGCGACCCTTGAGCTGATCGATCTTTTGGAGCGGGCAGGGCCCTATGGTCCTGGGCACCCGAAACCCCGCTTCGTGTTCCCGGCCCATCGCGTCACGCGCTTGCGCACCATGGCCGAAGCGCATCTGCGCTGCACGCTCGTCGCCGCCGACGGCGGGCGGGTCGAAGCCTGCGCCTTCAGGGTCGCGGGCACGCCGCTCGGCGATCTCTTTGCCAGCGCCGAAGGAGGCCCCCTTCATGTGGCGGGCCATCTGCGCCGGTCGTTCTGGCAGGGCCGGGAAAGCGTCGAGCTGATGATCGAGGATGCGGCCCTCTGCGGCGAGGCGTCTTGAGCGCCGTTCTTGCGGGCTTCCGCAAACCTTTCTATATGACGGGGCTCAAAGCGGTACGCCCCCTTCGTCTAATGGTCAGGACGCCAGGTTTTCAACCTGGAAACAGGGGTTCAATTCCCCTAGGGGGTACCACTTCCCGCGCGCGCGGCAGCGCGCCTACCACTTGCCGGTATTTTCCATCGACGCCCAAGGCTCCTGTTTCGGCTTTGGTCCGCCCTTCTGCAGCAGCTCGATGGAGATGTTGTCCGGGGAACGGACAAAGGCCATGTAGCCGTCGCGCGGAGGCCGGTTGATGGTCACCCCGTGCTTCATCAGGTGGTCGCAGGTGGCGTAGATGTCGTCGACCTCGAAGGCCAAGTGACCGAAATGACGGCCTTCGTCGTAGATTTCCGGGTCCCAGTTGTAGGTAAGCTCGATCTGCGAGTCTTCGTCACCGTGGGCGGCCAGATAGATCAGGGTGAAGCGGCCTTGCTCGCTTTCCATCCGGCGGACCTCTTTCAGACCGAGCTTATTGCAGTAGAAGTCCATTGACTCGTCGACATCGGAAACGCGCACCATCGTGTGCAGGTACTTCATCGGGTCGTCTCCTCGTGAGATTGGATCGTGGCGGGCCCGACCCTAAAGCGGAGCGCGCAAGCCTGGCAAGCGTCCATGGCCGCCGTGAAACGCCTCGCCGCATGAAGATTTTGCGTCGATTGTTGCATAGGGTCCACAGCGCGACGTCCGCATCACACCGAATGAAAATTTGTCCGTCGCCAGAAAGATTTGCCTCCCCTTCATCGAGATTTTGCCGCGTCAGTCCCCTGTGCCGGCAACACGCTCGACATGCATCGGATTCTGTTGCCGATCAGATGCTTGCACGAATCTTTGCGCACCTGTCACGAACTCCGAGTCGGATTGTGGAGAAGGCTTTGTCCTCGGGAAAATTCCGCTGGCTCCGGTAACGCGCAATGCTATGTTCGAAAGAGAGTGCTCCAGTCGATTCGTTAGTGACGCGTCGAGTCGATTGGCAGAAGTGAAGCGGGGGAACGCGGCATGGGGGCGAAGGCATCGCCACTACAAGAGGAACACACCCAGCGCGACGAGGAAGCCACAGTTGATGTGTTCGAGGTTTCAGGGTCAATCAAGTGGTTCGATGCGTCGAAGGGTTATGGGTTCATCGTACCGGACGAAGATCTTCCAGACGTATTGCTGCATGTAACGTGTTTGCGCCGGGACGGTCATCAGACCGCTTACGAGGGCTCGCGCGTGGTATGCGAAGTTCTGCGCCGCCCCAAGGGGTTACAGGCGTTCCGCATCCTGGAGATGGACGATACGACGGCGATCCATCCTTCGGAGCTGCCGCAACGTACCCATGTTGTGGTCGTGCCGGAGAGCGACTGGGAGCGGGCCATGGTGAAATGGTTCAACCGTGTTCGCGGCTTCGGTTTTCTGACCCGGGGTCCGTCGACGCTCGACATCTTCGTTCACATGGAGACCTTGCGCCGGTGCGGTTTCACGGAGCTGAGGCCCGGGCAATCGCTTCTCGTGCGTTATGGCCGGGGTTCGAAGGGGTTGATGGCCGCCGAGCTCAAGCCCGACGGCGCCAACGGACCGGCTTCTCACTGACGACACCATCTTTGCGGTTACGTGTCGCGGCCGCATGTCTGATGACGGTCGCGCTGGCGCTGCCGCTTGGTCATGCCGCGGCGGCGGGCACGGACACGCTCGTCCTCAAGACCGAGAGCGGCGAGCACAGTTACACGGTCGAGATCGCCGACACCGATCGCGAGCGTGCCACGGGTCTCATGTTCCGGCGGTCGCTGCCGGAGAAAAGCGGCATGATCTTCCTTTACGACCCGCCCCAGCGCGTCGGCATGTGGATGCGAAACACTTACATCCCGCTCGACATGGTCTTCATCACCGCGGAAGGAACGGTCCGCCGCGTCGAGGCCGACACCGAGCCGTTCTCCACCGATCTCATCCGCTCCGGGGGTGAGGTGGCTGCCGTCCTCGAGCTCAACGCCGGCCAAGCCGCGAAGATCGGGGTCAAGCCGGGGGACCGGGTGGTCTTTCCCGGCCTCGGGACGGAGACCGCGCCTTGAGACGCGATGACGCGGGCTTAACCCCCTTCCGACTAGCCTGAGGCCGTTAGGGCCATTATGTATGGTGCGGCCTTTATGATGCGGCCTTGGCGGATACGGAAATGCCTGTCATGTCCTCGCCGTCGGCCCGTGATTGTTTCGGGGCATAGCGCAGTCTGGTAGCGCACCTGCTTTGGGAGCAGGGGGTCGCAAGTTCGAATCTTGCTGCCCCGACCACAACGGTCGGAAACCGAATCGAAGGGGAACACGCATGGCGGCCCGGATCTTCAAGCCCGCGCAAAATGTCATGCAGCAAGGCAAGGGCGCGACGCGCGAGTGGGTCCTGGAATACGTGCCGGCCCAGCCGCGTGTCATCGAGCCGCTGATGGGCTGGACGAGCTCGGGCGACACCAAACGCCAGGTTCGCCTGAACTTCGCCACCAAGGACGAGGCCATCGCCTTCGCCACGGAGAATGGCATCGCCTTCCGCCTGGAGGAGCCGCCGGCCGGCAAGCTCCGGCCGAAGTCCTATGCGGAGAATTTCAGATTTGGTCGCCCCGACCGCTGGACACATTGAGCCCGCGGTTTCGGGTATAGTCGCGTCCGAGCGTGATCCCGTAGCTCAACGGATAGAGCATCTGCCTTCTAAGCAGAGGGTTGCAGGTTCGAGTCCTGCCGGGATCGCCATTTTCTTGGGCTTCAGTGAGGAATTCATGCGTACCATTCTCGGCCTCGTTTTCTCCATCATCTTCGCCGGCGCGTCCTTCGCTCAAGGGCCAACGCTCGTATGGGAGACCAAAGGTCTGGCCAGGCCGGAATCGGTTGTCCACGACCCCGCGACCGACGTCCTCTATGTGAGCAACATAAACGGCGCCGTCATGCAGAAAGACGGCAACGGCTTCATCTCCCGCCTCAAGTCCGACGGCACCATTCTCGAGCGGAACTGGGTGACGGGCTTTAACTCTCCGACGGGGTTGGGCCTGCGCGACCGCACGCTCTACGTCGCCGACGTCGATGCCCTGGTCGAGGTCAACGCCGCGTCGGGCAGCATCAAGAAGCGCCATCCGGCGAACGGCGCGATCTTCCTGAACGACGTGGCGGTTGCCGAGGACGGCACGGTCTATGTCTCCGACACGCCGATGAACACGATCTGGCGGCTCAAGGACGGCGTCTTCGAGCCGTGGCTCACCAGTGACGAATTGGAAGGACCGAACGGTCTCCTCGTCGAAGGCGACAACCTCATCGTCGCCTCGCTCGGCCGGCTGAAAAGCGTCGGCCAGGAGCAGGAGCGCGCCGGCATGTTCTCCGTGAACCTGGAAGACCAGACCATCGAGCCCTTGGTCAAGGGCAAGACGATCGGCAATCTGGATGGGCTCCAGGTGCTTAAGCCAGGCGCCTATCTCGTCACCGACTGGGCCGACGGCGCGCTGTACCAAGTCAACGCCAATGGCAAAGTGGATCGGTTGATCGATCTCAATCAGGGCAGCGCCGACTTGAGCTATTCTCCCGATACGGGGATCGCGCTGATTCCGATGATGCTGGACAACTCCCTTGCCGCCTACCGCTTGAGCGCGCCGGCGCCGGACGTCAAAAAAGACGGCAAGAAGGACGGCGAGAAGAAAAAGAAATAGGTGCGGCCGGTGACGATGACCTCGGCGCCTTCCTGCGCCAGATCCTTGGCGATCGCGAAGCCGATACCGGCCGTGGAGCCGGTGACAAGCGCGCGCTTGCCATCAGTCGCAAATCCATGAGTGCCTCGCTTGTCTGGCGCTGCCGCTCAGGCCTTGGTCAGCCTGGCAAAGCCTGCAGCGAGGTCCGCCTTCAGATCCTCGACGTCCTCCAACCCGATATGGAGACGCAAAGCCGGCCCTTCCACCTGCCAGGTCGTCGCACTCCGGTAGCTGCGCGGGTCGAAGGGCAGGATCAGACTTTCATAGCCGCCCCATGAATAGCCCATGCCGAACAGCGTAAGGCCATCGAGCATGGCGGCGAGCGCATCCTGCGCGCAAGGCTTGAGCACGATCGAGAACAGCCCAGACGCGCCGGTGAAATCCCGTTGCCACAGAGCATGGCCGGGATCGCCGGGCCGGGCGGGATGGATGACCCGCGTCACCTCGGGCCGGCCCGCGAGCCATTCGGCCATCTCGAGCCCCGAAACCTGGTGGCGTGCAAGCCGCACGCTTAGCGAGCGCAAGCCGCGCAAGCCCAGATAGACGTCCTCGGGCCCGGGACACAGCCCCAACTCGTCGTGCGTCCTGGCCACGGCGGAACGCGTCGCCTTGTTGGTGGTGATGGCGCCGAGCATGGCGTCTGCGTGACCCACGATATATTTGGTCGCCGCGTGGATCGACACGTCGACGCCGTGGGAGAACGGCTTGAAGTAGAGTGGCGTCGCCCACGTATTGTCCATGATCACCACGGCGCCGCGCTTGTGCGCCGCCTCGGCGATGGCCGGAATGTCTTGCACTTCGAAAGTCTGCGAGCCTGGCGACTCGGTGAAGACGAGCTTGGTCTTGTCCGTGAGCAACTCCGCGATGCCGCCGCCGATCAAGGGATCGTAATAGGTCGTGGCGACCCCAAGCCGCTTCAGCACGTTCTCGCAGAAGCGCCGGGTCGGGCGGTAGACGCTGTCGGAGACCAAAATGTGGTCGCCGCTTGAAACGAAGCTCAGCAGCGTTGCCGAGATCGCCGACAGGCCGGACGGCGTTAGCAGCGTGGCGTGTCCGCCTTCGAGCTCCGCAAGCGCCGTCTGCAGGGCGTCCACCGTAGGCGTGCCGAGCCGGCCATAGCTGTAATCCTGGTCGTTCGCCTCCAGGCATTGAAGCGTCGGGTAGAGCACCGTCGAGCCGCGATAGACCGGCGTGTTGACGAAGCCGTCGAACCGCGCCGGGTCGCGGCCCGCATGAGCCAGACGCGTATCCTGCTTTTGAGACTTTTTGGACGTGCTCATGGAAGCCTCTGAAAGAGGCGAGGGGTACGGCGCGGGGCTTTAGTTCGTTTCGATGGGAAGACTGTCATCGGCGCCCCATTCGGTCCACGAACCGTCATAAACCGAGGTGCGGCGATGACCGGTCTCGGCCAGCGCCAGCGCCAGCACGCAGGCGGTGACGCCGGAGCCGCAACTCGTCACCACGGGCTTGTGCGGGTCGACGCCGGCGGCGGCGAAAATCGCATTGAGCTCCTCGGTCGATTTCAGCGTGCCGTCCGCGTTCAGCAACTGGCCGTAAGGCACGTTCTGCGCGCCGGGAATGTGCCCGGACCGCAAGCCTTCGCGCGGCTCCGGCACGGTGCCCGCAAACCGCTCGGCCGAGCGCGCATCGACGATGTCCGCGGACTTGTCGTGGATGACGGACTTCATGTCGTCTACGTCGCGCACGAGATCGAGATTGCGCCGGGCGGTGAAGTGACGCGGGGTGCGCGGACTGGGTTCACCCGTCATCAGCGGGCGTTCCTCGCGTTTCCATTTCGGCAGTCCGCCGTTCAGCACGCTGACCTCGTCGGCGCCCATGACGCGGAACATCCACCACACCCGCGGCGCGCTGAACATGCCGTGCCGGTCGTAGACTACGAGTCGCTGACCGTCGCCGATGCCCATCTTGCGCATGCGCGAGGAGAACTTCTCCGGCGACGGCAGCATGTGGGGGAGAGGGGAGTTGGTGTCGGCGATCTCGTCGATATCGAAGAAGATCGCGCCGGGGATGTGCTCTGCGAGGTACTCCTCGCGTGCGTCCTTGCCCTCATCCGGCATGTACCAGGTGGCATCGATGATTACGAAATCCGGCGCGTCCAGTTCGCGCTCGAGCTCGTCGGTCTCAATCAGCCATGTCTTCGGCGTCGTCAAAATATCTTCTCCGTACTTTCCTAAACGAACACGGTGGGCGCTGCGGCCTCGGGCCGGTCGAGCCATTCGGGGGTCGGCAATCCTTTTTCGCGCAAGAACTCCGGATTGAACAGCCTGCTTTGATAGCGCGTGCCGTAATCGCAGAGCACCGTGACGATGGTGTGGCCCGGCCCCATGGCCTTGGCGAGCCGGATGGCGCCTGCGACATTGATGCCGCTCGAGCCGCCAAGGCACAGGCCTTCCTCGCTCAAGAGATTGAACAGGACGGGCAGGGCCTCCGCGTCCGGGATCTGGAAGGCCTCGTCGACCTCGGCCCCTTCAAGATTGGCGGTGATACGGCCCTGGCCGATGCCCTCGGTGATGGAGCTGCCTTCGGACTTGAGCGCGCCGTGCTTGTAGTAGTTGTAGAGCGCCGCGCCCATGGGATCGGCCAAGCCGATGACGATGTCGGGCTTGTGCTCTTTGAGCCCCATGGAGACGCCGGCAAGAGTGCCGCCTGTTCCCACGGCGCAAATGAAGCCGTCCACCTTGCCGTCGAGGTCACGCCAGATCTCCTGAGCCGTCGTCTCGATATGGCCCTGCCGGTTCGCCACGTTGTCGAACTGGTTCGCCCAGATGGCACCATTCGGCTCCGTCTTGGCGAGTTCCTCGGCGAGCCGGCCGGAATATTTCACGTAATTGTTGTCGTTCTTGTAGGGCACCGCCGGCACTTGGATCAGCTCGGCGCCGCTGAGGCGGAGCATGTCCTTCTTCTCGTCGGACTGAGTCTCGGGCATGACGATCACCGTCTTGAGCCCAAGCGTGTTACCGACCAGCGCGAGCCCGATGCCCGTATTGCCGGCCGTGCCCTCCACCACCGTTCCGCCCGGGTTGAGCCGGCCCGCCTTCATGGCATCGCGGATGATGAACAGCGCGGCCCGATCCTTCACCGACTGGCCCGGGTTCATGAACTCGGCCTTGCCCAGAATCGTGCAGCCCGTCTCTTCAGACGCGCGCTTGAGCTTGATCAGCGGCGTATTGCCGATCGCCTCGAGAATGCCGTTGCGGTAGGTCACGGGGGGAAAGCCTTCGGGAATCTGGTTCGCCCGCAACCTAATGAGGCCGGTCGGCCCCCGCAAGTCGCGGAAATCCCACGAAACCGGCAGCAACGGGCATGCGGTTCCACGGGATGCTGGCTGGGGAGCATAGGTTGGGGGACGTAGGGTTAAGGCGAACCAGGGAAGACCGAATGAGCGGGTATCGGCCCTAGCAGCCGGGAAACCCGCTGTGTATATAGACCGCGAGATGTGGCCGGCGCGGTGCGCGAACCCTTTAGGCGGGCGTGGTGGAACTGGTAGACACGCCAGATTTAGGTTCTGGTGGCTTCGGCCGTGGGGGTTCAACTCCCTCCGCCCGCACCAACCAAGCGTTGGCCAATGTTGTTGGATGGATTGAAAGCGCCTCATGGCGCCGGAAAAATGGTGGATTGAGACGGTATGAACGTCACAGAGACAAATACTGAAGGTCTGCGCCGCGAGTTGAAAGTGGTGGTTGGCGCCGATGAGTTGGAGCAGCGGCTCTCCTCGCGCCTCGACGAGCTCAAGGGCAAGGCGCGCATCAAGGGCTTCCGCCCCGGCCACGTGCCGAAGGATCATTTGCGCAAAGTCTATGGCCGCTCGGTCATGGCCGAGGTCGTGCAGCAGGCCGTCACCGAGACGAGCCAGCAGGCGCTGTCGGAGCGCGAGGAACGTCCTGCCTTTCAGCCGAAGGTGGCGCTCCCCGAGGACGAGGCCGAGATCAATCAGATCTTCGAAGGCACCGGCGATCTGTCCTACACGCTAACCTTCGAAGTGCTGCCCAAGGTCGAGGTGATGGATCTCAGCACGATCGCCCTCGAGCGTCCCGTGACGCCGGTGAGCGACAAGGACATCGACGACGCGATCGATAGGATCCTCGCCACCAATCAAAACTACAAGCCGAAGGACGGGGCGGCCAAGAAGGCCGACCGCGTGACCATCGACTTCGTCGGCAAGCTCGACGGCGAGGCCTTCGAGGGCGGAACCGCCGAGGATGCGCCCATCACCCTTGGCGCCGGCGGCTTCATTCCCGGCTTCGAAGAAGGTCTGACGGGTGTGAAGACCGGCGATGAGAAGGTGATCGAGGCGACCTTCCCGGAGAGCTATCCGGAGGCCAAACTCGTCGGCAAAGCGGTAACGTTCGAGGTCAAGGTGAAGGAGGTGGCCGCGCCCGAGACGCCCACGCTCGACGATGATTTCGCCAAGAGCCTCGGCGTGGAATCGGTCGCACAGATACGCGAAACGGTGAAGGCGCGTATGGAGCAGGACCGCGCCCTGGCCTCGCGTCAAAAGATGAAGCGGGCGCTGCTCGACGCGCTCAACGAAGGCCATACTTTCGAGCTGCCGCCGACCCTGGTGGACAACGAGTTTCAGGCGATCTGGGATCAGGTGACCAAGGACCTCGAGCAGTCCAAGAAGACCTTCGAGGACGAGGGCACCACCGAGGAGAAGGCCAAGGAGGAATACCGCGACATCGCCGCCCGGCGTGTCCGGCTTGGACTTTTGCTCTCGGAGATCGGCTCGCGCAATGAGGTGACTGTCAGCGACGAAGAGGTCAATAAGGCGCTGATCGAGCGTATTCGGCAGTTCCCGGGCCAGGAGCGGCAAGTCTACGACTTTTACCGCAACACCCCTCACGCCCTGGCCGAGCTCAGGGCGCCCATCTACGAGGACAAGGTGGTGGACTACATCTTCGAGCTCGCCAAGCTGACCGACAAGGAAGTGAGCGTGGAGGAACTCTACGCCGATCCGGAAGGCAGGAATGGCCATCACCACCATGATCACGATCATGACCACGATCATGACCACGGTCACAAGCATGGCTGAGTGAGGGGGCCGGGCCGGTAATCAAGGCGGCATCTGGCCTCTTCCGTTTCCGGGCCCGACCTCATATGTAGGGTGATCCTGGGAGATTCGCCGGTCGGCCCCGACTGGCTCACCAAGCCCGAAAAGCAGGACATTCATGAACAACCCGGCCGAGACATACATGAGCACGCTTGTCCCCATGGTGGTCGAGCAGACCAACCGCGGCGAGCGCGCTTACGACATTTACTCCCGCCTGCTGAAAGAGCGGATTATCTTCGTCACGGGCGTGATCGAGGACCATGTGGCGTCCCTTATCACCGCGCAGCTTCTCTTCTTGGAGGCCGAAAACCCCAAGAAGGAGATCTCCATGTACATCAACTCCCCCGGCGGCGTGGTGACCTCCGGCATGGCGATCTACGACACCATGCAGTTCGTGCGGCCGCCCGTCGCGACGCTATGCATTGGCCAGGCGGCGTCCATGGGGTCGCTGCTCTTGTGTGCCGGCGAGAAGGGCATGCGCTATTCGCTGCCGAACTCGCGCATCATGCTTCATCAGCCGTCCGGCGGCTTCCAAGGCCAGGCCAGCGATATCGAGCGCCACGCCGAGGACATCATCAAGATGAAGCGGCGCCTCAATGACGTCTATGTCCACCACACCGGGCAGGACTACGAGACTATTGAGAAAACCCTCGACCGTGATTACTTCATGTCCGCGGAGGACGCCCGGAAGTTCGGCCTCGTGGACGAGGTGATCTCTAAGCGTTCTCCCCTTGAGGACAAAGGGGACAAAACTCCGTCGTCTTAACCGCAATTGGAAAGCCTTGATTGAGGCCCGTTAGGCCTAACCGTCAAATTGCCAAGCCCGGGCCTTGCCGTGGCCATACCGGCATGGTCCATGCACCGTCCCAGGGGTCTGGGAAAGGTGTGCACTCCTGAGATTCGCGCGATTAATCAATCCTTGATCAGTGGCGCCCTAGCATGCTCAGATTGCGCGTCGGGCAGCTTTCAAAGGGAGTCGCTCACACTTTGCAAGGCGGGACCAAGATAGCTGGTGCGGGCACCAGCATTGAATTGAAACCAAAAACAATCGGATAGATAGAATGAGCAAGGTGAGCGGAACGGATTCGAAGAACACCCTCTACTGCTCTTTCTGCGGCAAGAGTCAGCACGAGGTTCGCAAACTTATTGCTGGGCCCACCGTGTTCATCTGCGATGAATGCGTCGAGCTTTGCATGGACATTATTCGCGAGGAGAACAAGAGCTCCCTCGTGAAGTCCCGCGATGGCGTGCCGACCCCGATGGAAATTTGCGCCGTCCTGGACGACTACGTCATCGGCCAGGACTACGCCAAGCGTGTGCTCTCCGTCGCCGTGCACAACCACTACAAGCGGCTCAATCACTCCGGCAAGAATTCGGACGTCGAGCTCGCCAAGTCGAACATTCTTCTGATCGGGCCCACGGGCTGCGGCAAGACGCTGCTCGCCCAGACGCTGGCCCGCATCCTCGATGTGCCTTTCACCATGGCCGACGCCACGACGCTCACCGAGGCCGGCTATGTGGGTGAGGATGTCGAGAACATCATCCTGAAGCTGCTCCAGTCGGCCGACTACAATGTCGAGCGCGCCCAGCGCGGCATCGTCTATATCGACGAGGTCGACAAGATCAGCCGCAAGTCCGACAACCCGTCCATCACCCGCGACGTGTCGGGCGAGGGCGTGCAGCAGGCGCTGCTTAAGATCATGGAAGGCACCGTCGCCTCGGTGCCGCCCCAAGGCGGACGCAAGCACCCGCAGCAGGAGTTCCTGCAGGTCGACACCACGAACATTCTGTTCGTGTGCGGCGGCGCCTTTGCCGGGCTCGAGAAGATCATTTCCGCGCGCGGCCGGTCCGCCTCGATCGGCTTCGGCGCGAATGTGGAAGCCGTCGATGAGCGCCGCACTGGCGACGTCCTTCGGGGAATCGAGCCCGAGGATTTGCTGAAGTTCGGCCTCATCCCGGAATTCATCGGCCGTGTCCCGGTGATTGCGACCCTGGACGACCTCGATGAGGAGTCGCTGATCCGCATCCTCACCGAGCCCAAGAACGCGCTCGTGCGCCAATACCAGCGTCTCTTCGAGATGGAGGACGTGCAACTGTCCTTTGCCGAGGAAGCTATGCTCGCCATCGCCAAGAAGGCGATCGAGCGGAAGACCGGTGCCCGCGGCCTGAGATCCATCATGGAGGGCATCCTGCTCGACACCATGTTCGAGCTGCCCAGCATGAATGGGGTCGAGGAGGTCGTGATCAGCGCCGAGGTGGTGGACGGACACGCCCGGCCTTTGCGCATCTACTCCGAGCGGCATGAAGAGGTCGGGTCCAGCGCCTGACCGCATTCCCGCCAATCCCTGCTTGAAGGGGCGCGCGAATCCTACTCAAATCGTCGGAATTCGGGGGTAGCGCGCGGAAACAGCGGCCTGCCTTGACGGGGGCCGGAGTGATTGCCACCTTTCGGTGCCCGGCGGGCCAAGATGACGCAGTGCTTGGCTCGGCAAATGCCGGGACAATGTATCCAGGAAGGCGATCTTGGGGAGGGGAACTAAGGCAGGGCTTCGCGAAGCGGCGCTTGGTCCGTTTAACAAGAAAGCGACGGAACTATCATGACCGAAACGAACCCGTCCGAGATCATCGAAGGCGCCCCGGAGCTCTATCCGGTGCTCCCACTTCGCGACATCGTGGTCTTCCCCTACATGATCGTGCCGCTCTTCGTCGGTCGCGAGAAATCGATCGCGGCGCTTGAGGAGGTGATGCGCACCGACAAGCAGATCCTGCTCGTCGCCCAGAAGAACGCGTCCGATGACGAGCCGACCGCCGACGGCATCTACGACATGGGCACGCTCGCCTCGGTCCTTCAGCTTCTGAAGCTGCCCGACGGCACCGTGAAGGTGCTGGTCGAAGGCACGCGCCGGGCAATGATTTCCCGCTACACGGACAACGAGAACTATTTCGAGGCCGAGATCGAGCCCGTTGAGGAGACGCTTGGCGCCGAGGACGAGATCGAGGCGCTGGCCCGTTCCGTCGTGTCTCAGTTCGAGAGCTATGTGAAGCTCAACAAGAAGATCTCACCCGAGGTGCTGGGCACCGCGAGCCAGATCGAGGACTATTCCAAGCTCGCCGACACCATCGCCAGCCATCTCGCCATCAAGATCGCCGAGAAGCAGCAGATCCTCGAGGTCACGTCGGTCTCAGAGCGGCTGGAGCGCGTCTTCACCCTGATGGAGAGCGAGATCTCAGTGCTTCAGGTCGAGCGCAAGATCAGGAGCCGCGTCAAGCGTCAGATGGAGAAGACGCAGCGCGAGTACTACCTGAACGAGCAGATGAAGGCGATCCAGAAGGAACTTGGCGACAGCGAGGAAGGCCGGGATGATCTGGCCGAGCTCGAAAACAAGATCGAGAAGACCAAGCTTTCCAAGGAAGCCCGTGAGAAGGCCATGGGGGAGTTCAAGAAGCTTCGCCAGATGAGCCCGATGTCGGCCGAAGCCACGGTGGTACGCAACTACCTCGACTGGCTGTTGTCGATCCCGTGGGGCGTCAAGGGCAAGGTCAAGCGCGACCTGGACGATGCCCAGAAGGTCCTCGATGAGGACCATTACGGCTTGGAGAAGGTCAAGGACCGCATCGTCGAGTATCTCGCCGTGCAGAACCGGACCAACATGCTGAAAGGTCCGATCCTTTGCCTGGTCGGCCCGCCCGGCGTCGGCAAGACCTCGCTCGGCAAGTCCATCGCCAGGTCCACGGGTCGCGAGTTCGTGCGCATGAGCCTTGGCGGCGTGCGCGACGAGGCGGAGATCCGCGGCCACCGGCGCACCTATATCGGCTCGATGCCCGGCAAGGTCATCCAGTCCATGAAGAAGGCAAAGAAGGTCAATCCGCTCTTCCTGCTCGACGAGATCGACAAGATGGGCGCCGATTTTCGGGGCGACCCGGCCTCGGCCCTGCTCGAAGTGCTGGACCCGGAGCAAAACCACACCTTCAACGATCACTATCTCGAAGTGGACTACGACCTCTCCAACGTGATGTTCGTGACCACGGCGAATACGCTGAATATTCCGCCGGCCCTAATGGACCGGATGGAGATCATTCGCATCGCTGGTTACACCGAGGACGAGAAGGTCGAAATCGCCAGGCGCCACCTTATTCCCGAGCAGGTCAAGAACCACGGCCTTGAGGCGGAGGAGTTCTCCCTCGATGAGGACGCGCTGAAGCAGATCATCCGCCGCTATACCCGCGAAGCGGGCGTGCGTAGCCTCGAGCGCGAGATCGCCAAGCTCTCCCGGAAGTCGGTCAAAGAGCTTCTGACCACGGACCACAAGACCGTGCAGGTCACGATGGAGAACCTTTCGGACTATCTCGGTGTGCCCAAATACCGCTACGGCGAAGCAGAGCTGGAGGACCAGGTCGGCGTGGTCACCGGTCTTGCCTGGACCGAGGTCGGCGGCGAGATACTCACGGTCGAAGGCGTGATGATGCCCGGTAAAGGCAAGATGACCGTCACCGGCAATCTGCGCGATGTCATGAAAGAATCGATTCAGGCCGCGAACGCCTATGTGCGCGCCAGGGCCGTGGATTTCGGCATCGAGCCGCCTCTTTTCGAGAAGCGGGATATCCACGTTCACGTGCCCGAGGGCGCCACCCCCAAGGATGGGCCGTCGGCCGGCGTGGCCATGGTCACCGCCATCATCTCCCTCATGACCGGAATCCCGGTGAAGCGCGAGGTCGCCATGACGGGCGAAATCACGCTGCGCGGCCGGGTTCTGCCCATCGGCGGCCTCAAGGAGAAGATGCTGGCGGCCTTGCGCGCGGGCATCAAGACCGTGATCATCCCCGAGGAAAACGTCAAAGATCTCGTGGAGATACCCGACTCTCTTAAGAATAAGCTTGAAATTCTCCCTGTCTCGCGTGTGGAGGAGGTGCTGAAGCTCGCCTTCACCCGACCGCCTCAGCCGATCGTCTGGGAGGAGGAGGGCGAGGGTGCCGCGCAGGTCGTCCCGGCCAAGGACGAGAGCGCTTCGGGTCTGACCGCCCACTAGGCACGCGCGGGCGGCAGGCGCTCTGCCGTCGATTTGCCTCAATCGCGTGATCCGGCCTTATGCACCGAGTCGGCCAAATTTGTTGATTTTCCGCGTTTTTTGCGCCAGTCATACACCACTTGTTTGTGAATCGGAGCGTACCCAAAGCGGCCTCGAGGGTTCAAACCTGCGCCCTATGATTGGGGCCGAGCGAAAGGATGGAGCCGTGAACAAAGCTGAGCTGGTCGCCCAGGTGGCGAAAGAATCCGAACTGTCGAAGGACTCGGCCGAGAAGGCCGTCGACGCGACGTTCAAGAATATCGAGAAAGCCTTGAGCGGCGGAGACACTGTTCGCATCGTCGGCTTTGGCAATTTCCAGGTCGCGCAGCGTAAGGCCTCGGTCGGTCGCAATCCGCGCACCGGCGCCGAGGTTCAGATCCCGGCCTCGAAGGTGCCGAAGTTCCGCGCCGGCAAGGCGCTCAAAGAGGCCTGCAACGCTTAAGGCGTGAGAGCCGATGGATTTCTGGGCGGGGCCTCGCCGTTGCGCGAGGCTCCGCCTTTTCTTATTTGCAAGCCGTTGTTTGCCAGGTTTGCCTATAGGCGTTGAAGGAGGCTTGCTCTAACGCTTCCCGGACATGGGGCGGTTAGCTCAGTTGGTAGAGCGCCACGTTTACACCGTGGATGTCGGCAGTTCGAGCCTGTCACCGCCCACCACCCCGGGAGGTTTTTCATGCGCCGCGTAACCGCCGTTCTTGCCGCCAGCCTATCTCTCACCGTGTGTTTCTCGGGAGGCGCTCAGGCTGCTCCCTTGAATTTGAACGACGTCGTCAAGGACGAGCCCCCGGAGCAACTCTGTGAGCGTGTCGCCGCCGATCCCTTCGAAGGCTTCGGGCCTGACGAGTGGAGCCACCCCTTCAGCCGGGTCGATTTCTATCGGGCGGTCCCCGCCTGCACCGAGGCGCTTAAGGCCCATCCGGACGAACAGCGCTTCGCGCTGGGGCTCGCCATGGCCAACGTGGCCGGCAAGAAGCAAGACGTCGCAAAGCCGCTCCTGGAAGACCTCATCGCCAAGGGCAACACCTCGGCCATGCTTGTCCTGGCCTATATCTCGCCGGAGCCCGAAGCGGCAAAGCTGATGCAGCAGGCCGCCGAGACGGGCGCCCCCAATGCCATGATGCTCTACGGCATGACTCTGATCACCGGGAAGGGTGTGCCGAAGAACACACTCGACGGCGTCCGGATGGTCCGCCAGGCCGCCGACAAGGGCTCCACCCGCGCCATGCTCATTATGGCCAATTTCTACACCGAAGGCGCCTATGGGGTCGGCCGCAACTTGAGGGAGGCCGCCGACCTCATCGCCAACGCGGCGGAACTTGGCGACCCGGCCGCCAAGAACGTCCTGGCGAACCTCCAGGCGGCAGGGAAGGGCGGCGCCACGCCGCAATGAACCCTAGACGGTCTTCGCCCGGCTCACCTTGACTTGGGGAATCCCAGGCCGTACATGCAGAACATCGCCTCCGGCCGTGGTTTACGGCCCGGTGGGGGGTGTAGCTCAGTTGGTTAGAGCGCCGGCCTGTCACGCCGGAGGCCGCGGGTTCGAGTCCCGTCACTCCCGCCATTTCGGCCCCGTGAATGCAAACAAGAAGGCTTCGGAAAAGCCATGGGCCAGCTGCTGGTAGATTATCTGCCACTAGTCATCTTCATCGGCATCGCCTTCGTCATCTGCACGATCCTGCTCGCGGTGCCCTTCGTCGTCGCCGTGCGCAATCCGGACCCGGAGAAGGTCTCGGCCTATGAGTGCGGCTTCGAGGCCTTTGATGACGCCCGCATGAAATTCGATGTGCGCTTCTATCTCGTGTCGCTCCTTTTCATTATCTTCGATCTAGAGGTGGCGTTCCTCTTTCCCTGGGCGGTCGCCTTCGACGAGGTCGGCGCGCTCGGCTTCTGGGCGATGATCGTGTTCTTAGGCGTTCTCACCATCGGCTTCATCTATGAGTGGCGGAAAGGCGCGCTCGAATGGGATTGATGCCTGAAGTCAAGTTCGAGACCGAAGGCAAGGGCGGTGGCCTCGTCACCGCAGGCGCCACAACGTTCGGCACCTTCTCCGATGAGCTCGCCGACAAAGGCTTCCTGCTCACCTCGGCCGACGACCTGATCAATTGGGCGCGCACCGGCTCGCTCATGTGGATGACGTTTGGACTGGCCTGCTGCGCCGTCGAGATGATGCAGGCCTCCATGCCCCGCTACGACCTTGAACGCTTCGGTTTTGCCCCCCGCGGCAGCCCACGCCAATCCGACGTCATGATTGTCGCCGGCACGCTGTGCAACAAGATGGCGCCCGCTTTGCGCAAGGTCTACGACCAGATGCCGGAGCCACGCTATGTGATCTCCATGGGGTCTTGCGCCAATGGCGGGGGCTACTATCACTATTCCTACTCTGTGGTCCGCGGCTGCGATCGCATCGTGCCGGTGGACATCTACGTTCCGGGTTGCCCGCCGACGGCCGAAGCGCTCGTTTACGGCGTGCTGCTCCTTCAGAAGAAGATCAGGCGGACGGGCACCATCGATCGCTGACCCGCTCTGGTCCTGGAGCTTTGATGAACGACGCGCTGAATAAGCTGGGCGGCTACCTCACCGGGAAGCTAGGGCCGAAGCTTGTGCGCTTCGAGGTGGCGCTCGGTGAGCTCACCATCGAGGTGAAGCGCGACCGGATTCGCGATGTCATCACCTTCCTGCGCGACGACGAACGCTGCCGCTTCGGCTGTCTCATCGATATTTGCGGGGTGGACTATCCCGAGCGCGAGGAGCGCTTCGATGTTGTCTACCATCTGCTGAGCCCTTGGCAGAATCAGCGCATCCGCGTGCGCATCACGGCAAGCGCCGAGACGCCGGTGCCGAGCCTGGTCGAGATCTTTCCCGCCGCCAACTGGTTCGAGCGCGAGGCGTTCGACCTTTACGGGATTTTGTTCGATGGCCATCCGGACTTGCGCCGGCTGCTCACCGACTACGGATTTCAGGGACACCCTTTGCGCAAGGACTTCCCGCTCACGGGCTTCGTGGAGCTCCGTTATGACGACGAGCTGAAGCGGGTCGTTTACGAGCCGGTGAAGCTGATGCAGGAGTTTCGCAATTTCGACTTCCTCAGTCCCTGGGAAGCGATGGACACCGCCATCCCCGGCGATGAGAAGGCCGGGCTCGCACCCGACCGTAAGGGGGACACGTGAAACCGTCCCTTAAGAGCGGCCTGAAGCACAGCTTCTCTTACCAAGTGCCCGCCACCAAGACCGTGCCGCATCTCTATGACGAGGCGCCGCAGCTTCAGATCATGCCAGACGTGTTCGCCACTGGCTTCATGGTCGGGCTGATGGAATGGACCTGCGTGCAGCTCCTCGAGCCGCATCTCGACGAAGGCGAGGGCAGCCTCGGCACCCATATCGACGTCTCGCACAAATCCGCGACGCCTGTGGGCTTCACCGTGACCGTCGAGGCCGAGTGCGTCGAGCTGCGCGGGCCCCGCGCCAAGTTCAAGGTCAGCGCGCATGACGGGGTCGACGAGATCGGCGCAGGCACCCACGAACGCTTCATCGTCGGCTGGGACCGCTTCGAGAGAGGGATCGCCGCCAAGCGCGCTAAAGGACCGGCAAAGGTGGACGCGTGATGGCCGAGACCGACACCAAGACGACGACGCCCATCGACAGCGGCAAGCGTGAAGGCGACGACCGCACCTTCACGATCAATTTCGGCCCCCAGCACCCGGCCGCCCATGGCGTGCTCCGCCTCGTGCTCGAGCTCGACGGCGAGGTGGTCGAGCGCGTCGATCCGCATATCGGCCTGCTCCACCGCGGCACCGAAAAGCTGATCGAGCACAAGACCTACCTCCAGGCCGTGCCCTATTTCGACCGGCTCGACTATGTCGCGCCCATGAACCAGGAGCACGCCTTCGCGCTCGCCGTGGAGAAGCTGCTCGGGCTTACCGTGCCCAAGCGCGCCCAGCTGATCCGCGTGCTCTATTCGGAAATCGGGCGCCTCCTGTCGCATCTCCTCAACATCACCACCCAGGCCCTCGACGTGGGCGCGCTGACCCCGCCGCTTTGGGGCTTTGAGGAGCGCGAGAAGCTCATGGTCTTCTACGAGCGGGCCAGCGGCAGCCGCATGCACGCGGCCTATTTTCGCCCCGGCGGCGTGCATCAGGACCTGCCGCCCCAGCTTGTGGACGACATCTACGCCTTCTGCGATCCCTTCCTCCAAGTCTGCGACGACATCGAGGGCCTGCTCACCGACAACCGCATCTTCAAGCAGCGGAACGTCGATATCGGCGTGATCAGCCAGGAGGACGCCTGGGCCCGCGGCTTTACCGGCGTCATGATCCGCGGCACGGGCGCGGCCTGGGACTTGCGCAAGAGCCAGCCTTACGAGTGCTACGACGAGCTCGAATTCGACATTCCCATCGGCAAGAACGGCGATTGCTACGACCGCTATCTCATCCGCATGGAGGAGATGCGCCAGGCGGTCCGCCTGATGAAGCAATGTTGCGAGCGGCTCACGACCACGCCGGGTCCCGTCACCGTGGACAACCACAAGATGGTGCCGCCCTCCCGCGCCCGCATGAAGGGTTCCATGGAGTCCCTGATCCACCACTTCAAGCTGTACACCGAAGGCTATCACGTGCCGGAAGGCGAGGCGTATGCCGCCGTGGAGGCGCCCAAAGGCGAATTCGGCGTCTATCTGGTCGCGGACGGCACCAACCGGCCCTATCGCTGCAAGATCCGCGCGCCGAGCTTCCCCCATCTCGCGGCGCTCGAATTCCTATGCCGCGGCCACATGCTGGCGGACGTGTCTGCCGTGCTCGGGTCCATCGATATTGTCTTTGGAGAGGTCGACCGATGACGTTTTGTGCAGTTGCGAAACGGCGCGCGATCAGGGAGAGTCTCCAAGACCTTACGGAACTTAGTTAGGAGCGACTCGCGCAAGACTGTGCAACACCTCGCGCGGGATCATAGAAGATAGAGATGAGCGTCCGACGCCTCGCTGCGGAACAGCCTGAAGGCTTCGCCTTCACGCCCGAGAATCTCGACTGGGCCAAGGCTGAAATCAAGAAATACCCGGAAGGCCGCCAAGCCTCCGCCGTGCTGTCACTCCTGTGGCGGGCACAGGAGCAGATGGGCGGCTGGATCTCGGAGCCGGCATTGCGCGCCGTCGCCGACATGCTCGGCATGGCCTACATCCGCGTCTACGAGATCGTCACCTTCTACACGATGTTCAATCTCGCGCCGGTCGGCCGCTACTATGTGCAGGTGTGCGGCACCACGCCCTGCATGCTGCGCGGCGCCGAGGACATCAAGGATGCCTGCCGCAAACATATCGGGCCTAAGGATACGGTCAGCAAGGACGGCATGTTCTCCTGGACCGAGGTCGAGTGTCTCGGCGCCTGCGTGAACGCGCCCATGGCGCAAATCAACAAATATTATTACGAGGACCTGACGCCGGAGAATGTCGAGTCGATCCTCAATAGACTCCGCAAAGGAGAGCACGTCGAGCCCGGGCCGCAGAACGGACGGAAGACCTCCGCGCCCTTGAGCGGCCCGAACACGCTCACCGATGCGTCCATCTATGCAAGCGACACATCCGGACCCGAGTTCGGCTGCGCCGGACCGGCCCTCGTGGATGCTGAGGCGAAGCGTCCCGGCGCCTCCGCCAATGTCCGCGAGGCTGCCGTGCCCAAGCCGCCCCTGAAGAAGTCGCCTTTGAAGAAGCCGAGGCCCCGCTGATGCTTGCCGACAAGGACCGCATCTTCAAGAATCTTTACGGGCTCCGCAGTTGGCGTCTCGAGGCGGCGCGCGCGCGCGGCGCTTGGGACGGCACCAAGGAGATGATCGCGCGCGGCCACGACGCCGTTATCGACGAGGTCAAGGCGTCGGGCTTGCGCGGGCGCGGCGGGGCGGGCTTCCCCACTGGCCTCAAATGGTCGTTCATGCCGAAGAACGACAGCCGCCCGAGCTATCTCGCGGTCAACGCCGATGAATCGGAGCCCGGCACCTGTAAGGACCGGGAGATCATGCGCCACGACCCGCATCTTCTCATCGAGGGCGCGCTGCTCGCCGGCTTCGCCATGCGGGCGCATACCTCCTACATCTACATTCGCGGCGAGTTCATCGCCGAGCGCGAGATTCTGCAAGCGGCCATCGACGAAGCCTATCAAGCCAAGCTGATCGGCAAGGACAACGTCAATGGCTGGGACTTCGACCTCTACGTTCATCACGGCGCGGGCGCCTATATCTGCGGCGAGGAGACGGCGCTACTCGAAAGCCTCGAAGGCAAGAAGGGCCAGCCACGGCTGAAGCCGCCATTCCCGGCCAATTGCGGCCTCTACGGGGCGCCCACCACGGTGAACAACGTAGAGACCATCGCTTCGGTGCCGGACATCTTGCGGCGGGGCGCCACCTGGTATGCAGGCCTCGGCCGTCCCAACAACACTGGCACCAAGCTCTATTGCATCTCCGGCCACGTGAACGAGCCCTGCACCGTGGAAGAGGAGATGGGCGTTCCGTTGCGCAAGCTGATCGATTACTACGCCGGCGGCGTGCGCGGTGGCTGGGACAATCTGCTCGCGATCATTCCCGGCGGCTCGTCCGTGCCCTGCATCCCGGCCAAGGCGTGCGACGACGTGCTGATGGACTTCGATAGCTTGAAGGAGGCCGGAACCGCGCTCGGCACCGGCGGCGTCATCGTCATGGACAAGTCCACCGACATGATCCGCGCCATCGCCCGCATCTCCTATTTCTACAAGCACGAGTCCTGCGGCCAGTGCACGCCGTGCCGCGAAGGCACGGGCTGGATGTGGCGCGTGCTGGAACGCATGGCCAACGGTGACGCGGAGAAAGCCGAGATCGAGATGCTGCTCGACGTCAGCCATCAGGTCGAGGGCCACACCATCTGCGCGCTGGGCGACGCCGCTGCCTGGCCGGTGCAAGGTTTGATCCGGCACTTCCGCCACGTCATCGAGGAACGCATCGACGAGAAGGCCACGAAGCCGATCTCACCGTCCGTGCCGGTAGCGGCGGAGTAGAGGACCATGCCGAAGATCATCATCGACGACACCGAGCATGATTTCCCGGATGGCATCACGCTGATTCAGGCCTGCGAGATGGCCGGCGTCGAGATCCCGCGCTTCTGCTACCACGAGCGTCTGTCCATCGCCGGTAATTGCCGCATGTGCCTCGTCGAGGTCGTCGGGATGCCGAAGCCCGTGGCCTCCTGCGCCTTGTCCGTGAACGATCTCAGGCCCAGCCGTGACGGCACGCCGCCGACCGTGCTGACTCGTTCCGCGACGACGCGAAAGGCGCAAGAAGGCACGCTCGAATTCCTGCTCATCAATCACCCGCTCGATTGTCCGATCTGCGACCAGGGCGGCGAGTGCGACTTGCAAGATCAGACCATGGCCTTCGGTTTCGACGCCGGCCGCTTCCAGGACAACAAGCGCGCCGTCGAGGACAAATATCTCGGGCCGCTGATCAAGACCTATATGACGCGCTGCATTCACTGCACACGCTGCGTGCGCTTCATGACCGAGGTCGGCGGCGTTCAGGAGCTGGGGGCCATCGGCCGCGGCGAGGACATGGAGATCACCACCTACCTCGAGCACGGCATGCACTCGAACCTGTCGGGCAACGTGGTGGACCTCTGCCCGGTCGGTGCCCTGACCGCTAAGCCCTATGCCTTCGTGGCGCGGCCCTGGGAACTCACCAAGACGCCCTCCATCGACGTCATGGACGCGCTGGGCTCGGCCATCAGGGTGGATGCACGCGGCCGCGAAGTGTTGCGCATCCTGCCGCGCGTCAACGATGCGGTGAACGAGGAATGGATTTCCGACAAGGCGCGCCATGTCTGGGACGGCCTACGCACGCAGCGTCTCGACCGGCCTTACCTGAAGCGCAAAGGCAAGCTTGAGCCCGCCACCTGGGACGAGGCGTTCGCGGCGATCGGAGCGAAGCTGAGCGGCCTCGATGGCAAGAAGTTCGGCGCCATCGCCGGCGATCTCGCCGCCGCCGAGGACATGTACGCCTTGAAGGAACTCGCTGGCGGGCTCGGCTCGCCGAACATCGATTGCCGCCAGGACGGCGCCAAGCTCGATCCTTCGTTGGGCCGCGCGACCTATCTGTTCAACACCACGATCGGCGGCATCGAGGACGCGGACGCCGTTCTGTTTGTCGGCACCGATCCCCGCGTCGAGGCGCCGGTGCTCAATGCGCGCGTTCTGAAGCGCTGGCATCAGCGCGAGGGCCGGATGCCCCTCGGCCTTATCGGCACGGAAGTCGATCTCACCTATCCTTGCGAGTATCTCGGCGGCGGGCCCGAAACCCTCGCCAAGATCGCCGACGGCTCTCATGCCTTTGCCAAGTCGCTCCAAGAGGCCGAGAAGCCCATGATCGTCGTGGGGCAGGCCGCCCTCGCTAGGCCTGACGGCGCCGCGGTGCTGGCGCTGGCCGCCAAGGCCGCAAAGAAGGTGGGCGCGCTGACCGGCGGCTGGAACGGCTTCAACGTGCTGCATACGGCAGCAGGTCGTGTCGCCGGCCTCGATCTCGGCTTCGTGCCGGGGAAGGGCGGTCTCGACGTAGGAGGCATACTCGACGCCGCGGGCAGCGGCGATCTCGACGTCGTGTACCTGCTCGGCGCCGACGAGATCGACGCGGACCGGTTCGGCGATGCCTTCGTGATCTATCAGGGCAGCCACGGCGACCGCGGCGCACACCGCGCCGACGTGATCTTGCCCGGCGCCGCATACACCGAAAAAGACGGCACCTATGTGAATACCGAAGGGCGTGCGCAGATGACCGCCCGCGCCATCTTCCCCCCGGGGGAGGCCCGCGAGGACTGGACGATCCTCCGCGCGCTTTCCGCCGTGCTGGGCCGTGCGCTTCCCTTCGACAGTCTGCAAGAGCTGCGTTCGAAGATGTATGCGGCCTGTCCGCATCTGGCCCTGCTCGATCTCGTGGAGCCGGCCGACGCCGCCGCCATCGAGAAGCTTGCCGGCAAGCCGGCCAAACCCGGCAAGGACCGCTTCGGTCTCATGATTGAGGACTATTACCTTTCCAATCCCGTGGCCCGCGCCTCCGCCATCATGGCGAGTTTGAGTGCGATGCACGCCGGCGGGCCCGAGAAGGCGACCGGTACCGATGGTTGAATTCTGGACCAGTTACGGATGGCCGACCGCTCTCATCGTCGCACATAGCGTGGCGCTGATCGTTGTCCTGCTGATCGTCGTTGCGTTCGTGCTCTACGCCGACCGTAAAGTATGGGCTGCGGTGCAGATGCGGCGCGGCCCAAACGTGGTCGGGCCTTTCGGCCTGTGGCAGTCCTTCGCCGACCTTCTGAAATTCGTCTTCAAGGAAGTCATCATCCCGGCGGGCTCCAACAAGGGCCTATTCCTGTTGGCGCCGATTATCACGGCCGGACTTGCGATTTCCGCTTGGGCGGTCATGCCCGTCGACAAGGGTTGGGCCGTCGCCGACATCAATGTCGGCGTGCTCTACATTTTCGCCATATCGAGCCTGCAGGTGTACGGCGTGATCATCGCCGGCTGGGCGTCGAACTCGAAATACGCCTTCCTCGCCGCGCTGCGCTCGGCCGCGCAGATGGTCTCCTACGAGGTCTCCCTCGGCTTCGTCATCATCACCGCGCTGCTTGTCGCCGGCTCGCTCAATCTCACGGACATCGTCATGGCCCAGGACCGGGGCTGGGGCCTGTTCGGCTGGTACTGGCTGCCGCTGTTCCCGATGTTCGTTATCTTCTTCATCTCGATGCTTGCCGAGACCAACCGGCCGCCCTTCGATCTCCTGGAGGCGGAATCGGAACTCGTGGCCGGGTTCATGGTCGAATACTCCTCAACCCCCTACATGCTCTTCATGCTGGGCGAGTACGTCGCCATCATCCTGTTGTGCGGGCTGGGCACGGTGCTTTTCCTCGGCGGCTGGCTTCCGCCATTCCCGGTCGCGCCCTTCACCTGGATACCCGGCGTGCTATGGTTCGTCCTGAAAGTCGGCTTCCTGTTCTTCCTCGTCTCCATGGTCAAGGCCATGGTGCCGCGTTATCGCTACGATCAGCTGATGCGGCTTGGCTGGAAGGTGTTTCTACCCTTGTCGCTTGCCGCCGTCGTGGTCGTGGCCGCGGTCTTGCGCCTTTGGCAATACGGTTTTTGAGAGGAGTTGACGCGTGATGCGCGTTGCCCAATCCGCCAAATCGCTTCTGTTGCTGGAGTTCGTGTCGGCCTTCTGGCTCGCCATGAAGTACTTCGTCGGCCCCAAGGCGACTCTCAACTACCCGTACGAGAAAGGCCCGCTCTCACCGCGCTTCCGCGGCGAGCACGCACTGCGGCGCTATCCTAATGGGGAGGAACGCTGCATCGCCTGCAAGCTTTGCGAAGCGATCTGCCCGGCGCAAGCCATCACCATCGAGGCCGGCCCCCGCCGCAACGACGGCACACGGCGGACCACCCGCTACGATATCGACATGGTGAAGTGCATCTATTGCGGCTTCTGTCAGGAGGCCTGTCCCGTCGAGGCCATCGTCGAGGGCCCGAACTTCGAATTTGCCACCGAAACCCGCGAAGAGCTCTATTACGACAAGGACCGGCTGCTCGCGAACGGCGACCGTTGGGAGCGCGAAATCGCCAAGAATATCGCGCTCGATGCGCCGTATCGATGAGGGGCTCGTGGGGATCTTGGGGGCAAAACGTTTTTCCGTGCCCGGCGGCCGCGCCGGGCTCTGCTTTGATCTGCTAGTCAGCACGAAGAAGGCTGCATGATGCTCTCCGCGTTGTTCTTCTATCTGTTCTCCACGATGTGCATCGGCGCCGGGGTCATGGTCATCGCCGCGAAGAACCCGGTGCACGCGGTGCTGTATCTCATCTTCGCCTTCTTCAACGCCGCCGGTCTGTTCGTGCTGCTTGGCGCCGAGTTCCTCGCCATGATCCTGGTGGTCGTCTATGTGGGCGCGGTGATGGTGCTGTTCCTGTTCGTGGTGATGATGCTCGACGTGAATTTCGCCGAGCTGCGCGCGGGCTTTCTCAAATACCTGCCGGTCGGCGCCATCGTCGGCATTCTGCTGCTCGTGGAGCTCGTCTTCGTGGTGGGCGCCTGGCTGACCGCGCCGGATCTCATCAGGGATGCGCCCACGCCGCCGGCGTCCGAGATGAGCAATACCCAGGCCTTGGGCGAGTTGCTCTATACCCGCTACGTCTATCTGTTCGAGGCGGCGGGCCTCATTCTCCTGGTGGCCATGATCGGCGCCATCGTCCTCACCCTCCACCACAAGCGCGACGTGCGCCGCCAGTCCGTCCCCGCCCAAGTCGGCCGCACCCGCGAGACCGCCATCGAGGTGGTCCAGGTCGAGACGGGGAAGGGGCTCAAATGACCGTCGGTCTCAGCCACTATCTCACCGTCGCCGCGGTGCTGTTCACCATCGGCATCTTCGGCATCTTTCTCAATCGCAAGAACGTCATCGTCATTCTCATGTCGATCGAGATGATGATGCTCGCGGTCAACCTCAATCTGGTGGCGTTCTCCGCCTTCCACGCCGATCTCGTCGGGCAGGTTTTCACCCTGATCGTGCTCACCGTGGCGGCGGCGGAAGCCGCGATCGGGCTCGCCATCGTCGTCGTCTATTTCCGCAACCGCGGCACGATCGACGTCACCGAAATCGATCTCCTGAAAGGCTGACGGCAGGGCGCGATGTATCAGGCGATCCTCTTCCTGCCCCTGATCGGGGCCCTGTTCGCCGGCTTACTCGGGCGGTTCGTCGGCGCGCGCGCCTGCGAGGTGGTGACCATCTCGCTGATGTTCATCGCCGCCTTCCTGTCGTGGGTCGCTTTCTATCAGGTCGCCATCGGGGGCAACGACGTCCGCATCGCGCTGATCGGCTTCATCACCTCCGGCGAGTTCAAGACGATCTGGTCGATCCGCGTCGACACGCTGACCGCGGTGATGCTGGTCGTGGTCAACACCGTGTCGTCGGTGGTGCACCTCTATTCCGTCGGCTACATGGACGAGGATCCGCACAAGGAGCGCTTCTTCGCCTATCTCTCCATGTTCACCTTCGCCATGCTGGCGCTGGTGACCGCCGACGATCTGCTCCAGCTGTTCTTCGGCTGGGAGGGCGTCGGCCTCGCCTCCTATCTCTTGATCGGCTTTTGGTACAAGAAACCGGAAGCCAACGCCGCCGCCATCAAGGCCTTCATCGTCAACCGCGTCGGCGATTTCGGCTTTGCGCTCGGCATCTTCGCCATCTTCGTCGTCTTCGGCGCCGTGCAATACGACACGATCTTCGCCGCCGCCCCCGACCAGGTGGGCAAGACCATGACCTTCCTCGCCTGGGAAGTGCCGGTGCTGGAGCTGATCTGCTTCCTCCTGTTCATGGGCGCCATGGGCAAGTCGGCCCAGTTCCTGTTGCACACCTGGCTGCCCGACGCCATGGAAGGCCCCACGCCGGTTTCCGCCCTGATCCATGCCGCGACCATGGTGACCGCCGGCGTGTTCATGGTGGCTCGCCTGTCGCCGCTGTTCGATCTCGCCCCCTATGCGCTCGCCTTCGTCGCCATCATCGGCGCCACCAGCGCCTTCTTCGCCGCAACCGCCGCCGTGGTGCAGACCGACATCAAGCGCGTCATCGCCTATTCGACCTGCTCGCAGCTCGGCTACATGTTCGCCGCCGAAGGCGTCGGCGCGTTCGGGGCAGGGATGTTCCACCTCTTCACCCATGCCTGCTTCAAGGCGCTGCTGTTTCTGTGCGCCGGTGCCGTCATCCACACCCTTGCCGACAATCAGGACATGCGCCGCATGGGAGGATTGCGCAAAGTCATCCCCTTCACCTGGGCCATGATGCTGATCGGCTCGCTTGCGCTCACCGCCTTCCCGCTCACCTCGGGCTTCGTCTCCAAGGACTTCATCATCGAGACGACCTGGTTCGATCACACCCCCGTCGGCCAATACACCTATTGGATGACCCTGATCGCGGCCTTCCTCACCGCGCTCTACACCTGGCGTCTCATGTTCATGACCTTCGAGGGCAATTTCAAAGGCGGCAGACAAGTCCTCGATCACGCCCACGAACCGCCCTGGACCATGGGCCTGCCGCTTTTGATCCTGGCCGCCGGCGCGCTGTTCGCGGGCCTCGGCTTCCGCCATCTCTTCATCGGCGCCGATCAGGTCGCCTTCTGGCGCGACTCCATCGTGCTGCCCGAGCACGGCCATCATGACGTGCCGTTCTGGCTGACGCTGTCGCCGACCCTCGCCATGACGGCAGGCTTCCTCATCGCCTGGTACTGCTATATGTGGCAGCCCCTCCTGCCGTTCGGCCTGCTCAAGCGTTTCCCGGCGACCAACCAGTTCTTCCTTCATGCCTGGTATTTCGACGCGCTCTATGACCGCCTGTTCGTGCGGCCCGCGAAATGGCTCGGCAATTGTCTCTGGAAGTACGGCGACGGCGCGGTCATCGACGGCATCGGGCCGAACGGCATCGCCGCCCGGGTCATGGACATTACCAACCGCGTGGTCCGGCTTCAGAGCGGCTTTATCTATCACTACGCCTTTGTCATGCTGATCGGCGTGGCGCTTCTCATCACCTATTTCATCGTGGCGGGAGGCGCGCTGACCCCATGAGCTATGGCTGGCCGATCCTTTCCACGGTGACCTTCCTGCCGGTTGTCGGCGCGCTGCTGATTTTCGCGCTGCGCGGCAACGACGAGAGCACCTACCGCAACGCGCGCTATATCGCGCTGTGGACGACGCTCATCACCTTCGCAATCTCGCTGCTGCTGTGGCGCGACTTCGATGCCGCCACGGCGCAGTTTCAGTTCGTGGAGCTGCGGCCCTGGCTCGGCCCCATCACCTTCCATATGGGCCTCGACGGCATCTCCATGCCGTTCGTGGTGCTCACCACGCTGCTGATGCCGCTCACCGTCCTGTCGAGCTTCGGCGCCATCAAGGTGCGGGTGAAGGAGTTCATGATTGCCTTCTTGGTCCTCGAGACCCTGATGCTCGGCGTGTTCTGCTCCCTCGACCTGGTCATGTTCTATCTGTTCTTCGAGGGCGGTCTGATCCCGATGTTCCTCATCATCGGCATCTGGGGCGGCCCCCGGCGCGTCTATTCGAGCTTCAAGTTCTTCCTCTACACGCTCGCCGGCTCGCTGCTGATGCTGCTCGCTATCATGGCGATCTACTGGGAGGCGGGCACCACCAACATCCCGGCGCTGCTCACCCACGACTTCCCGCCGGAAATGCAAACCTGGCTCTGGTTCGCCTTCCTCGCCTCCTTCGCGGTAAAGCTGCCCATGTGGCCCGTGCATACCTGGCTGCCGGATGCCCATGTGGAAGCGCCCACCGCGGGCTCCGTGATCCTCGCCGGCATCCTTTTGAAGCTCGGCGGTTACGGCTTCTTGCGCTTCTCGATTCCCATGTTCCCGCTGGCCTCGGCCGAGTTCGCGCCGCTCATCTTCGCGCTGTCGGTGATCGCCATCATCTACACCTCGCTCGTAGCGCTTGCCCAAGAGGACATGAAGAAGCTGATCGCCTATTCGTCGATCGCCCATATGGGCTTTGTCACCATCGGCATCTTCACCCTCACCATGCAGGGTCTCCAGGGCGGCATCTTCCTCATGTTGTCTCACGGCATCGTCTCGGCCGCGCTCTTCCTCTGTGTCGGCGTCGTCTACGACCGCATGCACACGCACGAGATCTCCGTATTCAGCGGGCTGGTGAACCGCATGCCGCTTTATGCCGCCGTGTTCATGATCTTCACTCTCGCCAATGTCGGTCTGCCCGGTACCAGCGGATTCGTCGGCGAGTTCCTGACGCTGCTCGGCGCCTTCGAGGTGAATACCTGGGTCGCGCTGTTCGCCACGACGGGCATCATCCTGTCGGCGGGCTACGCCCTATGGCTCTACCGCCGCATTATTTTCGGCACGATCACCAACCCGGCGCTGAAGCACATCAAGGACCTCTCCTGGCGTGAAATCGCTGTGATAGTGCCGCTGATCGTCATCACCATCTTTTTCGGCTTCCATCCAAACCCGGTTCTCGACGTCTCGGCCGTCTCGGTCCAAGCGTTGATCTCGGACTTCAAAGCGAGCCTTGCCGCAGCCGAACAGGCGCGGTTCGCGCTGGCGCCGTAGAGGAGGCCGCGGTGTTCGACCAAGCCCATCTCCTCGCCATCCTGCCCGAGATCACGCTCGCGGTGGGCGCCATGGCCTTGCTCATGGTCGGCGTAGGGGGGCGCGGCCAGGAACGCGGTGAGCTCGTCCTGTGGCTCGCGGTCGCGGTTCTCGCCCTGGCCGGAATTTTCGTCGCGACCGGCGAGGGCACCGTCACCCTCTTCACCGGCAGCTTCATCGTCGAT
This sequence comes from Methyloceanibacter sp., assembly GCF_051306395.1. Taxonomy (GTDB): domain Bacteria; phylum Pseudomonadota; class Alphaproteobacteria; order Rhizobiales; family Methyloligellaceae; genus Methyloceanibacter. The sequence goes on from NZ_JBPPND010000229.1 coordinate 47,833, forward strand.
CCCTACGCGCGCATGCTGAAGCTGCTGGCTCTCGTGGGCGCCACTGTCGCTCTCGTCATGTCGCTCACCTACTGGCGCGACACCGAGGGCGGGGTGAAATTCGAGTATCCGGTGCTCCTGCTCTTCGCCGCCACCGGCATGCTGATGATGATCTCGGCCTACGATCTCATCGCGCTCTATGTGGGGCTAGAGCTCCAGAGCCTCGCGCTCTATGTGGTCGCCGCCTTCAAGCGGGACTCCGCGCGCTCTTCCGAAGCGGGGCTGAAATATTTCGTCCTCGGGGCGCTGTCCTCGGGCATGCTGCTTTACGGCGCCTCGCTCGTCTATGGTTTCACCGGCTCCACCGAGTTTGCGCAGATCGCAGGCGCCGTGCAGCCCTCCGGCGCCAATCTCGGCCTGATCTTCGGTCTGGTGTTCCTGCTCGCGGGCTTCGCCTTCAAGATTTCCGCCGTGCCGTTCCACATGTGGACGCCGGACGTTTATGAGGGCGCACCGACACCGGTCGCCGCCTTCTTCGCCGCGGCGCCGAAGATCGCGGCCATGGCGCTGCTCGTGCGGGTGATGATCTCCGCCTTTCCCGCGGTCACCACGGAATGGCAGCAGATCGTCATCTTCCTCGCTATCGCCTCCATGGCGCTCGGCTCTTTCGCCGCCATCGGGCAGCGCAACATCAAACGGCTGATGGCCTATAGCTCCATCGGTCATATGGGCTACGCGCTGGTCGGTCTCGCACCCGGGACGGCGGAAGGCGTGCAAGGCGTGATCGTCTATCTGGCCATCTATCTGGTCATGACGCTCGGCACCTTCGCCTTCATCCTGTCGCTCAGGCGGGACGGCAAGATGGTCGAGGAGATCAGCCAGCTTTCGGGCCTGTCCCGCACGAGCCCTCTCATGGCGCTGATGCTGGCCATACTCTTGTTTTCCCTGGCCGGCATTCCGCCTCTTGCGGGCTTCTTTGCCAAGTTCTACGTCTTCCTCGCCGCCATTGAATCCGGGCTCTATGCGCTTGCGGTCATCGGCGTGCTCTTGAGCGTGGTGGGTGCGTTCTATTACCTACGTATCGTCAAGATCATGTATTTTGACGAGCCCGTCGAAAGCTTCGAGCCCATGCCGCGGATCTTGGCCGTGGTGCTCGGTGCAAGCGGGGTGTTGATCCTGTTCTTCTTCGTCTACCCGGCGCCACTGGTTGCGGCCGCCGGCGTAGCTGCCAAATCATTGTTCTAAATGAGCTTTGTCGCTTCACCTTCACCCAAGATGCCCGCCGGCCATCGGCTGCTGCGGCTGGACACGGTCGATTCCACCAATGCGGAAGCCAGACGGCGCGCCGACATGGGGGAGCCCGGTCCGCTGTGGATCTGGTCGGCTCGCCAATCGAAGGGCCGGGGGCGCGCCGGCCGCGAATGGACTTCCCAAGTCGGCAACCTGTTTGCGAGCCTGCTGATCCGGCTCAACTGTCCGCTGCCGACCGCAAGTCAGCTCGCCCTCGTCGCCGGTATCGTGACCTACGAGACGGTCGCCAAGCTCATCGCTTATGAGGGCCGCTCGGCGCTTCTGCTCAAATGGCCGAACGACGTGTTGCTGTCCGAGGAGAAGGTCGCCGGCATGCTCCTTGAGAACGTGGGGAACCCGAACAAGCCAGGCACCACCGTCGTCATCGGTACCGGTATCAATCTCGCGGCTTACCCTGAGAACCTGCCGCAACCGGCGATCAGTCTCGATGCCTACGGTCTCACCGTCACGCCGGCCCAAGCGCTCCAAGTCTTGGCGGCGACCACTCACGAATGGCTTCAGCGCTGGGCCGAGGGCGCGACCTTCCCAACCATCAGGCGCGCCTGGCTCGACCGCGCCGGCCCGTTGGGCCGTCCTCTGGTCGCCCGGGTCAATGGCGAAGAGATTGAAGGCGCCTATGCGGGCCTCGATTCCGAAGGTGCGCTGCGGCTCAAGACCGCCGCCGGCGAGAAGCACATCACGGCCGGCGATGTCTTCTTCGCGAGCCGATAGACCGTCTTGAGCCGAGTGTCCCCGAAATCAAATCGCGGCGGTGACGCGCTCGTCTTCGTGCCCCTTGGCGGCGTCGGCGAGATCGGCATGAATCTCTATCTCTATGGCTATGGCCGTGACGGCGCTTACACTTGGCTGATCGTCGACATGGGCGTGACCTTCGGCGGCGAGTACGAACCGGGCATCGACGTCATTTTGCCGGATATCCGGTTTCTCGAGGAAGAGCGCCACAACATCGCCGGCCTCCTTTTGACCCATGCCCATGAGGACCACTACGGCGCCATCCCCGACTTGTGGCCGCTGCTCGGCCGCGTGCCGATCTACGCCACGCCCTTCACCGCGGAGATGCTGCGCTTGAAGTTCGGCGAGATGAACATGAGCGTTGAGGATTTGCCCCTCGACGTCGTGCCCATGGGCGGACGGCGCAGCATCGGGCCTTTCGACGTGGAGCTGATCGCCATGTCGCATTCGATTCCCGAGCCGAACGCCGTCGCGATCACCACGCCGCTTGGCACGGTGCTGCACACCGGCGATTGGAAACTCGACGAGCAGCCTTTGACCAGTGCTCCGACCGACGAGACGCGCTTGCGCGAGATCGGCCGCGACGGGGTTGCCGCGTTGATCTGCGATTCGACCAATGCCATCCGCGACGGCATCTCGCCATCCGAGGCCGAGGTCGCGGTGAACCTAGAGCAGCTCATCGCGAAAGCGCCCAATTGCGTGGCGGTGACGACCTTCGCCTCCAACGTGGCGCGTCTCGGCTCCGTGGCGAAGGCCGCGCGCGCCGCTGGGCGCGAGCTCGTCATCGCCGGGCGGGCGATGTACCGCGTCATCGAGGCGGCGCAGGCGACTGGCTATCTGGATCCCGATCTTTACTTCCATCAAGAGACGGCATTCGCGCAGCTCCCCCCGAACAAGGTCGTGGCGCTATGCACCGGCAGCCAGGGCGAATCGCGCGCGGCCCTGGCGCGCATCGCCTCCGGCGAGCATCCAAGCATTTCCTTGAAGGCCGGCGACTGGGTGATCTTCTCCTCGCGCACCATTCCCGGAAACGAGAAGGCGGTCGCGCGCGTGCAGAATGCGCTGTCTGACAATGCCATCGAGATCCTCACCGATCAGGACGCGCTCGTGCACGTCTCCGGCCATCCGCGCCGTGGCGAGCTCAAGCAGCTTTACGACTGGGTGAAGCCCGACGTTGCCGTGCCGATGCACGGCGAAGGACGACACCTCGAAGCGCATGCGGAGCTCGCCGAGGATCTCGGCATCAAGCAGGTGATCCGCGCGCGCAATGGCACCATGGTCCGGCTGTTGCCGCAGCCCGCCGAGATTATCGACGACGTGCCGGTGGGGCGCCTCTATCGCGACGGCGTCATTCTGACGAGCGCCGACGACGGACAGGTTCGCGAGCGCCGCAAGCTGAGCTTCGCGGGCATCGTCTCGGTGTCGCTGATTCTCACCACCAAGGGCGAGCTGGTGGCCGATCCGGAGATCGCTCTGAACGGGCTCCCCGAGGAGGACAATCAGGGGGTACCGCTCTGGGAGATCGCGCGCGATGCAGCCATCGGCACGGTGGAGAGCATCCCCCGTCCGAGGCGCAAAGATCCTGCGCTTGTCACCGAGGCGGTGCGCCGAGGCGTGCGCGCGGCCCTCAATCAGGCCTGGGGCAAGAAGCCGGTGTGCACGGTGCTCACGACGGTGCTATAGGCCCGCAATTGACCATCGAGAACGCCACTATGCGCATGCAATCTTCCCACTATTTTTCGCGCTGGAGCAGAGTTTCATGATTGGCCGTTTGAACCATGTCGCCATTGCCGTGCCCGATCTGAAGGCCGCCACCGCGGTCTATCGCGACACCCTGGGCGCCACTGTGTCGCCGGAAGAAGAGCAGCCGGAACATGGAGTTAGCACGGTTTTTATCGAGCTGCCGAACACCAAGATCGAGCTCCTCGGCGTCCTCGGCGAAGGCTCGCCCATCGCCGCCTTCCTGGAGCGCAATCCGAACGGCGGCATCCACCATCTCTGCTACGAAGTCCCTGATATCAAAGAGGCGCGCGACCAATTGCTGAAGGAGGGCGCGCGCGTGCTGGGCAGCGGCGAGCCCAAGATCGGCGCCCACGGTAAGCCCGTTTTATTCCTGCATCCCAAGGACTTCTGCGGAACTCTGGTGGAGCTCGAGGAGGCTTAAAGACCATGAGCCTCGTCTTCGCGCTCGCCATCTATTTCATCATCTGGTGGATCGTGCTGTTCGCCATGCTGCCAATCGGCGTGCGCACGACAGAGGAAGCCGGCGAGGAAGGCTCTCCCGGGTTCGCCGAAAGCGCCCCCCACCGGCCGCGCCTTCTGCCGAAAATGCTCGCCACAACAGTCATTTCGGCGATCGTTTTCGCGGGCGTCTACGCCGTCATCGTCCACAAGGTGATCAAGCTCGACGACATTCCGTTTTTCCCGCGCTACGAAGCGGTGCAGGAAAGCCGCTAAGCCGGCACGCCGGACAGCAGTCGAAAAAAAAAGCAAGGTCTGCTCGACCTTGCTTCAGTATCCTGACTCCTTGTCTCTTCCACCAACCTGGCTCGCCGTCACGGGGAGCCGTCGAGGCCGGTCAAAAAGCGGCAGCGCCCATGCATTCGCATGATTAACGCGCCTGGAGTACTTCCTCCCAAGACTTGGACCTAGTCCAATCTCTCAACGCTTCACTCCCGAGATCGAAAGGTCCCGAACGCTCTAACGTTGTGTCGGGACACTAGCCTAGCCGCGCCAAATTGTCACCATGATTGTGACCCGTCGCCGCAGAATTATGCGTCATACTTTCCGAGAAAGAGAACGCAAGACGAAATCAGGCAGTTGTCCAGTGTCCGCGATCAGCAAATCTGCCCACGTTCCAGGCAACATTTGCGGTCGCCTCAATGAGAAGCACTAAACTGTCGCTACCCCGCGTTGTACCAGGCAATCCTTCAAGCCCTGCTGCATCGCTCCGTCCACTCACTATCCAGTCGCGCAACCCGTTGGATTCGTGAACCGGGTCGATTGCCTCCCCTTGCGATCTTGGCTATTAGCCGCTGAAGGGGGCCCGGCGAGCGGGTATTGCTGCATCTCGCCAACATGGCTCACAGCAAAACGGCAGGCGCCGCGCTAATACCTGCTGTCCAACGCCGTCAGGGCTCGCCTAATGCGCCTCAGCCGCTACTTCCTGCCACTCTTGCGCGACGATCCCAAGGAAGCGGAGATCGTCTCACACCGGCTGATGCTGCGCGCTGGCCTCATCCGGCAATCGAGCGCTGGCATCTACTCTTGGCTCCCCCTCGGACACCGGGTGCTGCGCAAGATCGAACAGATCGTGCGCAAGGAGCAGATCCGGGCCGGCGCCATCGAACTGCTCATGCCCACCATCCAGCCCGCCGAGCTGTGGCGGGAGAGCGGCCGCTACGAGGCTTATGGCAAGGAGATGCTGCGCATCGAGGACCGCCACGAGCGCGACATGCTCTACGGGCCGACCAACGAGGAGATGATCACCGAGATCTTCCGCGCAGGCGCGAAGTCCTACAAGGACGTGCCCCGCATCCTCTATCATATCCAATGGAAATTCCGCGACGAGGTCAGGCCGCGGTTCGGCGTCATGCGTGGTCGCGAGTTCCTGATGAAGGATTCGTATTCGTTCGACCTCGATAAAGAGGGCGCCGTCAAATCGTATAACAAGATGTTCGTTGCCTATTTACGCACGTTCGCCCGCATGGGACTTCGCGCGGTGCCCATGCGCGCGGAGACGGGCCCGATTGGCGGTGATCTCTCTCACGAATTTATTATTCTTGCTGAGACCGGAGAGTCCCAAGTGTACTGTCATAAGGACTTGGTGCAGATGCCGACACCGCCACGGGACGTGGACTACGAGGGTGACCTCGCGCCTTATGTCCGTCAACGCACCGAGCTGTACGCCGCCACCGACGACGTGCACGATGCCGAGCGTTTCGACAGCGAAGTGCCCTCCGACATGCAGCTTTCGGCGCGCGGCATCGAGGTGGGACAAGTCTTCTATTTTGGCACGAAATACTCCGAGGCCATGGGCGCCAAGGTGCAAGGCCCAGACGGCGGGCTCGTCCCAGTGGAAATGGGGTCCTATGGTATCGGCGTGTCCAGGCTCGCCGGCGCCATCATCGAAGCTTCGCATGACGATGCGGGCATCATCTGGCCCCAAGCCGTAGCGCCGTTCGATGTCGGGCTGATCAACCTGAAAGTGGGCGACGCCGAGAACGATGTCGCATGCGAGGATTTCTACGCACAGCTGCAAGCGGCGGGATTCGATGTCCTCTATGACGACCGCGACGACAGGGCAGGGGCCAAATTCGCCGCCATGGATCTCATTGGTCTCCCTTGGCAGCTGATCGTCGGGCCCAAGAGCCTGAAGGCCGGCGAGGTCGAGTTGAAAGAGCGCGCCACGGGCGCCCGCCATAGTCTTACCTTCGAGGCCGCGTTGACTAAGTTGGTTGAGGCGGCGGAAGAGGCGCGAAAGGAAGGCGCATGAGTTCGGCCACGAGCACGCGGGCATTCGCGCCTTTCGAATGGATGGTGGCGCTGCGTTACTTGCGCGCACGCCGCAAGGAAGGCTTCATCTCGGTGATCGCCGGATTTTCCTTCATCGGCATCATGCTTGGCGTCGCCACACTGATCATCGTCATGGCGGTGATGAACGGCTTCCGCCAGGAGCTGTTCGACAAGATGCTGGGCCTGAACGGCCACGTCGTGGTGCACAGCCTCGGCGAGTTCACGGATTATGACGAGGTCGCCAACCGGGTCCGCAAGGTCGAGGGCGTGAAATACGCCTTGCCCTTGGTCGAAGGTCAGGTGCTGATCTCCACGCCCTATACATCGAGCGGCGCGCTGGTGCGCGGCTTGCGCGAGGCCGACCTCAAGAGTCTCAAGTCGATCTCCAGCAATATCCGCTTCGGCACGCTGGACGGCTTCGACGACAACCCAGGCTTGGCGCTCGGCAGCCGCATGGCGAATTCCCTCAACGTCAAGGTCGGGGACGAGGTCTCGATCCTGACACCCCGCGGGCCATCCACGGCGCTCGGCACGGCGCCGCGCGTGAAGCGCTATCCCGTGGCGGCGATCTTCGAGATTGGCATGTCGGAATACGATGCGAGCATTCTGTTCATGCCGCTGAAGGAGGCGCAGCGCTATTTCAGCCAGCCCGATAAGGTGACCGTGCTCGAAGTGGTTCTCGATTCGCCCGACGAAGTCGCCGATCTCGCGCCGAAAATCATCACCGCCGGCGGCCCGACAATCTATGTCAGCGATTGGCGGCAGAGGAACGCGACCTTCTTTACCGCGCTTCAAGTGGAGCGCAACGTCATGTTCTTGATCTTGGCGCTGATCGTGCTCGTAGCCGCGCTGAATATCATCTCGGGCCTCATTATGCTGGTAAAGGACAAGGGCCGCGACATCGCCATTCTGCGCACCATTGGCGCGACCCGAGGGGCGGTGATGCGCATCTTCTTCATCGCCGGCGCGAGCATCGGCGTTGTCGGCACCGTTGCCGGCTTCGCTCTGGGCGTGCTCGTCTGCCTCAACATCGACCGCATCCGCGGGGTCATCGCCTGGCTGACCGACACCGAACTCTTCCCGGCCGAACTCTACTATCTGTCGCAGCTGCCGGCCGATATGGACTCCGGCGAGACCGGCACCGTCGTTATCATGGCGCTCGTGCTCTCCGTGCTCGCCACCGTCTATCCGTCCTGGCGGGCTTCGCGTCTCGATCCCGTTGAAGCGCTGCGCTACGAATAGGGGGCACGGTGGATAATCCCGAGAGAACAGCGGCTCTGCGGCTCGAGCACCTGGATCGCGGCTTCACGCAAGGCGACCGCCGCATCGACGTGCTCAAGCAAGCCTCCGCCACGTTCTACCCAGGCGAGACCGTTGCGCTTCTCGGCCCGTCCGGCGCCGGCAAGTCGACCTTACTGCACATCGCCGGTCTCCTCGAAAAGCCGGACTCAGGCAGCGTCATTCTCAACGGCGTCGATTGCAACACCCTCAACGATAATGAACGCACCCGGGTCCGCCGCATGGAGGTGGGATTCGTCTATCAGTTCCACCATCTCTTGCCGGAGTTCTCGGCGCTCGAGAACGTCATGCTACCGCAGCTCATCTTTGGGCTCACCAAGGCCGACGCGCAGGCCCGCGCCAAGGACCTCTTGGTGACGCTTGGTCTCAAGGAACGCTGGGACCATCGGCCCGCGGAACTTTCCGGCGGCGAGCAGCAACGCGTGGCGATTGCCCGCGCCGTCGCCAACCAGCCCAAGATCCTGCTGGCGGACGAGCCCACGGGCAATCTCGATCCCAACACAGCGGAGCGTGTCTTCGACGAGCTTATGCAACTCGTGAACGAGGAGGGCGTGGCGGCGGTGATCGCCACCCACAATCTCGAACTCGCGGCCCGTATGGACCGCACGTTGCGTCTGGCGGACGGCCACCTCGTCGAGGAAGAGGTTGTCGTGGTCGAAGTCGACCGCTAGGGCTTGACCCCAAAAGAACAATAGAAGAACATTGGACGCTGGCTTTTCAGACCGGTGGGCCGTGAATCGCCGGGATATCTTCGAGATCGCCGTCGATGTTGCCGCGCGAATCCGAAAGGGTGAAAGCCCAAAGGCAGAACCCGAAAGAAGGAACCGTGAGCGAGCGATCCCAACCCTTCGTGCATCTTCGCGTGCGCTCAGCCTATTCGCTGCTCGAAGGGGCCCTCACCATCCCCCGCCTGGTGCAACTCGCGAAGGCCGACGAAGCGCCAGCCCTGGCGCTGACGGACTCGAACAATCTCTTCGGCGCGCTTGAGTTTTCCGAAGCCATGGCTGGCGCTGGCATCCAGCCCATTGTTGGCTGCACCCTGGCGCTCACCTTCGAGGCGCGACGCGAGCCGACGCCGGGCGCGGACCTGCGCGGCCCGAAGTCGGACGGCCCCCTAGCGCTCCTTGCCAAGGACGAGACCGGCTACGCCAACCTCATGCGCCTGTCGACTAGCGCCTATTTCATGGCCGCCGAGACAGGCGAGGCGCTTGTGACCATCGATGAGCTTGCCGCCCATGCCGCCGGCCTGATCGCGCTCACTGGCGGGCCGGAGGGGGTCATTGACGTTGCGCTCGCCAACGGCAATCCGGACCTGGCTCGCAGTCGTTTGGAAGCCCTGCAAACGCTGTTCGGCGACCGGCTCTACGTGGAACTCCAACGCCATGGCCTACGGCACGAGAGGACTGTTGAATCCCAATTGGTGCAGCTCGCATACGATCTCGCACTCCCCCTGGTCGCCACCAACGAACCCTTCTTTGCCACCCAAGACGATTTCGAAGCCCATGACGCCCTGATCTGCATCGCGCAAGGAAGCTATGTCGCCGTGGATGAGCGACGTCGCTTGAGCCCGGAGCATTACTTCAAGACGGCCGAGGAGATGCGCGAACTCTTCGCCGATCTGCCCGAAGCGATCGAGAACACGGTCGAGATTGCCCAACGCTGCGCCTACAGGCCCACGCAGCACGACCCGATCCTGCCGGCCTTCCTGTCCGGCGAGAAAGCGACGAGCGTCCTTGCCGAGACCGAAGCCGCGGAACTGAGGCGGCAGGCCGAAGCAGGACTCCAAGTCCGTATCGCCCAGCACGGCACCGCGCCCGGTCATGACGAGGCGTCCTATAGGGAGCGTCTCGTCTTTGAGCTCGATGTCATCACCGGCATGAACTATCAGGGCTACTTTTTGATCGTGGCGGACTTCATCAAGTGGACCAAAGGGCAGGGCATCCCTGTGGGCCCCGGCCGCGGTTCCGGAGCGGGCTCGCTCGTGGCTTACGCGCTGACCATCACCGATCTCGATCCCATTCGCTTCGGGTTGCTGTTCGAACGCTTCTTGAATCCCGAACGTGTGTCCATGCCGGACTTCGACATCGACTTCTGCCAGGACCGGCGCGATGAGGTGATCGCCTATGTGCGCGAACGTTACGGCGCCGATCGCGTGGCACACATCATCACCTTCGGTAAGCTTCAGGCACGTGCCGTGCTGCGCGACGTCGGGCGCGTACTGCAAATGCCTTATGGCCAGGTGGATCGCCTGTGCAAGCTCGTACCCATGAACCCGGCGAACCCGGTGACGCTGCCGCAGGCCATCGCCGGCGAGCCGCGTCTTCAAGAAGAAAGAGAGAAAGATCCTATCGTCGCCAAGCTGCTCGATATCGGGCAGCGGCTGGAAGGGCTCTATCGTCACGCCTCGACCCATGCGGCGGGCGTCGTGATCGCCGATCGGCCCTTGATCGATCTCGTCCCGCTCTATCGGGACTCGCGCGCCCAGCTCCCCGCCACCCAATTCAATATGAAGTGGGCCGAAGCGGCAGGTCTCGTGAAGTTCGATTTTCTCGGCCTCAAGACGCTGACGGTCATCGACACGGCGCGGAAACTTATTGCACGCAACGGTCCCGACATCGACCCAGCCAAAATCCCGCTCGACGATGGGGCGTCCTACGACCTTATGCAGCGCGGCGACACCGTCGGCGTGTTCCAGCTCGAAGGGCAGGGCATGCGCGATGCCTTGCGCAAGCTGAAGCCCGACCGCTTCGAGGACATCATCGCCATCGTGGCGCTGTATCGGCCGGGCCCGATGGACAACATCGACACTTATGTGAACCGCAAGCATGGACGCGAAGAGATCGAGAGTCTCCATCCCACGATCGAACCGATCCTGGCGGAAACCTACGGCGTGATCATCTACCAGGAGCAGGTGATGCAGATCGCGCAAGTGCTGTCCGGCTACTCGCTGGGCGAGGCCGACCTGCTGCGCCGCGCCATGGGCAAGAAGATCAAGGCGGAGATGAACAAGCAGCGGAAGCGCTTCGTCGACGGCGCCGTTCGCAACGGTGTCGACAAAGGCCGAGCCGAATACATTTTCGAGCTGGTGGCGAAGTTCGCGGGCTACGGCTTCAACAAATCCCACGCCGCCGCTTACGCACTGATCGCCTACCAGACCGCCTATCTCAAGGCCAACTATCCGACCGAGTTCGTCGCCGCCTCCATGACGCTAGACATGGGCAATGCCGACAAGCTCAGCAGCTTCGCGCAAGAGGCCCGCCGGCTGGGCATTCGTCTCGAGCCGCCCTCCGTCAATCTGTCCGAGGTGGGATTCGTTCCCAACGATGGCGCCATTCGCTATTCGCTTGCAGCGCTCAAGAACGTCGGGCGTCAGGCGGTCGAGTTCCTCTGCGAGGAGCGCGCCGAGAACGGCCCCTTCAAGGACGTGTCCGACTTCGCCCGGCGCCTCAATCCGCGCCTCGTCAACAAGCGCGCCCTAGAGACGCTCGCCGCCGCCGGCGCCTTCGACGATCTTGGCATCGAGCGCGCTGTGGCGTTCGCCAATGTGGATCTCATGGTTGCCACGGGCAACCGCGCCCTGGAGACCAGCGCCGAAGGGCAGGAAGATCTGTTCTCGGGCGCCCGACATGCACCCCCCGCCATCGAGCTGCGCGCCGCCAAGCCCTGGGTGCCGACCGACAAACTCTCCAAAGAATTCGACGCGGTCGGCTTCTTCCTCACCGGCCATCCGCTCGATGACTACAAGGAGGTCCTGGACAGCCTCGGGGCCGAAACATGGGCGGAATTCGCCTCTAAGGCTAGAACCCGCCGCGTGGTGGGCACGCTGGCTGGCACCGTCCTGTCCGCGCGGGAGCGCCAGGGCAAGAGCGGCAATCCTTACGCCTTCGTGGCCTTCTCGGACGCCACGGGCCAATTCGAGGCGGTCATCTTCTCCGAGGCACTGCTCGCCGCCCGGCCGCTGCTTGAGGCCGGCACGGCAGTTGTGCTGGAGGCCGAGGCCGAGGCCGACGGCGAGACCGTGCGGGTGCGGGTGCAGAGTCTCTCCTCGCTGGACAGAGCCGCGGAGGGCCGCTCCGCCGGCATGAAGGTCTATGTCGAGGACCCCCGCGCCTTGGGCGCGCTCGCCGAGCATGTGGGCGGCAAAGGGGGCGAGGGCCAATTCCGCCTCGTGCTGCGCTTGCAAGAGCTCGACAAGGAGGTCGAGTTCGACCTGCCGCGGGGTATCGACACCACGCCGCGTCAGCGCAGCGAACTAAAGCTCGTCGAAGGCGTCGGCTCCATCAGCGCACTCTAGCCCGGCCCGCGGCACTTTTTCGGGCTTTTCTGCGCTTGCCAAGGGGATGCCTCACCCCTATAACCCGCAGCATCTCACACGCGGGGATCAAGCGTCACAAAGGTCTTCTAGCCTTTGCGCTCGCTCCGGTGATCGGCTCTTGGCCGGTCTCTTCGCCCCGCGGCGGCAAAACCGGAAAAAGGAGTTAGCAGTCCAATGGCACTGCCCGATATCACTATGCGCCAGCTCCTCGAGGCTGGTGTGCATTTTGGTCACCAGACCCATCGCTGGAACCCGAAAATGGCGCCGTTCATCTACGGCTCCCGCAACAACATCCACATCATCGACCTGACCCAAACGGTGCCTTTGCTGCATCAGGCGCTCGTTACCGTGTCGGATGTTGTGGCCAAAGGCGGCCGCGTGCTCTTTGTTGGCACCAAGCGCCAGGCTTCCGAGGCGATCGCCGACGCGGCCCGGTCCTCGGCCCAATACTTCATCAATCACCGCTGGCTCGGCGGCACGTTGACCAATTGGCGGACCATTTCCAACTCCATCAAGCGGCTGAAGTCGCTGGAAGAGCTTTTCGAAGGGGACCATCACGGTCTCACCAAGAAGGAGTTGCTCCAGCTCACCCGCGAGAAGGACAAGCTCGAGCGGTCGCTTGGCGGCATCAAGGATATGGGTGCGCCGCCGGACCTCATGTTCGTGATCGACACCAACAAGGAATCGATCGCTATTGCCGAAGCTCGCAAACTCGGCATGCCTGTGGTCGCCATCGTTGATTCCAACAGCGATCCGGACGGCATCAGCCATCCCATTCCAGGTAATGACGATGCGGGCCGCGCCATCACTCTTTACACCGATCTCATCGCCCGCGCGGCGATTGACGGGATCGAGCGGGCACAAGGCTCCGCCGGCATGGATGTCGGCGCGGCCGAACAGCCCCTGAGCGAGCCAAGCCTCGAGGGTGGCCAAGAAGCACCGGAAGCAAAGGACGCTCCGGCCAAGAAGCCCGCGAAGGCGAAGGCCGCCGCCAAGGAGACCGAGAGCAAGGCGGAGGCCGAGTCCCCCGAGGCCGGGACCAAAGAAACCGCGTAAACGAGACGCCGCGTCGGCCAAGGCGCGGGCGCAACCGAAGAGGATCGTATGCCGACGATAACTGCAGCCATGGTCAAGGAGCTCCGCGACAAGACCGGCGCGGGCATGATGGATTGTAAAGCCGCGCTCAACGAGACCGACGGCGACATGGAAGCTGCGGTCGATTGGCTGCGCGCCAAGGGGCTCTCCAAGGCAGCCAAGAAGGCCGGCCGCGTCGCCGCCGAGGGCCTTATCGGCTTGTCGGCGGACGACAAGGAAGCCGCGCTGGTCGAGGTGAACTCCGAGACCGATTTCGTCGCCCGCAATCCCACCTTCCAGGACATGGTCGGCCAGATCGCCGCGGCTGCTCTCAAATCGCAAGGCGACCTGGAAAAGCTCGGCGCCGCGACCTACGGCTCGACGAAGGCCACAGTCGCCGACACGCTGAAGGAGATGATCGGTTCGATCGGCGAGAACATGACGCTCCGCCGCACGGCCCATCTCGCCGCCGACAAGGGTGTGGTGGCCAGCTACATGCACAATCAGGCCACGCCGGGCCTCGGCAAGATCGGTGTCATCGTCGCCCTCGAGTCCACGGGCGACGCCGACGCCCTGACTGCCTTCGGCAAGCAAGTCGCCATGCACATTGCCGCGGCCAACCCGCAATCCGTGGACACCGACAGCTTGGACCAGGAGCTCGTCGAGCGGGAGCGCGCCGTGCTGACCGAGCAAGCCAAGGAATCCGGCAAGCCTGACGACGTCATCGCCAAGATGGTCGAGGGACGCCTGCGGAAGTTTTACGAGGAGGTAGTGTTGCTCCAGCAGCCCTTTGTCCACGATCCCGACAACACGGTGGCGAAGGCTATGGACGCCGCCGGCAAAGACGCCGGTGCGCCGATTCAGATCACCGGCTTTTACCGTTTTGCCCTCGGCGAGGGCATCGACAAGGGCGAGAGTGATTTCGCCGCCGAGGTTGCCGCCGCAGCCTCAGGCTCCTAGGGTCGCCGCGGCGGCCCGCATGGAGTCGCCGGCACCCCTGGGCTCGAGGATGTTGCCTCGCCGCCGGAGTTTGCGCTGATGGTCAATCCGCCGACGACCGCGAAACTTCGTTACGGGCGCGTTCTCGTTAAGCTCTCCGGCGAGGCGCTCGCCGGGGATAAGGGCTACGGCATCGATCTCGACGTCATTGAACCGATCGCCAAGGACATCGCCGCAGCGGCGGATATGGGCGTCGAAATCTGCCTCGTCGTCGGCGGCGGCAATATCTATCGCGGCCTGATGGCGGCGGAAGGTGGAATGGACCGCGCCCGAGCCGACTATATGGGCATGCTCGCCACGGTGATGAATGCACTCGCGCTTCAGACCGCCATCGAACGCGCTGGCCCAACGGCCCGGGTCCTTTCGGCTATCCCCATGCCGACCGTCTGCGAGCCCTATATCCGCGACAAAGCATTGGACCATTTGGCGAAAGGCCGGGTGGCGATCTTCGCCGGCGGCACCGGCAATCCGTTCTTCACCACCGATACGGCCGCCGCGCTGCGTGCCGCGGAGATGGAATGCCAAGCCTTGTACAAGGCGACGCAGGTCGACGGCGTCTACAGCGCCGACCCTAAGAAGGTACCCGACGCCAAGCGTTATGACCGGCTCAGCTACGCTGAGGTGCTCAAGCAGGATCTGAAGATCATGGACGGCGCGGCGATCGCGCTTGCCCGGGACAACCGGATTCCGATAATTGTGTTTTCCATCAAGAGCCAAGGGAGTTTGGCTCTTGAGTTGCAAGGGCAGGGCGCCTCGACCACCATAGACGGTGGATAAGCCCACTGGGGAACGCTTGGAAACGCCAACAGAGCACGCCACGCCTGGCACATGAGCGCCTGGCAAAACGGCGAGCGGGGAAGGCAAGATGTCTGACTTCGACTTGGATGAGATCGAACGGCGTATGCATGGTGCGCACACCGTACTCAAACAGGAATTCAGCGGCCTCCGCACCGGCCGCGCCAGCGCCAGTCTGCTGGATCCCATCATGGTTACGGCCTACGGCAACCCGATGCCGCTCAATCAGGTGGCGACCGTCAACGTGCCGGAGCCACGCATGATCACGGTTCAGGTCTGGGACAAGAGCCAAGTAAACGCCGTCGAGAAGGCTATCCGTGAATCGGATCTCGGCCTCAATCCCGTTACGGAGGGGCAGCTCCTGCGCCTACCGATCCCCGAGCTCAACGAGGAGCGGCGCCAAGAGCTGGCCAAGGTCGCCCACAAATATGCCGAGCAGGCTCGGGTGGCCGTACGGAACGTCCGCCGGGACGGCATGGAGCACCTGAAGAAGGCCGAGAAAGACGGCGATATGGGCAAGGACGAGCACCATTCGCTGGCAACGAAGGTGCAGGATTTGACCGATAAGGTCATCAAGGAGATCGACGAGTCCCTTGCCACCAAGGAAGCGGAGATCATACAGGTCTAACCTGCACCGAAGCGTAATTTCGCTTTTGGGTTTGCTGCGGAGACGCCGACTGTGACGCTCGCGATGGACAACAAGTGGGGCGATGCCGACAGACCGGCCGCTCATCATGTCGCCATCATCATGGACGGCAACGGCCGCTGGGCAGCCGAGCGGGGGCTGCCGCGCGTCGAAGGCCACCGGCAAGGCGTCGAGACGGTGCGGCGCATCGTCGAGGCGTCCATGGAGCTCGGCATCACCCATCTCACCCTGTTCAGCTTCTCCTCGGAGAACTGGTCGCGCCCCGAACAGGAGATCTACGATCTGTTCGGACTGCTGCGGCGCTTCGTACGGCGCGATCTCGCCGAGCTTCACAAGAACGGGGTGAAGATCCGTGTCGTCGGATCGCGCAACGGTTTGGAGGACGACATCCTGCGCATGCTCGACGACGCCGTCGAGCTCACCAAGAACAACACCGCGCTCAACCTGACCATTGCCTTCAATTATGGGGGACGCGACGAGATTGCCCGCGCCGCGCAGCGCATCGCCGAAGACGCGAAGCAAGGCGTCTTGGCGCCCAAAGACGTAACCCAGGATCGCTTCGCTTCCTACCTCGATACGGCCGGGCTGCCCGACCCCGACCTTCTGATCCGCACCTCCGGCGAGCTGCGCCTGTCCAACTTCTTGCTGTGGCAGTTGGCCTATGCCGAGTTCGTCTTCGTTGACGTCTATTGGCCCGAGTTCACCAAGGAGCTCTTCGAGGCCGCCATCTCCGAATATCAGCGGCGGAACCGCCGCTTCGGCGGCCGGTCGGCGAGATCGACCGCGTGACGTCCGCGGCGCCGTCCGGCGACAACCAGCCAAGCACAGAGTGCCGTCCGGGGTCCGAACTCTTACGACGGCTGGCTTCGGCTTTCGTCCTCGCCGCGATAGCACTCGCGGCCGTGCTCGTAAGCCCGTGGAGCTTTCTCGCCCTGGTGATCGTGGCGGCGGGGCTACTGCTGTGGGAATGGGGTAGCGCCACCCGTGGCAACGGCTTCGACGGCACCTCCCTGATCCAGGCAGTCAGCGTTACTGCGCTCACCGTCTTCATCGCGCTCGGCCGCTTCGACCTCGGCTTTTTCATTCTCGGCGCGACCGCAGTGGTCGTCGCTTACTCCGCACCCGACCGGGTTCGCGCGTTGTGGGCCGTGGCCGGGCTCGCCTATGTCGCGTTTCCCGCTGCCGCGTTGATCTGGCTGCGTAGCGATCCGCAATTTGGGCTTGACGCCATCCTCTTCCTGCTCGCCGTGGCGTGGACTACGGACACCGCCTCCTATATCGGGGGCAGGGGCCTCGGCGGCCCGAAGCTCGCGCCAATCATTTCACCGAAAAAGACCTGGAGCGGCTTCCTGGTCGGCATCCTGACGCCGGCCATTGTGGGCTATGGTTTCGCGGCCTATCTGGGGGGAACGTCTCCCTGGATCCTGGCACTCGTCGCCATAGGCCTTGCGCTCGCCTGCCAGATGGGGGACTTGCTTGAGAGTGCGGTGAAACGGCATTTCGGCATCAAGGATATGAGCCAGCTCATTCCAGGCCATGGCGGCCTTTTCGATCGCATCGATAGCCTTCTCTTGGCCGCCGTGTTAGCGGGCCTCATCGCCTTGCGCGATCTGGCGGCGCCAGGCGCCGGCCTTCTCATCTGGTAGAGGCGGATCCGCTGTTTCCCCTTCGCACATTACCGGACACCGAGCCGCCACCCTCCACCAAGCGGCCAAAACGGATCACCGTGCTCGGCGCCACGGGTTCGATCGGTGAGAGCACGCTCGATCTCGTCGGCCGCGACCCGGAAGCCTATGAGGTCGTGGCGCTGACAGGCTGCAAGAACGGAACCCGGCTTGCGGAGCTTGCCATTCAACATCGGGCCAAGCTCGCCGTGGTGGCCGATCCAGACAGCTACAAGGATCTCACCTCGGCGCTTGCTGGGACGGGCATCGAGGCAGCCGCAGGGCAGAAGGCGTTACTCGACGCAGCAAGCCGTCCGGCCGATTGGATCATGGCGGCTATCGTCGGCGCCGCAGGTTTAAAACCAACCTTGCGCGCCGTGCGCCAAGGGACGGCGACAGCGCTCGCCAACAAAGAGTGCCTCGTCTCCGCGGGCAGCATCTTCATGGCCGAGGTCGCGCGCCACGGCACGACACTGCTGCCGGTGGATTCGGAACATTCGGCTGCGCTTCAAGCCATGACCGGAACGGAGCCGGAGCGCATCGAGCGTGTCTGTCTGACGGCTTCCGGCGGACCCTTCCGCACCTGGAGCCTGGAACAGATGGCCGCGGCCGACCCCGAACAGGCCCTGAAACATCCGAACTGGTCCATGGGGGCGAAAGTCACCATCGACTCCGCCACGCTCATGAATAAGGGGCTGGAGCTCCTTGAGGCGCATCATCTCTTCGCGCTGCCCCCCGAAAAGCTCGACGTGCTGGTTCACCCGCAGTCGATCGTGCATTGCCTCGTGCAAATGAGCGACGGCGCGGTGCTGGCCCAGCTGAGCTGCCCCGACATGCGGACACCCATTGCCTACAGCCTGGCCTGGCCCGAGCGTATGCATGTGCCCAATGATCGGCTCGACCTGGCGGAGATCGGCTCGCTCACTTTCGAGGCGCCGGACCCCGAACGTTTCCCCGCCTTGCGTCTCGCCAAGGAAGCGTTAGCCGCGGGCGGCAGTGCCGGGACTGTCCTCAACGCAGCCAATGAAGTCGCGGTCGCCGCCTTCCTCGAAAAGCGCCTCGGCTTTCTCGCCATCGCCGGACTGGTCGAATCCACGCTCGCCGCCTGTGCCGATTTGATCTGCCTCGAGCCGCGCACCGCTGACGATGTGCTCGAGATCGACAAAGAGACGCGGCGACGCGCACGGGGCTGGCTTCCCCGGTTTGCATGAGCCCCGATCCCGGGCTAAGAACGGTCAGAATCAATAGGTAACCTCGCTTATGGACACGATAAATCTGCTTTCCGGCTTCGGCGCCGCCATCCTCAGCTATCTCATCCCCTTCCTATTCGTCCTGACAGTCGTGGTCTTTATCCACGAGCTCGGGCACTTCTTGGTGGCGCGCTGGTGCGGGGTTGCGGTCAAGGTCTTCTCCATCGGTTTCGGGCCCGAGATCTTCGGCTTCTACGACCGGCACGGCACGCGCTGGCGCGTGTCCTGGATCCCCCTTGGCGGCTACGTGAAGTTCATCGACGACGAGAACGTCGCCAGCGCCTCGGGCCGCAAAGCCTTCGAGGCCTTGCCCGAGGAGGAGCGCAAGCGGAGCTTCCAGGGCAAGTCGCTGGCCCAACGCGCGGCCATCGTTGCGGCCGGCCCAATCGCAAATTTCGTTCTCGCGATCATTATCTTTGCCGCGATTTTCAGCGTCTTCGGTGAGCGCGTCACCGCCGCCAAGGTCGACGCCGTGGCCCCGGGCAGCGCCGCCGAGCGGGCCGGGTTCGAACCCGGCGACCGGATCGTCAGCATCGACGGCTCGGAGATCGGCAGCTTTTCCGACATGCAGCGTATCGTGGCGACCAGTCCCGACCGGGAGTTGCATTTCGTGGTCGATCGCGGCGGTGCGAATTTGGATCTCACAGCGACGCCTGAGCGCAAGGAGATCACCGACCGGTTCGGCAACACCATGCGAATCGGTCTGCTCGGCATTCAGCGCAGCGCCTCACCAGACGATTGGACGCTGGAGCGCCACGATCCTGCCACCGCCTTAGTCATGGGCGTGAAGGAGAGCTATTTCGTTGTCTCCCGCTCCCTGGCCTATCTCTACGATGTGGTCACAGGGCGCGAGGATGCCGACCAACTAGGCGGTCCGCTGCGCATCGCGCAAGTATCGGGGCAGGTGGCAACGGCAGGGTTTGTTGCCCTTCTCAACCTCGCTGCCATTATTTCCGTCAGTATTGGGCTAATAAATCTATTCCCAATACCTATGCTGGATGGCGGTCATCTTTTGTTCTACGGCATCGAGGCAATAAGAGGCCGGCCGCTGAGCGAATCCACTCAAGAAATCGGATTCCGCATTGGCCTCGCCTTCGTGCTCATGCTAATGATCTTCGCGACCTGGAACGATCTGATTCACTTGAAGTTTCTGTGATCGGAGGTTGTAGGGGCACAAGCTTAGCGGGGGCCGCGAGGTCCCCGTATGGTTAACAGAAGACTACCAAAAATCGGCCACAAACAAATGGCCAGTTGCGTGCTAAGGCGCTTTGCCTACGGGGTCGGCTTGAGGGGAATACACCAGTAATGGTGCGGTGGACGTTGGAAAGAGGGCTGCTCGCAGTCCTCCTCGTGATGTGTAGCGTCCCGCTTTCGCTGGGTCTCAGCGTGAGTTTTGGGGACCTATCGGCGTCCGCCCAAAGCACTGTCATCCAGTCGATCGTCGTGGAGGGCAATCGCCGCGTCGAGCCGGAGACGGTCCGCTCCTATCTGAGCTTCTCTTCGGGCGACAACTACGACCCCGCCGAGGTCAACCAGTCCCTCAAGACCTTGTTCGCCACGGGCCTATTTCAGGATGTGCGCATCCGCCGGCAGGGCTCCACCATCATCGTGATTGTGGTCGAGAACCCGATCATCAGCCAGGTTGCCTTTGAAGGGAACCGGGAGATCGAGGACGACGCACTCGCCGCGGAGGTGCAGCTCAAGCCGCGCGCCGTTTACACCCGCGCGCGCGTGCAAGCAGACGTGCAGCGCATCTTGGCAGTCTACCGGCGACAGGGTCTCTATGCCGCTCAGGTCGAACCCAAGATCATCAATCTCGACAACAACCGCATCGACGTTGTCTTCGAGATCACCGAAGGACCCACCACCAAGGTACGGGCCATCAACTTCATCGGTAACCACGCCTTCAGCGATTCTCAGCTCCGCTTTGTGATCACGACCACGCGCACGAATTGGCTGAGCTTTTTAAAGAGCACCAATATCTACGACCCCGACCGGTTGAACCTCGACCGCGAGCTGCTGCGCCAGTTCTATCTCAAGAACGGCTATGCCGATGTTCGCATCGTCTCTGCGACCGCCGACCTCGACCGCGACGGGAAGGGGTTCTTTATCACCTTCACCATCGAGGAGGGGGAGCGGTACCAGTTCGGCTATATCGACATCGAGAGCGCACTGCCCTCGCTCGATGTCGGCGCGCTGCGGGGCGTCATCCTGACTCGGCCGGGACGCCGCTATAACGCCGAGAAGGTCGAGAAAACCGTCGAGGCTTTGACCATCAAGGTCTCCGAGCAGGGCTATGCCTTCGGACAGGTTCGGCCGCGTTTTGATCGCGACCCGGCCGCGCACACGATGAACATCACGTATGTCATCGACGAAGGCCCGCGGGTTTACATCGAACGCATCAACATCGTCGGCAATTTCCGCACCGAGGATAAGGTCATCCGCCGCCAGTTCCGTCTTGCCGAAGGCGACGCCTACAACCGGCTCCTCGTGGAGGCAGCCCGTAAACGACTGCGTTCATTAGGGTTTTTCAAGTCTGTGGATATCGAGACGGAACCGGGTAGCGCTCCGGATCGCGTAATTCTGGCCGTGAACGTGGTCGAGCAGCCCACCGGCGAACTCTCCTTCGGTGCCGGCTACTCCACCACGGAAGGCGTGATCGGCGACGTCAGCATTACCGAACGCAATCTCATGGGCAAGGGCCAGTATGTCCGCCTCGGCTTCTCGGGAAGCCTTGAACGTGCACAGGTGGACTTCAGCTTCACCGAGCCCAACTTCCTCGACCGCAATATGGCCGCCGGCTTCGACCTGTTCCACAAGGAGGTCGATTTGCGCGACGTGGCTTCGTTCCGGCAGCGCGACACCGGCGGCAATTTACGTGTCGGCTTCCCGATCGCAGACAACACTCAGCTCGGCCTTCGCTACCGCCTCCAGCGCGAGGAGATTTACGACCCGACCGCCAACGCGTCACTCGCCGTGAAGCAGGCCGCGGAAGAGGGCGAGGTGATCGTCTCGAGCGTCGGCTACACGGTCGCTTATGACACCAGGAATCTGCCGCAGCAGCCCAGCAGCGGCGTCTTCGCCTCATTTTCGCAAGATCTCGCCGGCGTGGGCGGCGACGTGAACTACATCCGCTCTGTGGCCGACGCCCGCGGCTACTACCCGATCACCAACAAAGTTACCCTGGTCGGCCGCGTCCAAGGGGGCGTGATCGAAGGATGGGGCGACAACGACCTGCGCCTCACCGACCTGTTCTTCAAGGGCGGCGAGACAATCCGCGGTTTCGAGCGCGCCGGCTACGGACCGCGCGATGCCTGCCAAAGCCCCACGACAGGACTACGCGTTCCCAACTGCCGACAGGACTCGCTCGGTGGCAAGCTATACTGGGCCACGACCGCGGAGGTGCGCTTCCCATTCCCGCTCCTGCCTGACAGCCTCGGCATGCAGGGCGCGGTCTTCGTCGACGCCGGCTCGCTTTGGGACCCCAGCCAGTCCGCACTCGATGCGGTCTCGGAGGAGGGAAGCTTCATGTTCGACAGCGATCAGGTTCGCCTGTCCACGGGCTTCAGCATCATCTGGCAATCCCCCCTTGGCCCATTGCGCGCCGATATCGCCGAGGCGCTTCTCAAGGCCGACTTCGACCGCACCGAACTTTTCCGCTTCGGCGCCTCAACAAACTTCTAAAGGAAGCCAGTTCGGTCTATGGCTACGCGCTGTTATTCATGCCGCCTAGCCAGCCGCTGGAGATTTGATGGAACACCCGGGTTTCTTCGAGCGGGCCGGTCCGTTTTCCCTGCGCGCCGTCGCCGACGCCACGGGCTCCGAGATCGCCACTGACGCCAATCCCGATCTTGAGATCAAGGACGTCCGGCCGCTGGACGGCGCCGCGTCAGGCGATCTGTCCTTCGTGGATAACCCGAAATACCTGCCGCTCCTCGCCGAGACCGCCGCCAGCGCGTGTATCATCGCCCCCAAATTCGTCCGCAAACTGCCGGAAAGCACCACCGGCCTGGTCATGCCGGAGCCGTACCGTGGCTTCGCCAAGGCGATCGCGCTCTTTTATCCCGGCTCCCTCCGCCCAAAATCCGCCTCCGACGGCGCAGCGGGCTCTGCGAGCCACATCCATCCAAGCGCAGTTCTCGAGCCCGAGGTGATCGTGGAGCCCGGCGCCGTCATCGGCCCCGAAGCGCATATCGGGCAGGGGACGACGATCGCGGCGGGGGCCGTGATCGGCTATCGGGTGCATATAGGCCGGGACTCTTACGTCGGGCCAAACGTTTCCGTCGCCCACGCTCTGATCGGCAACCGGGTCATTGTCCACGCCGGAGTGGCCATCGGCCAGGACGGATTCGGCTTCGCCATGGGCAAAGCCGGTCACCTCAAAGTCCCTCAGATCGGCCGGGTCGTGATCCAAGATGACGTCGAAATCGGCGCAAATTCGACCGTCGATCGCGGAGCCCTTCGGGATACGATTATCGGCGAGGGCACGAAAATTGATAATCTTGTGCAAATCGGGCACAACGTCATCATCGGAAGGCATTGCATTGTCGTGTCCCAAACAGGTATTTCGGGCAGTTCCGAACTCGGTGACTTCGTTGCCCTCGGCGGCCAGGTGGGTCTTGTAGGCCATCTCAAGATCGGCGCAGGCGCCCAGATTGCCGCGAGCAGCAACGTCCGGGGCGATGTACCCGCAGGCGCGCGCTGGGGCGGAACCCCGGCCAAGCCTGTCCGGCTGTGGTTCAGGGAAATGACCGTGCTGCGGCAACTGGCCGAACGCAAGGATGTGAAGGTTGATCAAGGAGACGGCGGAGAAGGCGCGTAGCCGGAAATCCGCATCTAAGGAGCCGGTCCGTATGAACGAGAGCGGGGCAACATCGAAGCCCGATACGGCGGAAACCTCCAATAGCATGGAGACCGCCGATATCATGAAGCTTCTGCCGCATCGCTACCCCTTCCTGCTTGTCGATCGCATCGTCGACATGGACGGAGATCGCTCGGCCACCGGCATCAAGAACGTCACAGCGAATGAGCCGTACTTCCAGGGACACTTCCCGGGCAATCCCGTGATGCCCGGCGTGCTCCTCATCGAAGGCATGGCGCAGACCGCCGGCGCGCTGTGCATGCGTTTCATCGATGCGTTCGAAGAACCGCCGCTCGTCTACTTCATGGCAATCGACAAAGCGCGCTTTCGCCGTCCGGTCATCCCTGGGGACACCATCCACTACCACGTTCAGAAAATGCGCAATCGCGGTCGCGTTTGGCGCTTCCGGGCCCAGGCACTCGTCGACGGCAACCTGGTTGCCGAGGCTGAGGTCAGCGCCGTGATCGTCGACAGTATCGAGTAGCCAGACACTTCATGCCCAATATTCACGTTACCGCGCAGGTCGATCCAGGCGCAAAACTTGGCACGGACGTCGAGATCGGCCCCTTTTGTGTCGTCGGCCCCGACGTCGAGTTGGGAGACGATGTGGTCCTCCACGCCCATGTGGTCGTGGACGGCCGGACCACGGTCGGCGCAGGCTGTGAAATTTTTCCCTTCGCCTCGCTCGGCCTCGCGCCGCAGGACATAAAGTATGCGGACGAACCGAGCGCGCTCACCGTCGGTCCCAATACGCTCATCCGCGAGCACGTGACCGTTCATCGCGGCACCAAGAGCGGCCATATGGAAACACAGGTGGGCGCCAACTGTTTCTTGATGATCGGGGCCCACATCGCCCATGACTGTCAGATCGGCGACAACGTCACGCTCGTCAACGGCGTCACTCTTGGCGGCCACGTCTCGGTCGGCGATGGTGCGATCATCGGCGGCCTGTCCGCCGTCCATCAGTTTGTGCGCATCGGCGCCTGTTCTTTCGTGGGGGGAATGTCAGGCGTCGCGGCCGATCTCATCCCCTACGGCATGGCGCTGGGTAACCGGGCCAATCTGAACGGCCTCAACATCGTCGGCCTTAAGCGCAAAGGCTTTCACCGAGAGCAGATCCACGAGCTACGCAAGGCTTATCGTATGCTGTTCGCCACCGAGGGAACGCTGAAGGAGCGGCTCGAGGACGTCGAAAGCATGTTCTCCGCGAACCCGCTCGCCAAGGAGATCATCGACTTCATCAAAAGTGACTCCGACAGGTCCTTCTGCGTACCGAACAATGTCGCAACGCCGAGCCGCTGACAGAACGGCGCCCACCGTGCCCAGAACGAAGAACATCGCAGGCTCGCTCGGCATCATCGCCGGACGCGGCGACTTGCCCTGCGCCATCGCCGAGGCCGCAGTGGCGAGCGGCATTCCATTGCACATCGTGGGGATTCGCGGCGAGGCGAGCGAGGCCATCGAACGCTTTCCCCATACCTGGATGAAGTGGGGAGAGATCGGTAAACTTTTCAGCGCCCTGAGCGACAATCACTGCACCGATCTCGTCATCATCGGCGGGGTCAATCGTCCGGACTTCGACAATGTCCGCTTCGATCTCGGTGCCATCAAGACGCTACCGTTTTTGCTGAGCCTCGCGAAGGGCGGCGACGACTATTTGCTGTCAAGGATCGTGCGCTTCTTCGAGGATAAGGGCTACCGCGTGCGCGGCGCGGGGGACGTCTTGCCCGAGCTCCTGATGCCAGAGGGGACGCTTTCCACGAAGGGCCCATCCGCCGATGACCGAGCGGACATCGCCACCGCCTTCAAGGTTGTGCATGCTCTCGGACATCTGGACATCGGCCAGGCGACAGTTGTGGCCAGGGGTCATGTGCTGGCGGTCGAAGCCGCCGAGGGCACTGATGCTCTGCTCGAACGCTGTGCCGCGGTCAGAAAGCAGGGCCGCGTCCATGGCACGAAATCGGGGGTGCTCGTGAAGGCTCCAAAACCGGGCCAAGAAGAGCGGATCGACATGCCGACGATTGGTCCGGAGACGATGCATAGAGCCGCCGCCGCGGGCCTCGCGGGGGTCGCGGTCGCGGCCGGACACGTTCTGTTGGCCGAGCGCGCCGAGACGATCAAGGCCGCCAACGTGCATAAGCTGTTCTTGGTCGGAGAGCCTTGGAGCGACGCGGACACGAACGACTAGACCGTTACCCGCGAGAGACCGGCCCGCCTCTAGCGGTCCATCATCGGCACATAAGCCCGCTCGGTCGCCCCCGTATAGAGCTGTCGCGGCCGGCCGATGCGCTGCAAGGGGTCGCCGATCATTTCCTTCCACTGAGCGATCCAGCCGACGGTCCGCGCGATCGCGAACAACACGGTGAACATGTCCGTCGGGAAGCCCAGGGCCTTCAACGTGATGCCCGAGTAGAAGTCGATGTTTGGATAGAGCTTCTTCTGGACGAAGTAATCGTCGGATAGCGCGATCTTCTCCAGCTCCAGCGCCACTTTGAGGATCGGATCGTCGTGGTGCCCAACCGCTTCGAGCACCTCGTGGCAGGTCTTCTGCATGATCTTGGCCCGCGGGTCGTAGTTCTTATAGACACGGTGGCCGAAGCCCATGAGCCGGAAGGGATCGTTCTTGTCCTTGGCGCGCTGAATGTATTCCGGAATACGGTCGACCGTGCCGACCTCCTCGAGCATCGTTAGCGCCGCTTCATTAGCGCCGCCATGGGCCGGGCCCCAAAGACAGGCGATGCCGGCGGAGATGCAGGCAAACGGGTTGGCGCCTGACGAACCGGCCAACCGCACCGTCGAAGTCGATGCATTCTGCTCGTGGTCCGCGTGCAGGATGAAGATGCGCCGCATGGCGCGCGTCAGAACCGGATCGATCTCGAACTCCTCGCACGGCACGGCGAAGCACATCCGCAAGAAGTTTGCCGAGTAATCGAGATCGTTCTTCGGATACACGAAGGGCTGCCCCGCGGAATATTTGTAGGCCATGGCCGCGATGGTCGGCATCTTCGCGATCATGCGGATACTCGCCATCTCCCGCTGCTCGGGATCCCGGATATCGATGGAGTCATGATAGAACGCCGACAGGGCCCCGACCACGCCGACCATGATGGCCATGGGATGCGCATCGCGGCGGAACCCGGTGAAGAACCGGTTCATCTGCTCGTGCACCATGGTGTGGCGCGTGATGCGATCCTTGAAGGCCTCATATTGTTCAGCCGTCGGCAGTTCGCCGTAGAGCAACAGATACGCCGTCTCCAGGAACGTGCAGTGCTCCGCGAGCTGATCGATCGGATAACCGCGGTAGAGAAGGATGCCCTTGTCGCCGTCGATATACGTGATCTTCGACTCGCAGCTTGCCGTGGAGGTGAAGCCGGGGTCATAGGTGAAGCAATCGGTGTCCTGGTAAAGCGACGTAATATCAATCACGTCAGGCCCGAGCGTGCCTCGCCTCACTGGCAGATCATGCCGCGAACCGCGCAGCGTGAGGGAGGCCTCGTCCGTTTCGCCGGAGCGGATATCCTCTGCGACACTCATCTCAAAACCTCCTAACCCTCAAAATGGGGAACGGGACAGAGCGCGATGATGCCATAACAACTTTCCGGCAACGCTTCATGTCCGCGGTATGAATTTTTGCACTGCCGCATAATCGCGTTGAATCTACCGCAGCGCAACACGAATACTTGCTCAAATGTTAAGCATTGGGCTGGGGCATTTGGTCCGCAATCCGCGCCAGCGCCTCCTCGCGCCCAAGCACTTCAAGCACATCAAAGATTCCGGGCGATGTCGAGCGCCCGGTCAGCGCCGCCCGCAACGGCTGCGCGACCTTGCCGAGCTTGCGCTCGGTCGCCTCGGCAAAGTCCCGGACACATGTTTCAAGCGTCTCCGGTGTCCACGGCTCGGCCGCCTGGAGCGTGGGGAGAAGGGCGGCGAGTGTCTCACGCCCCGCATCGTCCAGAAGCTTGCGTGCTTTCTCGTCGGGCTGAAGCGGCCTCCTCGCGAAGAGATAGTCCGCACTATCCAGCAGTTCAATCAACGTCTTGGCCCGCTCCTTCAGGCCGGGCATGGCGCGCTCCAACTTGGTCCAGCCCTCCTCGCCGATACGGGCTAGAAGCGCGTCGCCGTCGGGAAGGTCCGGAACAAGGGCTTTCAGCTGCGTCACGATCTCCGCATCGGGCATCGCCCGCAAATAGTGCCCGTTCAAATTCTCGAGCTTGGCGAAATCGAAGCGCGCCGCCGAACGTCCAATGGCGTCGAGATCGAACCATTCGATCATCTCATCGGTGGAGATGACCTCCGCATCGCCGTGGCTCCACCCGAGCCGAACCAGATAGTTGCGCAACGCGACGGCCAGATAGCCCATCTCGCGATAGGCCTCCACACCGAGCGCACCATGGCGCTTCGAGAGCTTCGCGCCATCCGGCCCATGGATCAGCGGCACATGCGCATAAGCCGGCGGCTCCCAGCCGAGCGCCTTCAGGATCTGCGATTGCCGCGCTGCATTGGTGAGATGGTCGTCGCCCCGGATGATGTGGGTCACGCCCATATCGTGATCGTCCACGACGACCGACAGCATATAGGTGGGCGAGCCGTCGCTGCGCAGGAGGACGAGATCATCGAGGTCCCTGTTGGCAAAGGTGACCCGACCTTGCACTTGGTCCTCGATCACGGTCTCGCCGTCTTGCGGCGCCTTGAAGCGGATCGCTGGCATGATCCCTTCCGGCGCATCGGACGGATCACGATGACGCCACGTGCCGTCATAGCCTGGCGCACGGCCCTCGGCGCGGGCCTTGTCGCGCATGGCCTGGAGCTCTTCCGGCATGGCGTAGCAGCGATAGGCCTTGCCCTCGGCCAACAGGCGCTCGGCTATTTCCCGATGCCGCTCCGCGCGCGCGAACTGATAGACCGGCTCGCCGTCCCAATCGAGCTCGAGCCAGCGCAAGCCATCGAGAATTGCGAGAATTGCCCCTTCGGTGGACCGAGCCCGGTCGGTGTCCTCGATGCGCAGCAGCATCTTGCCACCCTTGGCCTTTGCGTAAAGCCAGTTGAACAGGGCCGTGCGCGCGCCACCAATATGCAGGAAGCCTGTCGGGGAGGGCGCAAAGCGGGTGATAACGGTCTCGCTCATCGATGCTCTTGAAGGACTTGAGGTGGGTAGGGACAACGGTCGGCCGTGGTGTAGCATAAGGGCCGGGTGCGGGTAAGGGCAGGGCGGGGGAGCCATGCCAAGCCGGAACGAGAACCCCTGGGACGGGATGGAACGCCCCTCACGGCGCGGGCTTGTCGCCACGGTCTGCGCGATGGGCGCACGCGCCCTGGAGGCCGAGGCTGACCGCTGGTTTCTATGGCTTCCCGTACTCTTCGCCGCGGGCATCGTCACTTACTTCGCCCTGCCTTACGAGCCTGATGGCCGTCTGGGGGTTGCGGGCGTGCTTGCCGCTCTCGGGCTTCTTTTCACGATCCGACAGCTATCCTTGGGGCTCGCCCTCGGCGGGGCCCTACTGGCCTTCACCCTCGGCTTCGCCACCGCCAAGGCCCGCACGGAGATGGTGCGGGCTCCGGTGCTCATCACCGAGCTCCGCTACGTGACTGTCACGGGCTATGTGGAGGAATTCGAAACACGTGCCGGCAAGAGGGACCGTCTCACGCTCCGGGTGATCGCGATCGGCGATCTCGCGCCCGACGCGCGGCCTTACCGCGTGCGCATCACGACCGCGGCCAAAAACGCCACGGCCATGACCGGCGAGGCCGTCAGCGTGCGCGCGACACTAAGCCCGCCACCCGAGCCGGTCGAGCCCGGCGGCTTCGACTTTGGGCGTCAGGCTTGGTTCAAGCGCCTCGGCGCCACCGGCTACGCGACCGGGCGCATCACGCCCCTTGCGGACGCACAGCCACCCCCTTGGGACCTACGTGTTTGGGGCGCGATCAATTCCATCCGCGGGGCTGTGAACGCCCGCGTGCGTGCGGCGCTGCCGGGCGAAACCGGCGCCATTGCCGTCGCGCTCATGACTGGCAACAGGGGCGGCATCCCGCAAGCCATCACGGAAGCCATGCGTGATTCCGGGCTCGCCCACGTGCTCGCGATCTCCGGCCTCCACATGATGATCATGGCCGGCACCGTGTTCCTCGACAGGCCGGCCATCACCATGCGCAACGTGGCGCTAGCCGCCCTAGCTATCCTTGTGGTGGCGCCTGAGTCCTTGTTCGATCCAAGCTTCGAGATGTCCTTCGCTGCGGTAAGGCCTTGTCGCGTTCTATGAATGGCTCGCCAACCGGAAGCGACTCTATCTGCCTGACGTGAGCCGGCCTGGCGCGGTTTACGCTGGAGCGGGGCGCTCGTCTTCGGTGCGGGCCTGACCACGCTGATCGCCGGCACGGCCGTGGCGCCTTTCGCGGTCTATCACTTCCACCGCATGACCCATTTCGGCTTGGTGGCCAACATGATCGCGGCGCCACTCGTCAGCCTCTTGATCATGCCCATGGCCTTGCTCTCGCTCATCGCTATGCCGTTCGGCCTCGAAACCTGGCCCCTACAGGCCATGGGCTACGGCATCGAGCTGATGGTGGGGGCAGCGCACTGGGTCGCGTCCTGGCCCGGCGCCGTCTCCATCCTGCCGCGCATCTCCGGCACCGCCCTCGCCATCATCGTGCTTGGCGTGTTGTGGCTGTGTCTGTGGCAAACGCGGATGCGTGCGCTGGGTCTCGTCATTGCGGCAGCTGGACTCGCTCTTGCGCCCGCCGGCCACCGCCCGGACGTTCTCATCGAGCGCGAAGGTGCAACGGCTGCTCTGCGCGGAAGCCACGGCGCTCTCATCTTTCCGCCGGCCACCGCCTCAACCTATAGCGTCGAGAACTGGCTTCTGGCCGACGGCGACGACCGGGATGCGGAAGCACTCCACGAGAACAGCGCCTTCCGCTGCGATCCTCTCGGCTGCATCGGCCGTGTGAAGGGAAAAACCGTAGCCCTGGTGCGTGAGGTCGCCGCGCTCGAGGAAGATTGCCGCGTGGCCGACATCGTGATCGCGCCGTTCACGGTCGGCAAGCATTGCCGCGCCGCCCGCGTCATCGTCGACCGCCGCATGCTAAAAGAGCAGGGCGCTCACGCGCTTTACATCGAAGGACTCTCGATCCGCACGGAGACTGTCGCCAAAGCCCGCGGCAAACGGCCTTGGGCGAAGCCCACCGAAAACAAGTGAAATCGTCTAATAGCGGCGGATGAGCCCGACGAGCCGGCCCTGCACGCGCACACGGTCCGGACCGAAGATGCGGGTCTCGTACGCGGCATTGGCCGCTTCCAGGGCAATCGAGTCGCCCCGGCGTCGCAAACGCTTCAGCGTGGCTTCCTCTTCGTCCACCAGCGCCACGACGATGTCACCATTGGTGGCGTCATCGCATTTGCGGACGATGATCGTGTCGCCTTCGAGGATGCCGGCATCGATCATCGAGTCACCCTTGACCTCGAGCGCATAGTGCTCGCCCTTGGCAAGCAGCTCCGGCGGCACCTCGATAGTGGAAAGCCGATTCTGGATGGCCTCCACGGGCACACCGGCGGCGATTCGGCCCATAACAGGCACCGCCACGGTCTGCGGCACGGCCTCGCCCTCGGCGACCTGTGGCACACGTCCCAGGCTGCCTTCGATCACGCTGGGCGAGAAGCCACGTGAGCGGGCAACGAGCCCTTGCGGCACGGATTCAGGCAGGCGAATGATTTCCATGGCCCGGGCCCGGTGGGGCAGGCGACGAATGAAGCCGCGCTCCTCAAGCGCCGTGATCAGACGGTGAATGCCCGACTTGGACTTGAGATCGAGGGCCTCCTTCATCTCGTCGAACGAGGGCGGAACGCCCGACTCTTTCAACCGCTCATGGATGAACATGAGAAGCTCTTTCTGCTTCGGTGTGAGCATCTAGTCCCCTTTGAGCGATCAGGAATCGGGTTGTTCGAGCCTGACAACGAATCTCGCCCCGCCTGTACAAACCATGAACAGTATAGATGTTCTATTTGTGTTCCGCAACCCAAACGCCACGAATTGTTCGTGACGCCGCCGTTTCCACTTTGTTTGCTCGCGTGATTCGGGTTTCAGGGCTCTTAACTAGTCTGAGAGCGGAAGGATTTTCACACGCGCCCCCTGTGGCGCCGCCGGGGCATTCGGAGCCTGCACGATGAGGCAATCTGCCTTCGCCAAGGCAGCCACGAGCGATGAGTCCTGGGAGGGCAGGGGGCGGACCACGCGCGTCCCATCCTCGCGCCAGGTCGAAACGGCGCGGAGATAATGCTGCCGCTCCCCGTTGGCAGGAAGATCCGCGCCGAGGACGGCCTCAGGCACCGGGTGGCCGTCCCCGTGGACGCCAAGCATCGCCCGCAGCATCGGCGCCAAGAACACATAGGTGCACACCAGCGCCGAGACGGGATTGCCAGGCAGGCCCACGACCCGCTGCGTCCCGAGCCGCCCAAAGAGCACCGGCTTCCCAGGCCGCATAGCGACCTTCGCGAAATCCAGTTTTAGACCCACGCGCGCAAGCGCGCTCGCCACCAGATCGCGTTCGCCAACGGACGCACCACCAATAGTGACCAGGATATCTGCCCCGGCGCCGGTGCCGGCCAGGGTCGCAATGCTCTCGGGATCATCGCGCGCGATACCCAGAGCCACGGCATCGCCGCCATGGGCCGCAACGACGGCGGCGATCCCAGAACCCGCCGACGAAACGATCTGGTCCGGACCGAGGTCGCTACCCGGCGGCATCACTTCATCACCCGTGGCAAGAATGGCGACCTGCGGCTTCCGGCGGACCGGGAGTTCAGCGTGGTTCATGGACGCCGCAAGCATCAAGGCGCGCGGGCCAAGTGTCGTGCCTTGCCGCAGCAGCACCTCGCCCTGTTTGAAGTCCTGCCCACGCGGGCGGATGTGCTTGCCAGGAGTCCCCGCCTTTACAATGACGGATGTGCCCCTCTCCTCCGTGTCCTCCTGAATGACAATGGTATCGGCGCCGCCAGGCACCGGTGCCCCAGTGAAAATCCGCACCGCTTGGCCAGGCTCGAGCGTCCCTGTGAACCGCGCCCCGGCCGCTGATTGGCCGACGACGTCCAAGGTTGCGGGGAGGGAGGTAACATCGGCGGAGCGTACAGCGTAGCCATCCATGGCCGAAGCATCGAACGGTGGCTGGGTCAGCGTGGCGGCGAGATCCTCGGCGAGCACGCGACCTTGTGCGTCCGCAAGGCGGATGCGCTCCGCCTCAAGCGGGACGAGCCCTTTGAGCATAAGAGCCAATGCATCGTCGACGGAAAGGAGCGCCATCGGGGTATCAAGGCGTCCGGAAATTGCCGGAGCGTCCGCCGGTCTTTTCGACCAGCCGAATACCGGAGAAGCTCATGGCGCGGTCCACGGCCTTGCACATGTCGTAGAGCGTGAGGCAGGCGACCGTCACCGCGGTCAGCGCCTCCATCTCCACGCCGGTCTTGCCTTCGACCTTTGCCGTCGCCTCGACGCGAACGCCGGACGGTTCGCGTGACGGTGTGAAATCGAGTGTGACTTGGGTGAGGGGAAGCGGATGGCAGAGCGGGATCAGCTCGGAAGTCTTCTTGGCGCCCATGATGCCGGCGAGCCGCGCGGTGGCGAGCACGTCGCCTTTCGGCGCTTTGCCGTCAAGAATCATGTCGAGGGTCGCAGGCGCCATGGCCACGAAGCCTTCGGCGACCGCCGTGCGTGAGGTAACGGCCTTCTCCGAGACATCCACCATGCGCGCCTCGCCACGCTCATTGAGATGCGAAAGACGTGCGTTCATTGCGCGGCCTCGGGAGAAAACTCGGCGCCTGTGAGCAGGGCGCGCGTCGCGGCGGCGACGTCGGCCTGCCGCATCAGACTTTCGCCAACGAGGAAGGCGCGCACGCCTGCTTGCGCGAGCCGCGCGAGATCGGCGCAGCTGAAGATGCCGCTTTCCGCGACAACCATGCGATCGGCCGGCACACGCGGCGCCAACCGTTCCGTGGTGGCGAGGGTCGTGTCGAAGGTCTTGAGGTCGCGGTTGTTGACGCCAATTAGCTTGGTACCCAGGTGAAGCGCCCGGTCGAGCTCCGCCTCGTCATGGACCTCGGCCAGTACATCCATGCCGCAGGCCCGCGCGGCAAACTCCAGATCGCGCGCCAAGACATCGTCGACGGCCGCCATGATAATGAGAATGCAGTCCGCGCCGAGGGCGCGCGCCTCGAACACCTGATAGGCGTCGATCATGAAGTCCTTGCGCAAGGCGGGAAGGGCGCAAGCCGCCCGCGCCATGGCTAGATATTCCGGATCGCCTTGGAAAGACGGCTCGTCGGTCAGCACCGAGAGACAAGCCGCGCCGCCCGCCTCATAGGCCACGGCAAGGGTGGGCGGATCGAAATCGGCTCTGATAAGGCCCTTGGAAGGGCTCGCCTTCTTGATCTCGGCAATGAGCGCGAAGTTGCCATCCGCGACACGCGACCGCAGCGCCTTGTAGAAGGGACGCACGGGGGCTGCGTCCTCTGCCCGCGCGCGCATCTCCGCCTCGGGTACGGCTTTCTTGGCCGCGGCGACCTCTTCGCGCTTGTAGCTCAGAATTTTGTCGAGCACCTGTGACATGCCTCAGACCTTATCACGGCTAAGCTGCACCAGCGCTTCCAACACCTTCATAGCCTTACCGCTATCGATGGAGTCCGCAGCGAGTGCCACGCCGTCGCGCAAGGTCTCGGCCTTGCCGGCGACCAGCAAGGCGGCGGCCGCGTTCAGAAGCACGACATCGCGCAACGGACCTTGGTTTCCCTGTAGCACCGCCCGGATATGCGCGGCGTTCTCTTCCGCATCTCCGCCGATCAGGTCCTCAGGTTTGGCGTCGGCCAGGCCTGCGTTCCGCGGCGAGATGCGGAAGGTAGAGACCTTCCCTCGATCCAGCGCCGCCACGTGGCTGAAATTGGTCGTGGTCAGCTCGTCGAGACCATCGGCGCCGTGCACCACCCAGGCACGCTCGACACCGAGAAGCCCCAGCACATGGGCAATCGGCTCGACCCATTTCTCGGCGAACACGCCGACTACTTGAAACTTGGTCGCGGCGGGGTTGGCGAGGGGTCCGAGCAAATTGAAAATCGTGCGCACACCGAGTTCGCCCCGCACCTTGCCTACATGCCGCATGGCGGCGTGATGCGCCGGCGCGAACATGAAGCCGAGACCGCATTCGGCGATGCAGCGTTCAATCGTCGCCGGACCGCATTCGAGATTGACGCCGAGCGCATCGAGCACGTCGGCCGAACCGGAACGCGAGGAGATCGACTTGTTGCCGTGTTTGGCCACGGGAACCCCGGCGCCGGCCACCACGAAGGCGGCGCAGGTCGAGATATTGTGCGTGCCTTTGGCATCGCCGCCCGTGCCACAGGTGTCGATGGCACCGTCCGGCGCGCGCACCGCCAACGCCTTGGCTCGGAGCACCCGCGCGGCGCCGGCAATCTCGTCGATCGTCTCGCCACGCACATGCAGGCCCATCAGCAACGCACCGATCTGCCCCTCGGTGGCCCCCCCCGACATGATCTGCTCGAAGGCTCTTGCCGCCTCACCCTGGTTGAGGGTTTCGCCGCGCGCGACTTTGCCGATGGCCGCGCGCAGATCCTCGGCGTCCGCGCCGTCGACAGCCGAAGGACTAGAGGGCACCGACCGCTTCTCTTTCCGAGCCGCCGCGAGCGCGCCGCTCCACCCGGGCGAGATCGAGGAAGTTGGCGAGCAATTGGTGCCCATGCTCCGAGGCGATGCTCTCGGGGTGGAACTGCACGCCATGCACCGGATAAGTCTTGTGCTGAACTCCCATGATGATGCCGTCCGCCGTCTCCGCGGTGATCTCCAGATCGTCAGGCAGGGTGTCGCGGTCAATGACCAGCGAGTGATAGCGCGTAGCCGAGAAGTCTTGGGGCAGGCCGGCGAACACGCCTTTTCCAGCGTGATGGACCTTGGACAGCTTGCCGTGCATCAGGTAGGGCGCGCGTACCACCTTGCCGCCATAGACTTGGCCGATGGCCTGATGACCGAGGCAGACGCCCAAGATCGGTACCACCGGCGCGGCACGCTGAATCAACTCCAGGCAGATACCCGCGCGATCGGGATCGCACGGGCCGGGCGACAGCACGATCGCTTCCGGACCTTCCGCCAGAACCTCGTCCACGGTCACCTTGTCGTTGCGGTAGACCTGCGTGGCCGCGCCCAATTCTCCAAGGAAATGAACGAGGTTGTAGGTGAAGCTGTCGTAGTTATCGATCAGGGTCAGCATGGCTTGGTGTTACGCCTCGCGCTGTCAGGCCGTCAAGCTCAAGAGGAATGGTTGGGCCGCAGCTCCTTGGGTGTCAGGAACTGGCTCAGGCTCCCGCTATTCACATCCACGCTCGACCAGAGCCCCGCCGTGAAGTTGATCACCGCGAGCCCGGCGGTCGGAAATTTCTCCTTCAGATTGTCGCGCATGAGCTTCGGCCCGGCACCGATCAGATCGAGCGCCAGTGCCTGCATTTCGGGATTGTGCCCGACGAACATGACGCGGCGCGAGCCGGGCTGAAGTCCGCGAAGCATGTCGAGCATCTCCGCCGGGCTCGCGTGATAGAGCCCATCCTCATAGACGACCTTCGGCTCGACTTTAAGTTCCGGCAGCACCAGCGCCAGCGTGTCAACTGTACGGCGGGCCGACGAGCAGAGCACCAGTTCCGGGTCGATGCCGCGCTCGGTCATGGCGCGTCCCATCACGGGCGCGTCGGCCACGCCCCGCGTGGAAAGCGGCCGCTCGCGGTCCGGGAGTGAAGGGTTCTTCCAACTGGACTTGGCGTGACGCAGGAGGCTGAGAGTAAGCATCGTCGCGGCCTCCTGGCTCACTTACTGGCCGCGCTTGCCGCGGGTGGCGAAACGCACGGCCTCATCGGCCGCCTTGAACAGCGCACCGGCCTTGCTCACACATTCGGCCTGCTCGCGCTCCGGCACGGAATCGGCCACGATGCCGGCGCCGGCCTGCACATACATAACGCCGTCCTTCACCACCGACGTTCTGAGCACGATGCAGCTGTCCATCTCGCCGTCGGCCGAGAAATAGCCGACACAGCCTGCATAGATGCCACGCGCCGCATCTTCCAGCTCGTCGATGATCTCCATGGCGCGGACCTTCGGCGCGCCCGACACGGTGCCTGCCGGAAACCCGGCCATCAGCGCATCGACCGCGTCATGGTTCGCGTCCAATGCGCCCTCCACATTCGACACGATGTGCATGACCTGGCTGTAATATTCGAGGAAGAAGCTGTCGGTGACGCGCACGCTCCCGACCTCCGACACCCGCCCCACGTCGTTGCGCCCGAGATCGAGCAGCATCAAGTGCTCGGCGCGCTCCTTGGTATCGGCGAGCAACTCGGCCGCGAGCGCCTTGTCTTCTTCCGGCGTCTTTCCGCGCGGCCGGGTCCCCGCGATGGGGCGGATGGTGACTTCGCCTTGGCGCACCCGCACCAGAATCTCCGGGCTCGAGCCCACGACGGCGAAGCCGCCGAAGTTGAGATAATAAAGAAAGGGCGACGGGTTCACCCGTCTGAGCGCGCGGTAGAGCGAGAACGAGGGAAGCTCGAAAGGTGCCTCGAAGCGCTGGCTCAACACCACTTGGAATATGTCCCCCGCGGCAATGTACTCTTGGGCGCGCGCCACCTTGGCCATATAGGCCTCCGGCGCTGTGGTGGCCTTGGGCGCCGGGTGAGGCGCGTCCGCGTCAAGCTCGCTCGCATGCGGCAATGGCTGGTCGAGCCGCTCCAAGACCACGTTCAACCGATCCGCAGCGCGTGCGTACGCCGCTTTGGCGCTCACACCGGGCGCGGCGCGCACGGGCGTGACCACGGTCATCTCGTCTTTGACGCTGTCGAAGATCACGATCAGCGTTGGCCGGACCAAGATGCTGTCCGGCAGTTCGAGCGGATCGGGCGTGCCGCCCGGCAGATGCTCGATCAGGCGAACCGTGTCGTAGCCCATATAGCCAAAGATGCCGGCGGCCATGGGCGGCAGCGCCTGTGGCAGGGTGATCGCGGATTCCGCCAGTAGCGCGCGCAGGCTCGCCAGAGCCGGCTGTGGGGAGGGCGCGAAGGCTTCCGCATCGGCCTGCGGGCTGCGATTGATCTCGGCCTTGTTGCCTGCGGCGCGCCAAACCAGGTCTGGCTCGCAGCCGATGATCGAGTAGCGGCCGCGCGTGGCCCCGCCTTCGACGGACTCAAGAAGGAAACTGTTGGGCCGCTCGTTAGCCACTTTGAGCATGGCGGAGACGGGTGTCTCCAGATCGGCGACCAGCCGCGTCCAGACGACTTGCGGCACCCCCTCGTCATAGAGGCGCGCAAACGCAGTGAAGTCCGGCTCGATCGGAGCCGACCCACCGTCTCTTTGCAGCGGAGTCACCGGGGCAGGCGCCGCGCTCATGGCTCCTCGCTGCTGCCCACGAGTTTGGCGAGCGCCTGCTGATTGACGCTCACCCCGTAGCGGCTTTCCAGCGCGCTGAAATATTCCGCGATCGTATCCTCGCTGAGCAGGAGACCGATGCGCGACTTGAGCTGACTGATCGCCCGCTCGTCGACTGCCGGCGGCTCGACGATTTCGTCCACCTGAAACACGATGCGCCCCTCATCGACGCCCGAGGCCGCCGAACCGAAACCACCTTGCGGCAGAGCGAAGGCTTGCGATACCGCCGGCGGCAGCACGTTCACGGTGATGTCGTCGCGCTTTAACGCCGTGGTCGGCAACACTTCGGTATCGAGCTCTTTCGCCACGTCTTCCAGCGTCTTGCTGCCGCTGCTCAACTGGCTGACGAATTTTTGCGCGAGCTTGGCAACCTGGTTCCGCGTCTCGTCTGCGCGCCAGCCCTTCTCGGCCTCATCGCGCACTTGATCGAACGGCTTCAGTTGTTCCGGAGTCACGCCCAATACCTCGTACCAGATGACGCCGTCGTCCCGCGCATCGATGGGGTCGTTCTCGATCCCAGCGTCCGTGGCGAAGACGCCGTTGAGCAAATCCTTTTGCGCCGGCAATGTGACAGTCGATCCGTCGGGCTTGCGTCCTTCGCGGTCCACCTGATCGATGACCTGGTAGTCGAGCTTGAGCTTGCCTGCCGCTTCCTCGAGGGTCGATCCTGCGGCAAGCTCGTCCTCCACCTTGTCATGCATGTCGAAGATCGCGCCGGATGCGCGGTCTTTGAGAATTCCTTTCTCCAGGTCCTCCTTGGCCTCTTCGAAGCTCGGGATCTTGCCGGGCTCGATCTCCGTGACCCGGATCAAGACCACGCCGCCGAGCTTGCCTTCAATGGGTTCGCTCACGGCATCCTTCTCGAGCTTGAAGGCCTCCTCCGCGATCGTGGGGTCGGCCAAGTCCTTCCGCGAGAGGGTGCCGAGGTCGATATCCGTCTCGGTCAAGCCAAGTTCCTTGGCCATCTCGACGAAGTCAGTGCCAGACGTGATCTTCTCGTGGGCCTTCTTGGCGGCCTCGATATCGGGCAGAGCGATTTGTTGCACATGGCGGCGCTCCGGCTCACCGAGAGTGTCCTGCTTAGCCTCGTAAGCCGCCTTCAGATCGTCTTCCGTGATGTTGAGCTGGTCCTTGACCGTCTCGGGCGTTACGGCGATGAGACCGACCTTGCGATATTCCGGCTGCGTGAACTTGGCGTGGTGATTGTCGTAATACGTCTTCAAGTCCTCTTCGGTCGGGGCACTCACCTCTTCGGCCGCGGATTTCGGCACCAGGACGTATTTCAAGATGCGGCGTTCCTCGTTGAATTGATTCAACGCATCGATCAGCGCCCTGGGGCTGTTGGCCACTTCGCCGACCGTGACAAGCAGTTGCCGCCGTAGGTTCTGTTCGCGCAACGAATAGAGATAGCCCGCTTCGGTCATGCCGATATTGCGGAGCGCGGCTTGGAAGGCGAGGGGGCTGAAATTCCCCGCGCCGTCCTGAAAGGCCGGGTCCTTCGTGATCTGCGCGAGCAACGCATCGTCGCTGATGCCGAGGCCCAGACGCTTGGCGTGCGTATCGACGGCCGCGCCGCCAATGAGCCTCTCTAGGACCCGTGTGTCGAGCCCCGCCGCGCGGGCTTCCTGAAGGCTGAGGCTGCGTCCTGCCTGCTGGCTCATGGACCGCAGCACTTCCTGCTGGGCGCGCGCATAGTCTTGCGCGGAGATTTCCGTGTCGCCGACGCGGATGAGAGTCTGCTGACCATAGCCCGTGAAAATGTCGGCGATTCCCCAGA
Organism: Methyloceanibacter sp.; assembly: GCF_051306395.1. Lineage (GTDB taxonomy): Bacteria > Pseudomonadota > Alphaproteobacteria > Rhizobiales > Methyloligellaceae > Methyloceanibacter. Next base: position 87,506 of record NZ_JBPPND010000229.1, read on the forward strand.
CGGCGAAGCTCACCACCAGGAGACCGACCAGGATCAGGCCAACCGTTTTTGCCGCGCCTTTGCGCAATGTGTCGAGTGCCACGCCTCGGTAACCTTCTCTATCATGAATTGCCAAATCCGCGCCGGCGGTCGATGGTAGAACAGTCCGGCGCGGCGCGCGCATCATAGGTAGCAAGAGCCAGTGCGGCAACACGCACAAGCACCGGAAAAACCGCTTTAGCCGGACACTGTAAAGGCGCGAACGGGGGGAAGAAACGTGACCGCGATCAGACCGCTTGTCGCCGGCAACTGGAAGATGAACGGGCTGGGGAGCACGCTTGGCGAGCTGGCGGACTTGCGGGCGCGAATGAAGGCGGCGCCGGTCCCGGACGCCGATGTCATGGTCTGCCCCCCAGCGACCCTGCTGACCCGGGCCGCGGAGGTGCTCGACGGCTCGGACATCGCGCTCGGCGCCCAGGACTGCCATCCCTTGGTCTCTGGCGCCCATACCGGCGGTATCTCCGCCGAAATGCTGGCCGATGCGGGCGCGACCGCCGTCATCGTGGGACACTCGGAGCGGCGTATCGATCACGGTGAGACCGATGCCCTGGTCAATGCCAAGGCGCTCGCGGCCTATCGCGCCGGGCTCACCGCCATCATCTGCGTCGGCGAGACCGAAGCCCAGCACCAGGACGGGAAGACCCTCGACGTGCTGCGCGGCCAGCTTCAAGGCTCGGTGCCGGAGGAGGCCCGGGCCGCGGACACCGTGATCGCCTATGAGCCCGTTTGGGCCATCGGGTCCGGCCTCACCCCGACGCCGGCGGACGTAGCCGAGGTCCACGGCTTTATCCGCTCCGTCGTGAGCCAGCTTCTCGGCGAGGGGGAAAGCAGCGCCATGCGGATTCTCTATGGTGGTTCCGTGAAGCCTACGAATGCCTCCGAGCTCCTCTTCGTGCCCGACGTGAACGGGGCGCTGGTCGGCGGCGCGAGCCTAAAGGCCTCGGATTTCTACGGAATCCTCTCCGTCTACTGTGACCCTCCTGCCACATAAGCCCCCGGAAAACCTTGGGACCGGGGTTGCAAATCAGATAAGGTTCGTCATGCTGCCGAGATATTGACGGCAGGGGGATTCCCGGGAACCCGATGTTCAAGCTGCGCCTCATCGCCGCCGCGCTGCTCGCCGTGGGCCTAGCCGCGCATTTCAGCCCACCCGCTCTTGCGGAAATGCTGGAACGCGACCAATGCAAGGTGCTGGAGGCGGAAAAGCAAACGCTGCTCACCGCGAATGTGAAGGCTGCGCTGACCGGTGGCCCGGACTGGGTCAAAGACCATCTCCACAACGAAGATGAGATCGAGAAGGTTCGCGCATATTTGCGCGTCGAGGAGAAAGTCGCCTTCCGCTGCCGCACCGACGGCGTGCGGATTCCCAAGCCCCAGCCGCCGCCGCTCCCGGATCCCAAGCCCGCCGTTCCCATCATCATGGCCGAAGGACAGAAGGTGCTTGCAGGCGCCGCCGCCATGTCCTTCCTGCCTTTGCGGAAACCGTCCGCGACCGTATCCGAGACGGCCGAAGCCGAGGCCCTGGGAATTGAAGGAATCGGCGACGCCGAGGAGGTGACCGCCGTGGCCGATAGCAGCGAGGCCGAACCAGGGCCTAGCCAAGCGGTGGCGGAGTCGGATAAGACAGCGCCTCCTGAGAACAAGGCGACGCAATGAGTACCGTAATTCTTCTGATTCACGTGATGATCGCCGTAGCGATGGTCGGTGTCATCCTGCTCCAGCGCTCCGAGGGCGGTGCGCTTGGTATTGGCGGCGGCGGCGGCGGCGGCGCCGGAGGCGGCTTCATGACCGGTCGCAGCGCCGGCAACGCGCTGACCAAAACCACGGCCATCCTGGCGGCCTGCTTCTTCCTCACGAGTCTCACCCTGTCGATCTTGGCGACTCATCAGCGCGGCAGCGCCCCGTCCATCCTGCCTTCTAGCGGCGGCGAGGGCGGTTTGACGCCGCTCCAGATCCCCGGCACGGCGGCCCCAGAATCGCCGGCGGCTCCGCAAGCGCCCCAGTCCCAGTAGTTCTTCACAGGAAATCCTGCGCCAAGACGTCTCCCCCTGCATGTTTGGGGCTACGCCTTGGCGCGGACTCGGTGTAGGGTCGAGGCCCATGGCGCGGTACGTCTTCATCACCGGCGGCGTGGTTTCCTCACTTGGCAAGGGGCTCGCATCGGCAGCGCTCGGAGCGCTTTTGCAGGCGCGCGGATTCCGCGTACGCCTCTGCAAGCTCGATCCCTATCTGAATGTCGATCCGGGAACCATGAGCCCCTATCAGCACGGGGAGGTGTTCGTCACCGACGACGGTGCGGAGACCGATCTCGACCTCGGCCACTACGAGCGCTTCACCGGGCGCCCGGCGAGCCAAGCGGACAACATCACCACGGGGCGCATCTACCAGGAGATCATCGCCAAGGAGCGCCGTGGCGACTATCTCGGCTCCACCGTCCAAGTCATTCCCCACGTCACAGACGCCATCAAGGAATTCGTCACCACGGGCAATGAGGACGTGGACTTTGTGCTCTGCGAAATTGGCGGCACGGTCGGCGACATCGAAGGCTTGCCCTTCTTCGAGGCGATCCGCCAGCTCGGCAACGAGTTGCCGCGCGGAGAGAGCGCCTTCATCCATTTGACGCTGGTGCCGTTCATCCCGAGCGCCGGCGAGCTCAAGACCAAGCCTACCCAGCACTCGGTCAAGGAACTGCGCTCCATCGGCATCCAGCCCGACGTCCTGCTGTGCCGCACCGACCGGCCGCTGCCCCCGGAAGAGCGGCGCAAGATCGCGCTGTTCTGCAACGTCCGGCCCGAGGCCGTAATCCAGGCGCTCGACGTTTCCAGCATCTATGACGTGCCGGTGGCCTATCACGAGGAAGGCCTCGACCGCGAACTGCTCGCGGCCTTCGGCATCACCAATGCGCCGGAGCCCGACCTCCGCATGTGGAAGGAGATCTCCGAGACGATCGCCGAACCGGACGGCGAAGTCACCGTGGCGATCGTCGGCAAGTACACCGGGCTGAAGGACGCCTACAAGTCCCTCAACGAAGCGCTGGTCCATGGCGGTATCGCCAACAAGGTGAAGGTCAACCTCGAATGGATCGAGGCTCAGGTGTTCGAAAGCCAAGATGCCGCGGCCTACCTGGAAGATGTGAACGGCATCCTCGTGCCCGGCGGCTTCGGCGAGCGCGGTGCCGAAGGCAAGATCCACGCGGCGCGCTATGCCCGCAGGCGCAAGCTTCCCTATTTCGGCATCTGTTTCGGCATGCAGATGGCGGTGGTCGAAGTCGCCCGTGATCTCGCCGGCATTGAAAGCGCAAGCTCCACGGAGTTCGGCCCAACCGAGGAGCCAGTGATCGGCCTCATGACCGAGTGGATGAAGGGCGAAGAGCTGGAGCGCCGCGAGCAGAACGGCAATCTCGGCGGCACCATGCGGCTTGGCGCTTACGACGCCGTGCTCGCCAAAGGCAGTCAGATCGCCGAGATCTACGGGGGAACGGAAATCTCCGAGCGCCATCGCCACCGTTACGAGGTGAACATGCGCTACCGCAACAAGCTCGAAGCGGCGGGCTTGCGCTTCTCGGGACTGTCGCCGGACGGCCTCTTGCCGGAGATCGTGGAGATCCCCGACCATCCCTGGTTCATCGGCGTGCAATTCCACCCCGAACTGAAATCGCGGCCTTTCGCGCCGCACCCGCTCTTCAAGTCGTTCATCGGCGCCGCGGTCGAGCAGAGCCGTTTGGTTTAAGGCGCAAAGCGGCACTAGGCGCCACGCTCCCAAGTCCAGTTGACGGGTCTCCCGCTTAAGCCCCATGGTCCGGCCATGAACGAAGCCATGAAGCCGGCCCCGGCGGCCACGGTCGCGGTCGGAAACGCCCGGTTCGGCAACGACTTGCCCTTTGCCTTGATGGCGGGTCCGTGCGCGCTGGAGAGCCGCGCGCATGCCCTCGAGATGGCCTCCGCCCTGAAAGAAATGGCCGCCCGGCTTGGTCTGGGGCTGGTCTATAAATCCTCCTTCGACAAGGCGAACCGCACGAGTGCGGCGAGCGCGCGTGGCCTCGGGCTGAAAGAGGCGCTGCCCATTTTCGCCGAGGTGAGGGAGGTCACGGGGCTGCCCGTGGTCACCGACGTCCACGAGCCCGAGCAATGCGCGGCGGCGGCCCAAGCGGTGGACGTGCTTCAGATCCCGGCCTTTCTCTGCCGCCAGACCGATCTTCTTCTGGCCGCGGCCAAGACCGGCAAGGCGGTCAACGTGAAGAAGGGCCAGTTCCTTGCGCCCTGGGATATGCGTCACGTGGTGGCCAAGGTGGTGGGCGCAGGCAATCCCAACGTGCTCGTCACCGAGCGCGGCGTCTCCTTCGGCTACAACACGCTCGTCTCCGACATGCGCGCGCTTCCCATCCTCGCGGAAACCGGCGCGCCGGTGATCTTCGATGCCACCCATTCCGTCCAGCAGCCCGGGGGGCAGGGGGCCACGAGCGGCGGCGAACGGCGCTTCGTGCCGGTGCTGTCGCGGGCCGCGGTGGCCGTGGGCGTCGCAGGCCTCTTCATCGAGACCCACCAGGACCCCGACAAGTCCCCTTCCGACGGCCCCAACATGGTTCCCCTGAAGGAGTTGGAGCCTTTGCTCAAAGAGCTCATGGAAATCGATCATCTGACCAAGCGCGCCGCAAAACCTCACTGAACCAGCGCGTATGATCGCATGTCAGCGCGGCGGGGGGATAAGCGCCTGCGCTTCCGGGTCCCAGCGCCACAGCGTGTCTTCGCTAAGATGCGTGCCGCCCCACCAGCGGTCGACCGTGTGATGTTCCGTCCAATCCGCGCCGCCGGCGAGCACCGCCTTGCCGAGCGAAGTCAGCGACAGCCGGCTGGTCAGATAGGCTTTCGCAAGCTCCGGATCGGTGTGCTGAAACGGCGCCGCCTCGAGGCCCGCGACTAGGGGCTCGTCCGCGAGCGCCAACTGATCCAAGAGCCGCCAAAAGCTCCAATCGCCCATGAACTCGGCGTCTTCCATCTTCTGCACGGCGATGAACAGGCCGAGTGCCGTCATGGACTCGCTCGCCTCGATGGTCGCCAGCATCTGCCGCTCCGTGCGCGTCAGCCCGTCAGCCCCCGGGAGTTCCTCGAGCATGCGGATGACGGCCGGCCGCAAGAAGGGAAGGGCCGAGGTGTCGTCATCGAGAAGACGCACCCAGGCCTCCGGCGTCGTTTGCCGCAAAGCCGTCCAGGCCCTTTTCGCGAGATCGAGCCGAGGCTTCGTCACCGGAGCGGCGGTCGCCGCAAGCGCCGGGATCGCTTCAAGGTCCTGCCGGCCGATATAGTCGTCCGCCTGAACCAGAAGCAGGCTGCCTCCTTGGCGCGGATGGTCCGCGAACCAATCGAGCACCTGAAGCAACTGCAGCTGATCGTAGAGGTCGTGCTCGAACCACAGCACCACGCGGGCGAACTCCCCGTTCATGGCGAGACCGCGATCTCGCGCGGTGAGCTCGAACTCGATGGCGCCGATCTCGCCGCCGCCCGCGCCAGCCAAATACTCGATGCGGCTAACAGTCAGGTCTTCCAGCGTACCGGTCAGCAGCACGGGGCCCTCATGCAGCACATCGCGCCACGGCAGGACCTCGGTTCCGTGGAGCGCGCGGCGCAGCAATTCGCCGGCACCATCGCCGTTGGTGATGACGAGATCGGTCACTTACCCACGGCCGCGATATGGCGCGACGCCCTGATCCGGAATCCACGCGCCCTCCGGCGGGCTGCCGTGCTGCCAGAACACATCGATGGGAATGCCGCCGCGCGGATACCAATAGCCGCCGATGCGAAGCCAGGAGGGCTCGATCAGCTCGACGATGGTCTTGCCGACAGTGATCGTCGCGTCCTCGTGGAAGGCGGAGGCATTGCGGAAGCTGGCCAGAAACAGCTTGAAGGACTTCGATTCCAAGAGCCACTGGCTCGGCGCGTAATCGACGACGAAATGCGCGAAGTCCGGCTGGCCGGTGACGGGACAAAGGCAGGTGAATTCGGGCGCCGTGAACCGCGCCACATAGGCCGTGTCCGCATGCGGGTTCGGCACCCGCTCAAGTTCCGCCTCTTCCGGAGAGGCCGGAACGGGCGTTTCATGGCCCAATTGCCGAAGGCCTGTGATCTTCCGTGTCATGGTCTACTCCGCCGCAAGCCGCATGGGCGGCCCGTGATAGACGCAGCCCTCGTGGCAGGAATCGCGCGCCACCACGATCTCGGTCAGGCCCGGCAACCGGTTGTGCAGCCGGTCCCACAGCCACATGGCGATGCGCTCCAGCGTGGGGTAGGCGAGGCCCTCCACGTCGTTCAGCATGCGGTGGTCGAGCGCGTCGCGGGCTTCGCCCACCGCCGTCTCCAGATCGTCGAAATGCACGACGATGCCGGTGTCCTCGTCCGGCTCCCCGTCCACGGTGACGCGCACGCGGAACGAGTGTCCGTGCACCCGGGCATTGGGGTGGCCGGGCGGCGCCGACGGCAGGAAATGCGCCGCCTCGAAGAAGAATTCCTTGTAGATCCGCATAGGGGCTGTTTAGGGGATTTTGCGTGTCCCGGCCAGGGCTCGCACGCCGCACCAGGGTTAAGGCAGGCTCAGCAATTTGTGGGTCTGCAAGCTCAAACGCCATTTGGGATGGGCCAGGCAATAGTCAATGGCGGCGCGCACATTGGCGGGGTCGTCCGAGCCGTCATCCATGGGCTGAAGCAGAAAATGCGTGAAGTCGAGACCCTGAACCTCTTCCGGCCAGAGCCGGTCTTGCGGATAGACGAGCTTCAGCTCATCGCCTGAACGCTGCTGGAGGGGCGCGCCGGCCTTCGGGCTCACGCAAACCCAGTCAATGGAAGACAGAACGGGCAGGGTGCCGTTGGTCTCGATCGCCACTTCGAAGCCCGTCGTGTGGAGCGCATCGACCAGCGCTTCATCCACTTGCAGCATGGGCTCGCCGCCGGTCAGCACCACGAAGGGGGGCGTGCCGGAATTGCCGCGCCACGCCTGGCGGCACGCTCGGGCGAGCGCGCGCGCGTCCGCGAACTTGCCACCGCCAGGCCCATCAGTGCCGACGAAGTCGGTGTCGCAGAAATTGCAGGTCGCCTCGGCGCGGTCTTGCTCGCGGCCCGACCACAGATTGCAGCCGGCAAAACGGCAGAATACCGCCGGACGCCCGGCCTGCGCGCCTTCGCCTTGCAGCGTGTAGTAGATCTCTTTGACCGCATACATGGACGGCAAGTTGGTCCTTTCGGCTCCTTCACGCAAGACGCGCCAAAACGGCTCGCCGGGCCAAGCCCGCGAGGCATGAAGGGGGATGGCGCGCCGAAAAGCGCAGTCCGTAATCGGTGTCGCGATCCGAAGACCGCGCAGGCGCCTCTCGGCGCGCCAATCGCGGCGGTTACGACGCCGGGCCCCGCTTCTCATTGATCTCTGCGATCCCGGCCTCCGGCCTGCTTGAGCGCTATGTGCGCTTCGGCCTTTGACCCGCGTCGCGCGAGAGCAAATCCCAGCGCGCTTCTCGCGGGGGCTCGGAGTAGCCCCGGGGGGTGGCTCCGGCGCCGCCCGGAGGCCTCGTTGCGAAGGAGGCCCGCAGGCGCCGCACCCCGTCCCGCTCACGCTAACGCCTCGCGAGAACGCCCTTTGAACGGACGAGGTGATCGCATTGTACGGCAGATTTTTCACGCGGGCATAAGTGCGGCCTGCGTTACCACCGCTCA
>NZ_JBPPND010000230.1:0-2067 GCF_051306395.1 Methyloceanibacter sp.
CGCTATCGCAAGGAACGCGAAAGCCGCTGCAGCCCTGTTTTGACGCCAACTCATCGACCCATCTCAGGCTGCAGGAATGAAGATAGGGTTTAGGGCCGTTTGGCGATTTGGCGAGTGCTCAAAATTCTTGGTTGTAGTTAATGCAAAGTCTCATGAGCCGTGGTCACGCGTCACTCAGTACCAGCGACGGCACCACGCAGAAGCATAGCGGGCCCATTCCTCCTCTGTCAGAGGTGCGCCCGCAACCTTCTCAGCCGCTTCGCGGGGTGATTCCGCGCCAGACCGCTTGGCGGCTTCGATGAAGAAGTCAATCAACACCTCGGCGCGATCAGCCGGCGCAGGTCGCCTAACGCGGCGCAGCCAAGTCCGCATCACCACCGCCTCGGCAAATCGTGGACCAAGAGCGCCTCGTGAGCCGTACTAGTGGATCGAATCTAACACTTCGCGCCCCCGCTTGACCGCGGCGATGATTTTGTCGGGGTCGGCGGTCCAGACGAACGGCTTGGGGTCATGGTTGGCCTCGTCGAGATAGCGGTTGATGGCGGCCTGGAGATCGACGACCGAGCGGAAGACGCCGCGCTTCAATCGTCGCTTGGTGAGCGTAGCGAAGAAGGACTCGACCGCGTTGAGCCAGGAGCACGAGGTCGGGGTGAAGTGGAAGACGAAGCGGGGATGGCGGGCGAGCCAGGCGATGACCTTCGGGTGCTTGTGGGCGGCATAGTTGTCGAGGATGACATGGACGAGCTTGCCGGCCGGCACCTGCGCCTCGATGGTATTGAGGAAGCGGATGACCTCCTGATGGCGGTGGCGCTGCATGTTGCGGCCGATGACCGTGCCGTCGAGCACGTTGAGGGCGGCGAACAGGGTGGTGGTGCCGTTCCTCTTGTAGTCGTGCGTCATGGTGCCGGCGCGCCCCTTCTTCATGGGGAGACCGGGTTGGGTGCGGTCGAGCGCCTGGATCTGGGACTTCTCGTCGACCGAGAGGACCACAGCATGAGCGGGCGGATCGACATAGAGTCCGACGATGTCGCGGAGCTTCGGGACGAAGTCGGGGTCGTCGGAGAGCTTGAAGTGGCGCATCCGGTGCGGCGTCAGGCCATGTGCCCGCCAGATGCGCTGCACCGAGGAGACGCTGATGCCGACCGCCCTGGCCATCGCCGAAGAAGTCCAGTGGGTCGCCTCGTGCGGCGGCTCGGTCGCGGTCAGCGCCACCACCGTGTCGATCACGTCTTGCCCAAGCGGAGGAATGCGCGAGGGCCGGGTCTTGTCGAGCAGGAGGCCGTCGACGCCTTCTTCGGCGAAGCGCTCCTGCCAGCGCCACACGCAGGTCTTCGACTTCTGTGTCCGGCGCATGATCTCCACCGTGCCGTGGCCGTCGGCCGACAAGAGCACGATCTCGGCCCGCCAGACATGCTTCTGCGGCGCGTTGCGGTTGCGGATGATCGCCTCCAGGCGGCGGCGATCGGTGGTGGTCAGCGTGATCGATATCCCGGGGCGCATGCCCCAGACTCGCATGCCCCAGACCAGACGGGAATCCCCCACCGGATTCAAATGTCAGACGTGATCCACTAGCGCTATCAGGAACTCGTCCTCAACGATCAAGATTTACTGACCACTGGCGTGCGTTTTCAAGTTGCGACTAATGCGAGAAAGCACCTTTCGCCTTCCCCTCAAGAGGCAACGTCGATTCAGCAGTCGAGTTCCAGATTGCGAAACTCACGGCTTACACCCAACAGTCCCCGCAGCTTAGCAACATTGACGGCAATACGCCGGGCATTCGGGAGCTTGATAAGCTAGGTGGAGACACTGAACAATCAGCCGCCAATAGAAGGCGCCCTCTTAGTGTCGGGAGGCTCACGACCAGCGGCCCTGTCAGTTTGCGCCAACATCTGCAATTCGCTGTCGAACCTCACGTGCAGGATCGCTTTGGCGCCTTCTTCATCCGCCTTCCGGCGATCAGCTGTGGACTTGGCTTGTTCGGAACGAATGAACTCGTAAAGTGCTCGGGCAATAATGTAGCCGTCTCGCCCTGTCACTTCTGGCATGTCAGTCATTTTGACCTCCATC
>NZ_JBPPND010000231.1:0-8121 GCF_051306395.1 Methyloceanibacter sp.
GGGCTACAAGGCGAACCGCTCGGAGGCCCCGGAGGACCTCATCCCTCAGTTCCCCCTGATTCGCGACGCAGTGCACGCCTTCAATGTCGCGTGTATCGAGAAAAGGGGATACGAGGCCGACGACCTGATCGCCACCTACGCGATTCAGGCCTGGGAGGCGGGTGCCGACGTGACCATCGTCTCCTCCGACAAGGACCTGATGCAACTCGTCCGCCCCGGCATTCGCATGTACGACACCATGAAGAACAAGGTGATCGCCGAAGAGGGCGTGATCGAGAAGTTCGGCGTGCCGCCATCAAAGGTCATCGAGGTGCAGGCGCTGATCGGCGACACCTCCGACAACGTGCCGGGCGTGCCGGGCATCGGCGTCAAGACCGCCGCGCTCCTCATCAACGAGTATGGCGATCTGGAAACGCTGCTCACGCGCGCCTCGGAGATCAAGCAGCAGAAGCGGCGGGAGAGCCTGATCGCCTTCGCCGAGCAGGCGCGCCTGTCGAAGACGCTGGTCACGCTCGATTGCGAAACCCCGCTCGACGTGCCTTTGGCCGACACCGCCGTACACCTGCCCGACCCGAACGTGCTGACCGCCTTCATGCGGCACATGGAATTTTCCACGCTGCTGCGGCGGGTGGCGGAAGGTTTGGGCGCCGAGCTTCCCGAAGGCGAGGCGAAGCCCGCCGCAACCCCACGCAAGAAAAAAGACGATTACGATCATCCCTTGCGCAAGAGCCCGCGCGGCGAGGCCGGCCCCGCCCGCGAGATCGCGGTGCAAGGCGGCTCGCCGGCGGAACTCGCCATCGAGCGCGCAGGCAGGCTCGAAGACATCCCCTTCGACCGCGCCAACTACGAGACGGTGACCGAGACGGAGCGCCTCGCCGATCTCTTGGAGGCCGCGCGCTTCCAAGGGCATTTCGCCTTCCGGGTGAAGCTCAATTCGGCCGACCCCATGACCGGCGAGATCGCCGGTGTGGCGCTGGCGCTCATTCCCGGGCACGCGGCCTATGTGCCACTCGGGCACAGTGCGGGCGACGAGCTCGGTCTCGGCGGCGAGACGGTCATCGCGCAGATTCCGTTGCGCGAGGCGCTTGCCATGCTGAAGCCGATCCTCGAAGACGAGGCTGTGCTCAAGATCGTGTCGAACGCCAAGCCCGACATGGTGGCGCTCGCCCGCTACGGCATCGCGCTGCGGGCCATCGACGATCCCTGCCTCATGTCCTATGCGCTGGACGCCGGCCGCGCGGAGCATTTGCCGCCGAAGCTCGCGGGCTCGCTGCTCGGCTATACCTGCCTCACCGAGAAAGAGGTGATGGGCACCGGCAAGGCGGCGGTCGGCTTCGATCGTGTCGCGGTCGAGCGCGCCGCCGAATATGCGGGCGAGGAAGTGGACATCGCGCTCCGCCTCTGGATGGTGCTCAAACCGCGGCTCGCCGCGGAGTCCGTCACCACGGTCTACGAGACGCTGGAGCGGCCGTTGCAGAGCGTGCTCGCAGCGATGGAACGCTCTGGCATCAAGGTGGAGCGCTCCACGCTCGCCAGCCTCTCCGGCGCTTTCGCCCAGACCATCGCCCGGCTCGAAGACGAGATCCGGGAGCTTGCCGGCGAAGAGTTCAATATCGGCTCGCCCAAGCAGCTCGGCGAGATCCTGTTCGACAAGATGAGCCTTGCCGGCGGGCGGCGCACCAAGACCGGGGCCTGGAGCACGGACGCGGCGGCGCTGGAGGAGCTCGCGGCGGAAGGCCACGATCTGCCGCGCAAGGTGCTCGACTGGCGGCTGGTCGCCAAGCTCAAGAGCACCTACACGGACGCGCTTCCCGCCTACATCCACGCCGAGACGGGGCGCGTGCATACGCGCTATGTGCTGGCCTCGACCACCACGGGCCGCCTCGCCAGCCAAGAGCCGAACCTGCAGAACATCCCGGTGCGCACCAAGGAAGGCCGCTCGATCCGCAAGGCCTTCGTCGCCGAGAAGGGCAAGAAGCTGATCTCGGCGGACTACAGCCAGATCGAGTTGCGCGTGCTCGCTCACATGGCGGACACGCCGACGCTGCGCCAAGCCTTCGCCGACGGCCTCGACATTCACGCCATGACCGCGAGCGAGATGTTCGGCGTGACCATCGAGGGCATGGACCCTGGGATCAGACGCCGGGCCAAGGCAATCAATTTCGGCATCATCTACGGCATCTCGGCCGTCGGTTTGGCGGCGCAGCTCGGCATCCCGCGCGGCGAGGCTGCCGCCTACATCAAGACCTATTTCGAGCGCTTTCCCGGGATCAAGGACTACATGGAGGCGATGAAGGCGGAGGCGCGGCGCACCGGCTACGTCAAGACGCTGTTCGGGCGCAAGGTTCACTACCCGGAGATCAACACCAAGAACCCGAGCCTGCGGGGCAATTACGAGCGCGCGGCGATCAACGCGCCGATCCAAGGTTCGGCCGCCGACATCATCCGCCTCGCCATGATCCGCATGGCGGATGCACTGGACGAAGCAGGCCTCTCCGCGCGCATGCTGCTGCAAGTCCATGACGAGCTGATCTTCGAGGCGCCGGAAGACGAAGCCGAGAAGACCATGGAGATCGCGCAAAGCGTGATGGAGCGCGCGCCGGAGCCGGCGCTAAAGCTCAAAGTCCCGCTACAGGTGGACGCGCGCGCCGCCGACAACTGGGAGGCCGCGCATTAGGGGGTCTCTTCGCCCAGCCCCCTTCCCTGTCATGGCCGGGCTTGTCGTGAGCCTGCGCCCGGGCCGGCGGAGCCGGACCCGGGTAGCGATCCACGATTTTCTTCGCGGCGGTCTCAGACGTGGATGCCCGGCACAAGGCCGGGCATGACGACGTTTGAGGATTGAGGCCCACTACCCCTTGGTCGGGCGGACCACGGCGACGATATTGGTCTGCACCACGCCCTCGACCTTGGCGATCTTGTTGAGGATCGCCTTGTCGCCGTCGGTGGAGTCCTTGCAGTCGAGCTGGGCCACCAGCTTCTCGTCGGACAGCATCACCACATTGGCGAACTTGCAGTTGGCCAGCTCCAGCGCCTTGATCGTGTCGAGCGTCGCCATGGCGTTGGCCGAATGCAGCAGCTCGATAAACAGATAGATATTCACCATCGTTGTCGTCTCCTCCCAGATTGCCGATTGTTCACGTGATGGCGGTCCTCAAGATAAACTCACGAACCCACCTAGGAGGTCCCATGCAGCTTATCCCCGTCCGCCCTGCCCTTAGCGCTGCCGCGGCGTTCATCCTTACCGCTTTTCTCGCGCTACCGGCGCTCTCCCTGCCGGCGCCCATGTCGGACGAGGAGCTCATGGAGAACAGCGACCTCGTGGCGCTGGTGCGCGTGATGTCGGTGACCTGCACCAGCATCACCAAGGATCCTCAGACCGGCGAGGAACTGCCCGGCTATCTCGCCAAGCTGCGGGTGATCGAGGCAAGCAAGGGCGATGTGCGGCCGGGCGGCGAGGTGCTCGTGACCTTCCGCGCGATTCCCAGCGGCGCCTTAGGCCCGTGGACCGTGTTCTACTATCCGGGCGAGGAGGTGTGGACGCACCTGGTCAAGCGGGAGGGCGGCGTGACCTACGCCACGACCTGGTGGAACGCGAAAGGTGACGTGGTGAAGGCGCCGGAGACGAAGGAACTGCCCACGACTGTCGGGGAGTCGGCGGTCGCAACCGACGCCGATTAGGCCCCTCCGCTCATTCCCGCATAAGCGGGAATCCAGAGCATAATAAACGTCCGTCAGTTGCTCGTATGGGTCCCCGCCTTCGCGGGGACGAGCGGATAGGGTCTAGGCCGGCAGCCCGTCGAGCCAGGTATTGAACAGTTTGCGGCTTGCCTCGTTGGTGGGCGGGGCGTAGCGCGCGGTGTTCTCGCGCATCCGCGCCAGATCGACCTTGTTCTTGGCGAGCTCCAGCGTGTGGCCGATCAGCCAGCGCTCCATGTTGTGCTGCGCCAGCTCCACGTGGAACTGCAGCGCCAGCACATTCGAGCCGTAGGTGAAGGCCTGGTTCGGCGTGAGCGGGGTCGAGGCGAGACGCGTGGCGCCTGACGGGAGATCGAAGGTGTCGCCATGCCAGTTGAGCACGCGCAAGCCTTCCAAAACGCCAAGCGGCGAGGCCTTGCCCTCGTCGGTCAAGATCAGCTCGTCCCAGCCGAGCTCGGCTTGCGGGCCGGGATAGACGCGCGCGGCGAGCACGGCGGCGAGCGCCTGTGCGCCGAGGCAGATACCCACCACGGGCGTGCCCTTCTTGACCACCTTCTCGACGATGGCGAGTTCGTCTTTGAGAAACGGGTAGCGGTCGATCTCGTAAATGCCGATGGGCCCGCCGAGCACCAGAACGAGATCGGCGCCCAGCGCGGGGGTCAGGTCGTCGACGCCGGCTTGTAGATAATTGAGGCCCACTCCGCGCTCGTCGAGCACGGGCCCGAGTGTGCCGGTATCCTCGAAAGCCACATGATAGATGGCGACGGCGTTCTGCATGAGGGTCCCCTTATCGCTTCCCCGGCTTTCGGGCGAAGATCATCATCGCGCCCGCCACGCCGGACCTGTTGTCAATTAGCGGCGCACGCTTGGCCTTTTACGACACAGGCCCAACTCAGACCGTCCGCGCCGTGCCCTGCCTGCGGGGATCGCCGGCGCCTTCCACGCCCCGCTTCTCGTGCCAGCGCGCGGCATGCACGCCGCCGAAAAACAGGTTCTGCGCCGGCCAGGCGCGGGCTTTCTCGCCAAGTGCGCGCAGCGCGGTCTCCATGTCTTCCAGCAGGCCCGGCTCGAAGCTCGTGGTCCCGTCGCGCTCCACGTGAATGCGGGGCGCGGTCACCGCGTCCTCGACGCGCATGCCGTGCACCAACAGATTGACCGTCACTTGCAGGATAGCGGTGCGGATGCGGTTCGAGCCGCCGGTGCCGAGCGCGGTTACCGTGCCGTCCGGCTCCATGATGATGGTGGGCGCCATCATGGAAGAAAGCCGCACGCCTTCGCGCCAGTTGTCATGCTCGCAAAGGTCTTCCTCGCCCAGCATGTTGTTCAGCATGAAGCCGTGCTGCCCGACGATGAAGCCGTTGCCCTCGCCGTTGGAGAGGCTGACGGAGGCGGCGTTGCCGTCGCCATCGATGACGCTGATATGGGTCGTGCCGCGATAGGCTTGTGGGTGCCGCGCGGCCTTGCGAATTTCCTCCGCCAGTACGCCGCCCGCGAGACGCTCCGCCAGTCCTTCGCCGTGCCGCGCCCGCGCCTCGTTGGTGGCGGCCATGGCGGCGTGCAGTGCGCGCGCATCGATCGCTTCGCCCGACGCGGCCAACGCTTCGAGATAAGCGAGCCCGAAGGCGATCAGCGCACCGCCGGCCGATGGCGGCGGGTTGAGCGCGACGGTCGCCTTGCCGTAACGCCACAGCAGCGGCTCGCGCAGCTCGGCGCGGTAGCGCGTCAAGTCCTCCATCGTGAGATGACCGCCGCGGTCGCGCGACTGCGCGGCAATGGCCCGTCCCACGTCTCCGTCTGTGAAAAGCCGCGCACCGTCTTCGGCCAGCCACGAAAGCGTCTCGGCCAGCCCTTCGTTGCGGAAGGTGTCGCCCGCTTCGAGCAGCTTGCCGTCCGGCGCGAAAATGGCACGCGTCCCTTCGCTCTCTTGCAGGATGGGCGCGATAACGGTGAAGAGATAGGCTTGGAACGCGGTGAGCGGAAAGCCTTTGCGCGCGGCCTCCACGGCGGGCTCCACCAGGCGCTTCATCGGCAGCCTGCCCAGCGCCTCATGCATGGCGAAAAGTCCCGGCGCCATGCCGGGCGTCGCGCTCGACCCCAGCCCGATATGGAACTCCTGAGTGGCGGGCCCGAAATTGGCCTCGATGGGAAAGAACGAGACCTCGTCGGCCTTGCGCCGTTTCAGCGGCGTCTCCACGAAGAAATCGAACAGCTTGACTTTATGGCTGCCCGCCTGGCGCGCCATGAGAAAGCCGCCGCCGCCCGGCGAGCAGAACACGGCTTCGGCCACGAACGCCATGCATACCGCCGCCACGCCCGCGTCGAAGGCGTTGCCACCGTCGGCGAGAATCTCGGCGGCCGCGGAGACGGTCAGCTCATGCCCCGCCGCGACGATGCTGTGTCCCTTGCTCATGCGGAGTTGCCTAAGGCGAAGCGCGCAGCGCGGCAAGAGCGTTGCTCCCAGCCTGAAAGACTCATGGCCGGGCACTGCCGCCCGGCCATGAGATAAGATTGACGCTGGCTACCGGCTTTCGCCGGCACCGCGAGGCTAGGCGAGACGCTTCTCGAGCTCGCCGAGTTCTTCCTTCAAGCCGCCCGGCAGCTTGTCGCCGAAGGTCTCGTAGTGCTCCTTGATCGAGGGAATCTCGGACTTCCAGCCTTCCGTGTCGACCCTGAGCAGCTCTTTGAGGTCGGCCTCGCCGACATCGAGGCCATCGGTGTCGAGCGCGCCCTCCGCCGGCACCTTGCCGATCGGCGTGTCGATGGCCTCCGCCGTGCCGTCGCAGCGCTCGAAGATCCACTTCAGCACGCGGGAGTTCTCAGCGAAGCCCGGCCACAGGAACTTGCCCTCGGGGCTCTTCCGGAACCAGTTCACGTAGAAGATCTTCGGCATCTTATCGCCGCCCTTCTCGCCGATTTTCAGCCAATGGGCGAAATAGTCGCCCATGTGGTAGCCGCAGAAGGGCAGCATGGCCATCGGGTCTCGGCGAATATCGCCCTTTGCGTCCGCAGCGGCGGCGGTCTTCTCCGAGGCCATGATGGAGCCGAGGAACGTGCCCTGTTTCCAGTCTTCCGCTTCGGTGACGAGCGGCACGACCGAGGCGCGGCGGCCACCGAACAGGATGGCGTCGATCGGTACGCCCTTGGGGTCCTCCCATTCCGGCGCGATAACCGGGCACTGGCCGGCGGGGGCGGTGAAGCGCGAGTTGGGATGCGCTGCCGGGCGTCCGGCGTCCGGCGTCCAGGAGCGACGCAGCCAATCCACGGTGTGGGCCGGCGGCTCCTTCGTCATTTCTTCCCACCACACATCGCCATCATCGGTGAGCGCGACGTTGGAGTAGATGCAGTTCGCATCCAGCGTGCGCATGGCGTTGTAGTTGGAATGATCGGAGGTGCCGGGCGCCACACCGAAGAACCCGGTCTCCGGGTTGATCGCGTAAAGACGTCCGTCCTCGCCGAACTTCATCCAGCAGATATCGTCGCCGATGGTCTCGGCCTTCCAGCCCTTGATCGTCGGGTTGAGCATTGCGAGGTTGGTCTTGCCGCATGCGCTCGGGAAGGCGGCGGCGATGAATTTCGATTCGCCTTCAGGATTGGTGAGCTTAAGGATGAGCATGTGCTCGGCCATCCAGCCTTCGTCGCGCGCCTTTACCGACGCGATGCGCAGCGCATGGCATTTCTTGCCGAGCAGCGCGTTGCCGCCATAGCCGGAGCCGTAGGACCAGATTTCGCGCGTCTCGGGGAAATGCGAGATGTACTTGGTCGCGTTGCACGGCCACGGCACGTCGGCCTGGGTCTGCGAGGTGAGCGGCGCGCCGACCGTGTGCATGCCGCGCACGAAATCTTCCGAATCGCCGAGCGCCTTCCACACCTTGTCGCCCACGCGAGTCATGATGTGCATGTTGGCGACGGCGTAGGCCGAGTCCGTAACCATGACGCCGATGCCGGCGATGGGCGAGCCGACCGGGCCCATGGAATAGGGCACCACATACATGGTGCGGCCCTGCATGGCGCCGTCGTAAATCTTCCTCAGCGTCTCTTTCATCTCGGCGGGATCGGCCCAGTTGTTGGTCGGGCCGGCGTCTTCCTTCTTCTCGGAGCAGATATAGGTCTGGTCCTCGACGCGGGCGACGTCCTTGGGATCGGAGCGGACGAGAATGGAGTTGGGGCGCTTATCTTCGTTGAGCCGAATCGCCGTTCCGCCGTCGACCAGCGCCTTCAGCATCGCCTGATACTCTTCCTTGGAGCCGTCGCACCAATAGACGGAGTCCGGCTTGAAAAGTTCTTTTGCTTCTTCCACGAACGCCAGAACCTTCTTGTTCGTGGTGGGCGCAATCTTCGACTGAACGTTCATACGGTTTCGTCCCTAGATCTCGAATTGACGGATAAAAAATCGCTTTGGATCGCCCCCTAGCTACCCTGAACTCA
>NZ_JBPPND010000232.1:0-9428 GCF_051306395.1 Methyloceanibacter sp.
CAACAAGGCAAATAGGTGACTCACTCCGCAGCTTCGGCCTTGGCCGGGCGCTTGCCGCGCGCGCTTGAGCCACGCCGGTCGAGCAGCTGCTTGAGGTAGTGGCCGGTATAGCTCTCCGCGACTTGCGCGACCTCCTCGGGCGTGCCGGTCGCCACCACGCGGCCGCCGGCATCGCCGCCTTCGGGGCCGAGGTCGACGATATGGTCCGCGGTCTTGATCACCTCCAGATTGTGCTCGATGACGATCACCGTGTTGCCCTGGTCCACCAGCTCGTGCAGCACCTCGAGCAGCTTCGCCACATCGTGGAAGTGGAGCCCCGTGGTCGGCTCGTCGAGGATATAGAGCGTGCGGCCCGTGGCGCGCTTCGACAGCTCCTTGGAGAGCTTGATGCGCTGCGCCTCGCCGCCGGACAGCGTCGTCGCCTGCTGGCCCACATGGATGTAGCTTAGGCCAACTCGTTTTAGAGTCTCGAGCTTGTCGCGCACCGAGGGGACAGCCTTGAACAGCTCGGCCGCTTCCTCGACGGTCATGTCGAGCACGTCGGCGATCGACTTGCCCTTAAACTTGATCTCCAGCGTCTCGCGGTCGTAGCGCTTGCCCTTGCACACGTCGCAGGTGACGTAGATGTCGGGGAGGAAATGCATCTCGATCTTGATGACGCCGTCGCCCTGGCAGGCCTCGCAGCGCCCGCCCTTGACGTTGAACGAGAAGCGCCCGGGCTTGTAGCCGCGCGTCTTTGCTTCCGGCAGCTCGGCGAACCATTCGCGGATGGGCGTGAAGGCGCCCGTATAGGTCGCCGGGTTGGAGCGCGGCGTGCGGCCGATGGGAGACTGGTCGATGTCGATGACCTTGTCGAGATGCTCCAGGCCCTCGATGGTCTCGTGCGCGCCGGGGAGCTCGCGCGCATTGTTCAGCTTGCGGGCCACGGCGCGGTAGAGCGTCTCGACGAGGAAGGTGGACTTGCCGCCGCCCGAGACGCCGGTGACGGCCGTGAACAGGCCGAGCGGGATCTGGACGTCGATGTCCTTGAGGTTGTTTTCGGAGGCGCCGACGACCTTGATCGCGCGGCCCTTCTTAGGCCTACGGCGTTCTTTGGGGAGCGGGATCTGTTTGAAGCCGGTGAGATATTGGCCGGTGAGGCTGTCCGGATTCTGCATCACCTGCTCGGGGCTGCCTTCGGCCACCACCGCGCCGCCATGCACGCCGGCGCCCGGGCCCATATCGACCACATAGTCCGCTTCGAGGATCGCCTCCTCGTCGTGTTCGACCACGATCACCGAGTTGCCGAGATCGCGTAAGGCCTTCAGGGTTTCGAGCAGGCGCGCGTTGTCGCGCTGATGAAGGCCGATGGAGGGCTCGTCCAGCACGTAGAGCACGCCGGTCAGGCCAGACCCGATCTGCGAGGCGAGGCGGATGCGCTGGCTCTCGCCGCCGGACAGCGTGCCGGAGGCGCGCGACAGAGTGAGATATTCGAGGCCCACGTCGTTGAGGAAGGTCAGCCGCTCGCGGATCTCTTTCAGGATGCGCGCGGCGATCTCGTTCTGCTTCGCGGTGAGGTGCTCGGGCAGGGTATCGAACCAGGTCTTCGCTTCGCGGATCGACATGTCCGTGACTTGGCCGATATGGAGGCCTGCGATCTTCACCGCGAGCGCTTGCGGCTTCAGGCGATAGCCGGTGCAGGCCTCGCAGGGCTGGTCCGACTGGTAGCGCTCCAGCTCCTCGCGCACCCAGTTGGACTCCGTCTCGCGCCAGCGCCGCTCGATATTGGTGATGACGCCTTCGAACGGCTTCTCCGTGGAGTAGTGCCGCACGCCGTCGTCATAGGTGAACTCGATCTCCTCCTCGTCGGAGCCGTAGAGCACGATCTCGCGGAAATCTTCGGGCAGGTCCTTCCACGGTCTGGTCATGGGCTGACGGTAGTGCTTGGCGAGCGACTCCAAGGTCTGCTGGTAGTAAGGCGAGGTCGCGCTCGTGCGCGTCCACGGCGCGATGGCGCCGCGCGAAAGACTCAAGGTCTCGTTGGGCACCACGAGTTCCGGCTCGAAGAACAGCTCAGTGCCGAGCCCGTCGCATTCGGGACACGCGCCGTAGGGATTGTTGAACGAGAACAGTCGCGGCTCGATCTCCTCGATGGTGAAGCCGGAGACGGGGCAGGCGAACTTCGCCGAGAAGATGATGCGCTCGGCGGCGCCCTTCGCGGGCTTGGCCGGCGCGTCGGCGAATTCGGCGATGGCGATGCCGTCGCTTAGGCCCAGCGCCGTCTCGAGCGAGTCCGCGAGCCGCGCGGCGATGTCCGTGCGCACCACCACCCGGTCCACCACAACGTCGATGTCATGCTTGATCTTCTTGTCGAGCGCCGGGGCCTCGGAAATCTCGTGGAAGGCGTTGTCGATCTTGACCCGCTGGAAGCCCTTCTTCAGGAGTTCGGCCAGCTCCTTGCGGTACTCGCCCTTGCGGCCCCGCGCGATGGGCGCCAGCAGATAGAGCCGCGTGCCTTCCGGCAGCTCCAGCACCCGGTCCACCATCTGGCTCACGGTTTGGCTCTCGATGGGCAAGCCCGTCGCGGGCGAGTAGGGGATGCCGACCCGCGCCCACAACAGGCGCATATAGTCGTAGATCTCCGTGACCGTGCCGACCGTGGAGCGCGGGTTCTTCGAGGTGGTCTTCTGCTCGATGGAGATGGCGGGCGACAGACCCTCGATATGGTCCACGTCCGGCTTCTGCATCATGTCGAGGAACTGGCGCGCGTAGGCCGACAGCGATTCCACATAGCGCCGCTGGCCCTCGGCATAGATGGTGTCGAAGGCGAGCGAGGATTTGCCGGAACCGGACAACCCGGTGATCACCACGAGCTGCTCGCGGGGCAGGTCCAGCGACACGTTCTTGAGGTTGTGCTCCCGCGCGCCGCGGATGGAGATGGATTTGGAGGTCATGCCGTTAGCAATGTCGGGGGACGAGGGCCTGACCGCAAGGCTTAGCTGGCTCTCAGACGGCCCACAAGAGGCCCAAATGCGCGGGAGAGGCGGCGCTAGATCAGCGCCAGCTTTTTGAGGCGCGACCTTATGGCGCCGGGCTTGCGGCCCAGCTCGGCGGCGATGGCGCCCACGCTCTCGCCCGCCTGGTGGCGGCGGCGCAAATCCCGCTCCTCGCCCTCGGTCCAGGGCGCATAGGCTTTGCCGTGGCTCTGGCGCATGGTGGCGACGTCGTAGCTCTTGGACTGCGCGGCTTCGGCTTGGCGGCCGCCGCAATCCTCCAGGAATGCCGCCTGGCGCTCGGCGAGGTCCGTCGGACCAAGGCGCGCCAAGGTATCGAGGGCGTGCTCCGAAGCCGCGCGGAACGCGGCGTCCGTCTCGATGGCTTGCGGATGCACGCGCAAGGCCCGCTCGTTGAGGCCCAGCAGATGCAGGCCCGAAAGCTTTCGTAAGCGCGACAGCGCCACATAGCCCTGGCCGTATTCGAAGGCGCGGGAGAGATCGATGACGGCGGCGTCCAGCGACATGCCCTGGCTCTTATGCACGGTGATGGCCCAGGCGAGCCGCAGCGGAACTTGCGTCACGCTCGCGCGCTCCTTGCCGTTCTCCTCGATCTTCCAGGTGACGGGCTCGGCCACGATGCGCTTGCCGGCTTTCGTGCGCACGACCGGCGCGCCTGATTCGGGATCGAAATCCTCCACGAGCCCGAGCGTGCCGTTCACGTAGCGCCCGGCCGGATCGTTCTTGGTGAACATCACGACGGCATCGGGCTTCACCGCCAACATGTCCGGCGAGAGGCAGCCGCGCTTCAGCGTCTCGATCGCGGGCGGCGCCCCCTTGGCGGTCATGGCGAAGCTGCGGGTCTCGCCGCCGAGCTTGGCCAATTGCTGCCGGTTGATGTCGTCCACCGCCGCATTATGGGTGAACAGCCGCGTGCGGCTGGCCGGTAGCTGATCGCGGTCGACCATGCGCGCGGCGAGCCGTTCCCGATGGATGCCGGTGCAGGCATTGGCGCGGATGGCGTCGAGCACGTCGAGAAAGGGCTGGTCGTCTTGCCGGTGCTGCTCCGACAGGTAGCAGACCGTGGGATCGAGATCGCGCCAGGCCGACGAGCCATGGGCGAACACCGCGCCGAAGCCGTCGCCATCGCCGCCGAAGTCCAGGAGCCCCGCGTCCGGGCGCCGGCGCGTCACCGGCGGCAGCTGAAAGAAGTCGCCGACCAGGACCACTTGGAGACCACCGAAGGGGGCGGGCGTCCCCCGGATGTGACGGCAGACCGTGTCCACGAGGGTCAGGGACTGCGCCGGCAGCATCGAGATCTCATCGATGATCAGGACGTTGGTCTTCTCAATGCGCCCCGCGACCCGGCGATTGGCGGCGATGGTATCCAAATCGCGCCGTGTCAGCGTCTCGCGCACGCCGATGCCGCTCCAGGCATGGATGGTGACGCCGTGCCCATGGGTCGCGGCGATACCGGTCGAGGCGGTGTAGGCGTAATCGACGCCGGCTTGCGCCAACTCCTTGAGATAGCGGTTGACCGTATGGGTCTTGCCGCTGCCGGGCCGGCCGGTGAGGAAGATGCTGGCCCCGGTCCTGAGCAGCGCCAGCGCCTCGTCTTGAGTCATTGCCTCTCCCGTCTCTGCTCGAATCCGCGCGACGATTCCAGCATAACCGATGGCGCCGCCGCGATTCTCAGCCCATAGAGAAATACATGACCATGAGCCGCACCATGACCCGCACCCAGATCGCCATCGTCGCCGGCATTATTCTGATCGCCGGCGCAGTCCTCTACGCCATGGGCCATCCGCTCATCTGCAAATGCGGGTATGTGAAACTCTGGCATTTCGATGTGGTCAGCGCGGAAAATTCCCAGCACATCTTCGACTGGTACACGCCCTCCCACATCATCCACGGCTGTCTGTTCTATGGGCTGTTCTGGCTGATCGCCCCGCGCAGTTCTTTCGGCCTTCGGCTGATCCTGGCGGTCCTGGTGGAAGCGACCTGGGAGGTGGCCGAGAACACCGACTTCGTCATCAACCACTACCGGGAGATGACCGTCTCGCTCGATTATTACGGCGACAGCGTGCTCAACTCGGTGAGCGACATTCTTTTCATGATCGCCGGATTCTTTCTCGCCGCGTGGCTGCCCGTCTGGGTCACGGTTCTGATCGCCGTCGCGCTCGAGGTGTTCGTCGGCGTCATGATCCGCGACGGCCTCACCCTGAACGTCATCATGTTCGTGTGGCCGAGCGAGGCGATCCTGCAATGGCAGCAGGGGAGATAGCGGCTAAAGCGGCACGCGGATGCCGAAGATCATGATCAGCATGAGCCAGGCGAAGGCCGCCACCGTCGGATAGAAGGTGAGGCCGAAGCCGAAAGCGCGCAAATAAGGGTTCTTGTGGTAGCCGATCCAGAACAGGATGCGGCCCAAAACGAACAGCGCCGTGAGGATCGGCAGCGTGCGCGCCTCCTCGATCGGGCAGTACATGGCCAAGCCCGCATTGGCGATGAACCACGCGGTGAACTGCTCGAACGTGTTGAGGATGAACCGGTTGTTGATGTCGACCGGCGAATTGGCTTTGGGCACGCGGCCGACAAACATCGACGGATCGAGCCGCTGCGCGGCAACGATGCAAATGCCGATGATGCCCGGCACCAGAGCGACGACGGCGTCCTTGATGACCAAAGCGAGGCGATCGGCAATGCCCCAGGCCTCCGGCGTCCACGTCCAGAAGTATTTCGCAGCTGCGAAGAAGGCTGCCGCGAAGAGCCAATTGCCCACCAGCGTGGCGATGAACGGCCACTGCATGGCGGTGAAGCCAAAATACTTGACGCGTGGATCGCGCCGTTTTGCCTTCCGGCGTCCTGATGCGTGCTGCTGATCGACGGACCGCTGCATGTTCCCCTTCGTCCTGGGTTTCAGGTCAGCACCATCCCGCGCTGGGGAGGCGCCGCCAATGAAATCGCTTCGTGTTCTTGTCTTAGCCATAGGGCCCACGCCTTGAAACCACAAGAGGGCGACATAGTGGACGAATAAGAACAAAGCAGGTACATAAAAGGAGACGCTCTGGCTTGTGGAGCTTGTGGACAGGTCGGGCACCGGCAGGGAGTTGCCTGGAAGGCCGCGGCTTGTGAGCCTAGACTGCCGGATTGCCCTGAAGGGCATATGTAACGCTTACCCGCGGGGAGGTCCAAACCATGGCCGGATCGGTCAATAAAGTCATTCTCATCGGCAATCTCGGCGCCGATCCCGAAATCCGCCATACGCAGGACGGCCGGCCGATCGTCAATTTGCGGGTGGCGACGAGCGACAGCTGGCGCGACAAAGCGACCGGGGAGCGGCGCGAGAAGACCGAGTGGCACCGCGTGGTCATCTTTAACGAGGGGCTGGCGCGTATCGCCGAGCAATATCTGCGCAAGGGCTCGAAGGTGTATCTCGAAGGCTCGCTCCAGACCCGCAAATGGGAAGATCAGTCGGGCCAGGAGCGCTACAGCACCGAGGTCGTGCTCCAAGGGTTCAATTCCTCGCTCACCATGCTCGACGGCCGCCAGCGCGAGGGCGGCGGCATGGGCGAGAGCGGCGGCGGGGGTGGTGGCGAGTTTGGCCGCACCAAGCCGCTGGGAGGCGGCGACGCCTCGTTCAACAAGGAGCTCGACGACGAGATCCCGTTCTGACGGCCCGCATGCTTTCGCGCTCGATCGGTAGCGCGCCGCCCCGCTGATGCGCTGCCTCGTCACCGGCGCCTATGGATTCATCGGACGAGAGGTCGTCACCGCGCTGATACGCGAAGGCGTGAGCGTCGTGGGGGCGGGCCGAGATCTGGATTTTGGCCGGCGCATCTTTCCGGACATCGACTGGATTGCCTGCGACTTCAATCGCGACACGGACGTGTCCCAGTGGCGTGAGCGGCTGGGCGGCATCGACGCCGTGGTGAACTGCGTCGGCATTTTGCAAGGCACCGTGAAGGATAACGCCGAGCGCATTCACGGCGATGCCACGATCGCACTATTCGAGGCTTGCACGGAGACCGGAGTCCGCCGTGTCGTCCATGTCTCCGCGGTGAGTGCCGAGAGCGACGTGGTGAGCGGCTATGCCAGATCCAAGGCAAAAGCCGATACGGCATTGGCATCCCTCGATCTCGATTGGGTCATCGTCAAGCCGTCGCTCGTGATCGGACCGGGCGCTTATGGCGGCACGGCGTTGATGCGCGGGCTCGCGGGTCTGCCTTACATCCTGCCGCTGCCGGGGCCGGCCACGGAGCGTTTCCAGCCGATCGCGGCGGACGATCTGGCGCGCGGCATCGTCAAGCTCGTGACGGGGGAAACGGTGCGGCGGGAAACGCTGTTCGCCGCCGGGCCCGAGGCACTCAGCGTGCGCGACATTCTCCGAAGCTTGCGAGCCTGGCTCGGCTTTGCGCCGGCATGGGAGCTGGCCGTGCCTCTACCGCTGCTGCGCATCCTGCTGCGCTTCGGCGACGTGGCGGGCTGGATCGGTCATGCCTCGGCGGTCCGGACCACCTCGCTCACCCAGATGCTCTACGACCGGATCGTGGACGGCGAGCGCTTCGCGCGGATCGCGGGCCCGGTGAAGACCTTTGCGGAGACGTTGCAGAGCACGCCGGCAACGATGCAAGACCGGTTGCACGCCCGTGCCTATTTCGCCGTGCCGTTCCTCCAAGTGGCGCTGGCGGTGTTCTGGATTCTCTCGGGCCTCATCGCCCTTGGCCCGAGCACGACGCTGCTCGCAGGCACCATCCTTGCGCATATTGGCGTCGATCCCGCCCTAGCGCAGCCGCTGGTAGCCTTGGGCGCCGCCGTCGATGTGCTCGCCGGCATCTTGTTCCTGGTTCCTGGCTGGGTCCGGCGGGCAGGGGCGCTGCAACTCGCCATCAGTACGGTCTATTTGGTCGGCCTCAGCGTCGTCGCGCCCGCCTTGTGGTTCGATCCGTTCGGGGCGCTTCTCAAGATTGTCCCGTTGATGGGGGCGACACTCGTGGTCATGGCCTTTCAAGAGAAGCGGTAGGCGATGTCACTCTATCTCGCGCTGAAATTCCTGCACCTTGTCGGCGCGGCGGTTCTGCTCGGGACCGGCGCAGGGATCGCCTTCTTCCTCTATCGGGCCGAGCGGCACGAGGCGCCGGCAAGTATCGCCGCCACGCTCCGCATCGCCGTTGTCGCCGATTACGTCTTCACGGCGACCGCCGCCATCGCTCAACCGGTCACCGGGCTATGGCTCGTGCATGTGGCGGGCTATCGCCTCGAGCAAACCTGGATCGTCGCAAGCCTCGTCCTCTACGCTCTCGTTGCCGCCTGCTGGTTGCCGGTGGTTGTCCTACAGATACGCATGCGCGACATCGCCTCCGCCGCTGTGAAGGAAGGCGCGACCGCGCTTCCCGACACCTATTGGCGATTGTCGCGGGCGTGGTTCTGGCTCGGCTGGCCAGCCTTCCTTTCGGTTCTCGCGATCTTCTGGTTGATGATCGCCAAGCCGGCATAGCGGAGCACAAAGAAGCCCGGCCTGCCGTTCGGCAGACCGGGCTTGTTTCACGCGAACGCTCACGGCTTAGTTGATGCCGGGATCGCTCGGAAGCCGCTCCTCGTCCTTCTCGATGACGCTGTTGTTCTCGCCGACGGTGACAGCCTGCTCGCTCAGGCGCTCATAGTCGGGGGCCGAGGCAAGCATATCGCTGCTCAGAGGTGTCACCACGGTCACGTTCTGCGCCTCGTCGCGGTTGAACGTGAGGTCCTGGTAACGCACGGCCACCTCCTTCTCGCCGATGCCGAGGAAGCCGCCGACGCCGATCAGCACAGCGGCGATCTCGCCGTTCTCGTTGGTGACGACGTCGTTGATGTGGCCGATGGCTTCGTTGTCGGCGTTCATCACGGACTGGCCGATCATATTGCTGGTGAGCCACTGATCGGTCTCCTGCTTGGCGCCGAATATCGGCTGGTCAAGAGCTGCCGAATCCTCGATCGCCTCCTGGGGATGGTCCATCGGTTCGTCGAGCTCGCTCGCCTTCGGCAGAGGCGGCATGACCTCGTCCTCAGGCGGGGCAATCTCGGACGACCTGTCCGGGATGGGCTCAGCCGGGTCGGCCGGCTCATCCAGCATGATTTCCGGCGGCGCGATGTCGGACGGCAGCGTCTCCTCCGACGCGGCCGGAGGGGTCTGCGCTTCGTCGGCCGGAAGGTCGGTGTCCTGAGCAAGTGCGGGGGTCATGCTCATGAGCAGGCCAACCGCCGTACCTGTGAGAAGTCTATTCATTGGGTCTTCTCCCTTTGTTGGGTATTCGTCGATCACTCGTTTGACTGATGACTCGGCGCCACGTTTGCGCCGCAATTTATGGGCGGCACAGTCCATGCCGCTGCAGTGTCCAACAAACGTTCGCCGACTCGTTGAGTTCCAAAAATAGCTTGCGCGGATGCGTTTTCTGAGGGCGTGAAAGCCGCCGTTTT
>NZ_JBPPND010000233.1:0-5152 GCF_051306395.1 Methyloceanibacter sp.
TGACGCGAACAGAACATTTCGGTTTTCACGTCGGTTTTCGTTGGCCGAAGGCGCTAGGGTCCCCTTCGACAAGAAGGGAGATAGGGCGCGGGGCGGACGCGCATTGTGAGCACCCTCACAAAGAGGCGCGCCGGGGCATGGCCCCTGCGGGATGAGCCTCTATAATCTTCTCGTTCGAACAGGAGAGTGCGCGTGCCGGTCGTCTACGACGCTTTCATTTCCTATAGCCACGCCAAGGACAAGCCGATTGCCGCAGCACTTCAGGCGGTGATCCAGAAGCTCGGCAAGCCGTGGTATCGGCGCCGCGGCTTGCGCGTGTTCCGCGACGACACGAGCCTCTCGGCCACGCCACATCTTTGGCCGTCGATCGAGCAGGCGCTGTCCCAGTCGCGCTACCTCATTCTGCTCACCTCCCCCGAGGCAGCCGCCTCTCCCTGGGTCGGCAAGGAGATCGAGTATTGGCTCAAGAACAAGAGCCCCGACACACTCTTTATCGGCTGCACGGACGGCGACCTTTCCTGGGACAACGCGGCGGGCGATTTCAAATGGACCGGGGACACGCCCCTGACAGAAGCTCTCAGAGGAAAATTCGCCGCCGAGCCGAAATGGGTGGATCTGCGCGCCTTCCGTGACGGCGCTGATCCGCGCAATGCGCGCTTCATCGAGCTTGGCGCCGACTTCGCCGCCGCCATCCACGGCCTGCCGAAGGAAGATCTCCTCTCGCAGGAGGTGCGCCAGCAGCGCCGGGCGCTGACCCTTGCGGTGAGCGCCGCCGTGCTGCTCTTCGTGCTCGCCATCGGCGCGGTGACCGCGGGCATCGTTGCCCGCTACCAGCAGGAGCGCGCCGAGCGGAACTTCGCCGCGGCCAAGGACACGGTGAACGGCTTGATCTTCCAGATCGCGCAGGGCTTGCGCGACGTGGAGGGGATCAGGGTCGAGAGCCTCGACAAGATTCTCGGCCAGGCCCGCAGCACCGTGGAGCGCCTCACCGAGACGGATCCGGACAATCCCGAGCTGGTGCGCAGCAAGATCGCCATGCTCGATGAGTTCGCGCAGACATATCTCGCCGCCGGCAACCTCGAAGCCGCGCAGAAGAACGCCGAGGCGGCACTCGCCATCGCGCGGCGCGCGGTCTCCGAAGACCCAAGCGACAAGCACGCAAAGCGGCGTCTCTCCGTCGTACTCGTCCACGTCGGCGACGTGAAGCGAGACATGGGGAACAGCGCCGCGGCGCTCGAAGCCTACCAGGAGAGCCTCGACATCCGTGAGGCGCTCGCGGAGGGTAACCCGGACACTCCGCAATTTCAGCTCGACGTCGGCGTGAACCTCGAGCGCATCGGCGACCTCAAGACGCAAGCGGGCGACACGAAGGGCGCCCTCGGCGTCTATGAGGAGAGCCTCGCGATCCGGCGGCGTCTCGCGCAAGACGACACCGGCGCGTTCGAATGGGGCCGGCATGTTCCCGTCACCCTCGGCAAAATCTGCGACTTGAAGCGCGACACGGGCGACGCGAAAAGCGCGCTCGAAGCCTGCGACGAAGCGCTCGCGCTCGACCGCCGCATCGCCGCCTCGGACGAAAGCAACACTGAGTGGCGGCGGGCTGTGGCGCTCTCCTTGGAGCGTATAGGGCACTTGAAGCTTCAGAGCGATGATGCGCAAGGCGCGCTTCAAGCCTTCGAGGAGAGCTTGGAGATGCGCCGCCGCCTCGCGAGGATCGACCCGGGCAACACCACCTGGCAGCGCGACGTCGCCGCCATGTCGAGCCTCGTCGGACAGGCGAAGCAGGCGCTCGGCGACAATGATGCGGCGCTCGCCGCGCAAGAGGAGGCGCTGCAGATTACCCGCCGCCTCGCCGAGCGCGACCCCAATAACAGTATCTTGCTTGAGGACATCGCCATCACGCTGGATCGTCTCGGCTACGCGAAGATCACCCTAGGAGACGTTTCCGGCGCGCGCGAGGCCTGGGACGCGCGGGTGAAGGTCGCGCGCTCTCTTTCTTCACTCGATCCAGGAAATCTCGTCTGGCAGCGCGGCGTCGCGTTGGCCCTCAACACCATGGGCACGCTGCAGCAGGCAGGCGGCGACAAGGCAGGCGCGCTCGCCGTCTACAAGGAGAGCCTGGAGATCTTCCGCAAGATCGCCGCGGCCGACCCAAACAACATCATGCGCCAGCCGGACATCAACGTCGTGCTCCAGAAGATCGGCGCCATCAAGCTGGGCGCCGGCGACCGGGATGGGGCGCGCGCCGCCTACCAAGAGGCGCTCGAGATCGCCCGGAAGATGGCAAAGGCGCTCCCGGAGAAAGATGTGTGGCGCGAGGACATCGCCACGACGCGCGGCAAGATCGACGAGATCGAGCGCATGCCGGACGACACCGCGGAGCGCTGAACGGGGCATCCCCAGAGCCCTCCCATTTTACAGCTCCCCATTGTGACGAGCCTCACAGAAGCCCCGCCCGTCCCGTGCCAGTCTGAGGCTCGATGACGGCGCGGTTAGGCCTATGAAACAGCTCGACGATCTCCTGATGACGTTTTTCGCGGCCATTGTAACCGTCTCGCCGCTTGCGGGTCTCGGCGGGCTGTTGTCTCCCGCCCATGCGCACCGCCTGCTGTTGGCGTTCGCCAGTGCGGTGTGGGCATGACCATGAATATTGCGCTTCATCCCGCGCAGGCGTTGGTGGGGGTCGCCGAAATAGACTACCCTCCCGCCCTGCCGGCCAAGCTTCCGACGCGCGCTCCGACAAGCATGAACGAGACACTCGAAGATCTGGTCGCCAGATCCGCGCTGATGCGGGGAACGAGCGACGCCGCCCGCGCGCAATTGCGCCGCGCGCGCCTTGCCGTGCGCAAATTGGCTGCCGGCGAGTGCATCTTCCAGGCGGGCGACGCCGCCGACGCGGTCTATTTTTTGTTGGGCGCGCGGAACGGCGGCGACGGCCTCGATGTCGATCCGCTGGTGCAAGTCGAGCTAAAGCCGCAATCCGGCAAGCGGGCGTTCCGCTTCGAGCGCATCGTCCACGGCGAAATCTTCGGCGAGTTGGAGCTGCTGGAGCACGGCCTCGCGCCGAAATCTGCCAAGCGCACCACCTCGGCCTTTGCGCTGACGCCCGCGGCCATCGTGCCGCTGCCGCTGTCGCTGCTGTCCGATCTCATCGCCGAGGACGCGGTGTTGCGCGCCCGCCTCATCCGCATCGGCTCGCAGCGCCTCCTTGCCGCCCTCACCCAGCAGCATGAGAAAGTGCACACATTTCCCGACCTCCTTCTCGCCGACTGGCTGGTCGAGCTGTCGGCGGATATCGGCATCGCCGAGGGCAACCGCGTCCGTTTCCCGAAACGCATCGCCCAAAGCGACATCGCCGCAGATCTCGGCGTCTCCCGCGAGACCATCAGCCGGCGCCTGAACGAGTGGGAGCGCTCGGGCCTGTTGCGCACCGGGGCGCGCAGCCAGCAAATCGAGATCATCGATTATCAGCGCATCAGCCGGCTCGCGAGCCTGCGCACCGCGCGGAGCCGCGCCGCGCTCGAGCGCACCATCGAAGACATCGACGCCGCCATCGCTTGCGGCGATCTGATCCGCGCCCGCAATATCGGTCTCGACATCCTGCGCTACTACCCGTCGAGCCCCGAATTGCACCATCGCACTGCGTTGGCCGCGGCGCGCAGCGGCGACGCCAAAGGCGCGCTCGATCTCCTGAGCCGCTCGGGGCTTCCCATGGACGGCAATCTGAGCGTCCTGGAAGACGCCGTGCGCAAGGCCCGCCGCAATCCGCTCCTGCCCATGGACCGCATTCTCGGCGATCCCTTTGTCGACGAGGCCTTCGGCGAGGATGAGCCAGAGCCGCCGGCGTCGCGCCACGCCCAATGGGAAACGCAGCTTGTGGAAGACGTGGCGGCGCTGCATGCGCGGCTCCTCAAGGAGCGCGCCTTCGCAACCACCTCGAAGGACGAGCGGCGCAAGCGATCGCAGGCGTCCTTCGAGGCGTATCACCGTCTCTACGCGGCGAAGCAGGGCTACTACCCGGGCATCAACGCCGCCACCATGGCGCTCTGCGCAGGCGACACCAAGACCGCCCGAAAGATCGCCGCGCTCCTCACCGCGACCGTGCCGCAAGACGCCCAAGACTACTGGCCGCTGGCCACTCTTGCAGAAGCGCTCCTGATCGTCGGCCGGGGCGGTGAAGCCAAGGACGTGCTTCTCAAGGCGCGCGATGCACGCGGCGCCGACGACGGCGCCAAGGCCTCTACCGTGCTTCAGTTCCGCCGCATCGGCACCATGATTGACAGCAATCTCGACGTGCTTATCGACGCGCTCCGCCCCCGCAATGTGGCGGCGATCTCCGGCCACCTGTTTCGCGGCGCCGAGCTCGATGCGCAAGCTCAAGACGCCACCGAAGCCGCCATCCGAACGCGCGCGGAGGCGTTGTTCGTTGCGCACAACGTTGGCTTCGTCTACGGCGCGCTGGCCTCCGGCTCCGACATCATCTTGGCCGAGACCGCGCTCAAGATGGGTGCCGAGTTCGAGGCGGTGCTGCCCTTCAACACCGAGCGCTTCATCGACATGTCGGTCAGGATCGGCGACCCGCCGGACGCGCCCGGCAAATGGGAGAAGCGCTTCCGTGCCATCCTCGACGGCAAGCACGGTCCCTGCACGCTCACCATCATGGACCCGCAGGACCCGGTCGACCGCGATCTCGACGGCTACTTTTTCTATGGCTTCCGTTACGCCGCCGGCTGCGCGCTGCAGCGCGCCGCCATGTTGCAGACCGCCAGCGGCCTCATCGTCGTCTCCGACGACACCGAGCCGGACAGCGTCGCCGGCGCGAACCGCGTCTTCGCCGACTGGCGCAAGGCCGCCCGCCCGTTCGACCTTATCCCTTATCCGCACACCCGGCCCAAGCGCCCGAAGCGCGAACGCGGCGAGACCGCCTTTCGCCCCGTGGTGTTCCTGTGGGACGGCGCACCCGAGGCAAAGTCCGCCGCTCTCGATAAGCTGTTCAAGCAGATCGGCAAGAGCCTGGAGGCGATCGAGCGCACCCATCGTGACGGACGGCGCGGCTGCTGCCTCGTGGTCGAGACGACCGCGCAGGCGTTAGCGACGGCGCACGCCGCCATCGACGCGGCGCGGAAAGCGAAGCATCCCTTGCGCGTGATCT
>NZ_JBPPND010000234.1:0-19259 GCF_051306395.1 Methyloceanibacter sp.
GCTGGCGCAGGCCGAGCTTGTGCAACAGCTTCTGAAACCGCTCCCTGTCTTCGGCCATGTCGATCGACTCCGGCGACGTTCCGATCACAGGAACCCCGTTTGCTTCCAGGGCCAGCGCGAGCTTGAGAGGCGTCTGGCCTCCGAATTGCACGATGACACCGAGTGGTTTTTCCCGGGCGACGATCTCGAGCACGTCTTCGAGTGTCACTGGTTCGAAATACAGCCGGTCGGACGTGTCGTAGTCGGTGGAAACGGTTTCGGGATTGCAATTGATCATGATGGTCTCGAAGCCCGCGGCCGACAGCGAGAACGCCGCGTGACAGCAGCAATAGTCGAACTCGATGCCTTGGCCGATGCGGTTCGGGCCGCCGCCGAGAATAATGATCTTGTCCGCGCCCGAGGGCCGCGCCTCGCAAGCTTCGCCGCCGGGAAAGCCTGTCTCGTAGGTGGAATACATATACGCGGTGGGCGAGGCGAACTCGGCCGCGCACGTGTCGATGCGCTTGAAGACCGGGTGCACGTCGAGATCGCTCCGCCGCTTTGCGACCTCGGCCGGTTCGAACTTGGCCAAAGTCGCCAGCCGCTCGTCCGAGAAGCCTTGTCGCTTCAGTGCCCGGAATTGTGAGGCCGTCGTCGGCAGGCCGTGCTGCTGCACGCGCAGCTCCGCGTCGATGATGTCCTGGATCTGGCGGATGAACCACGGATCAATACGGCAGCTGTCGTAGATCTGCTCGTGGCTGAAGCCGAGCCGCAAGGCTTGCGCGACTTTCAGCAGCCGGTCCGGCGAGGGCGTGCCGAGCGCCTCGCGGATCACGTTCTTGTCGTCGCCTTGGCCGAGCCCAACGAACTGGAAGTCATCGAGACCCGCCAGCCCCGTCTCCATGGAGCGGAGCGCCTTTTGCAGCGACTCTTGGAAGGTGCGGCCGATGCCCATGGCCTCGCCCACCGATTTCATCGACGTGGTCAAGGTCGGGGCGCTCCCTGCGAACTTCTCGAAAGCGAAACGCGGGATCTTGGTCACCACATAATCGATGGTCGGCTCGAAGCTCGCGGGCGTCACGCCCCCGGTAATGTCGTTGGAAAGCTCGTCCAGCGTGTAGCCGACGGCGAGCTTGGCGGCGATCTTGGCGATGGGGAAGCCGGTCGCCTTGGAAGCAAGCGCCGAGGAGCGCGATACGCGCGGGTTCATCTCGATAATGATGAGCCGTCCGTCGTCCGGGTTGACCGCGAACTGCACGTTTGAGCCGCCGGTCTCCACGCCGATCTCGCGCAGCACCGCGATCGAGGCGTTGCGCATGATCTGATATTCTTTGTCGGTCAGCGTCAGCGCCGGCGCCACGGTAATCGAGTCGCCGGTATGCACGCCCATCGGGTCGATATTCTCGATGGAGCAGATGATGATGCAGTTGTCGTCCTTGTCGCGGACGACCTCCATCTCATATTCCTTCCAGCCGATCACCGATTCCTCGATCAGCACCTCGCAGGTAGGTGAGGCGTCGAGTCCCCGCTCGATGATTTCCAGAAACTCCTCGCGGTTGTAAGCGATGCCGCCGCCGGTGCCGCCGAGCGTAAAGGACGGGCGGATGATCGCGGGCAAGCCGATGTCCTGCAGCGCTTCGAGCGCTTCGATCAGTCCCTTCTCCACATAGCGTCTGCGCCGGTCGCTTTCGTGCCGCGCCCAATCCACCTCGAAGGCGAGCAGGGCCTTGGCGCGGTCTTCCACGTCCGGGTGCTCCGCCTCGATACGCGCGATCTCGGTCTTGTAGGTTTCGCGGTCGGCGCGCTTCAGGGAGGCGGCGTCGGCGAGCCGTGAGCGCGGCGTCTCCAACCCGATCTTCTCCATCGCCTCGCGGAACAATTCGCGGTCTTCCGCCTTGTCGATGACCTCTGCGCGTGCGCCGATCATCTCGACGCCGAACTCTTTCAACACGCCCGCGCGGTCCAGGCTGAGCGCGGTATTGAGCGCCGTCTGCCCGCCCATGGTGGGCAGTACCGCGTCGGGCCGTTCCTTCTCGATGATCTTGGCGACCACTTCCGGCGTGATTGGCTCGAT
Source organism: Methyloceanibacter sp. (assembly GCF_051306395.1). Classification (GTDB taxonomy): domain Bacteria; phylum Pseudomonadota; class Alphaproteobacteria; order Rhizobiales; family Methyloligellaceae; genus Methyloceanibacter. The sequence goes on from NZ_JBPPND010000234.1 coordinate 2,054, forward strand.
ATAGGTGGCGTCGGCCAACTCCGGGTCCGTCATGATCGTGGCCTGGTTCGAGTTCACCAGCACGATCCGGTAGCCCTCTTCCTTCAGGGCCTTGCAGGCTTGGGTGCCGGAATAGTCGAACTCGCAGGCCTGGCCGATCACGATCGGTCCGGCCCCGATGATCAGGATGGACTTTATGTCTTCGCGTTTGGGCATTTAGGACTCTGGCCCCGGCTTTGTGGACGGGAAAGGCGGGGGCCGCGGAGGTCTTAGACCAGATTCCGCGGTGAGGGAAGCGAAGCACGTCCGGTCCAGGCCGGAAAACCGGCATATTTTCGCAACTTTGCGGCGCCTGGTGAGTTTCCTTTCAAACCCCGCATGTAATCTTGACCCCATGGCATCCCAACCCCGCGCAAACACGCCTCTTTGGCTCGACCTGTTGATTGCCTCCGGCGCAATCGGCGGGGCCTATGCGCTCGACCGCTACGTCCTTCCGCAGCCGAAGAAGCCGCGCGACAAGGGCCGAGACAAGGGCACGGACCTGCCGGCCGATTCGGCGGATGCACCGGAGGAAACTCCCATGCCTGCGGAGGCCCCCGAAGAGTCCCCGGACACAGGTTCGGGCGCCATGGAGACGCGGCCCTCGCAGGAGCCGGAGCAAGTTCAGCATGCCCGCTCTCACGACCGGGGCCGCGGCCGGCGCGCGACAGGGCCCCACAAGATTCCGGCCAAGGGGTGGATGGATGTCGGCTATCGCGTCTTCACGCAGATCAGCGAGGACCGGCTGCTCGCCGTTGCCGCGGGCGCTGTCTTCTATATGTTGCTCGCGCTGTTTCCAGCCGTGACCGCGCTTGTCTCCCTCTACGGCCTGTACAGCGATCCGGTCACGATCAATCAGCAGCTCTCGCTGCTGTCCGGCGTCATGCCCGCGTCCGGCATCGATATCGTGCGCGAGCAGGTAACCCGCCTCGCCGAGACGAGCAACAGTTCGCTCAGCTTCGGCTTTCTCTTCGGTCTTGGTCTTGCGTTGTGGAGCGCCAATGCCGGCATGAAGGCGATCATCGACTCCCTCAACGTCGTCTACGACGAGCGGGAGAAGCGCGGCTTCGTGCATCTCACTCTCGTCGCCTTCGCCTTCACCCTCGGTGCGCTTGTCTGCGTTCTTCTCGCGCTTTCCGCCATCGTGGTGCTGCCGCTGGTGCTCGCCTGGGTCGGCCTCGATACGCAAATGGGCCTAATCTTGTCATGGCTCCGCTGGCCGGCGCTATTGTTGGTCGTGCTGGTCGCGCTTTCGGTGCTCTATCGCTACGGACCGAGCCGCGCGAGGGCGCGCTGGCGCTGGCTCAGCGTGGGCGCCGTGTTCGCCACGGTCGCCTGGCTCTTAGGGTCCGCGCTGTTTTCCTGGTATCTGTCGAACTTCGCCAATTACGATGCGACCTATGGCTCTCTCGGCGCAGCCATCGGCCTGATGATGTGGCTTTGGATGAGCGTGATCGTCATTCTGGTCGGTGGCGAGCTCAATGCGGAGCTCGAGCATCAGACCGCGGAAGACACCACCACAACGCCGGAGAAGCCGCTCGGCCAGCGCGGCGCCACCATGGCCGACGCCGTCGGCAAAGCCTGGCGCTAAGCCTTCTCCTTCTTGGCTTCTTCCATCAGCGCCACGAAGCGTGTGAAGAGATAGTGGCTGTCCTGCGGGCCGGGCGAGGCTTCCGGGTGGTACTGCACCGAGAACACCGGCTTGTCCTTGAGCTTCAGCCCGGCATTGGAGCCGTCGAACAGCGAGACGTGCGTCTCCTCCACCGTCTCGGGCAGGCTTTCCCGCTCCACGGCGAAGCCGTGATTCATCGAGGTGATCTCCACCTTGTGCGTCGTGAAGTCCTTCACCGGATGGTTCGCGCCGTGATGGCCTTGATGCATCTTGCTCGTTGTGCCGCCGAGCGCGAGGCCGAGCATCTGATGTCCGAGACAAATGCCGAAGGTCGGCACGCCGGACTCCACGAGCTTCTTGATCTCCGGCACCGCGTATTCGCCGGTCGCCGCCGGATCGCCCGGTCCGTTGGAGACGAACACGCCGTCGGGGTTACGCTCCAGGATTTCTTGCGCCGAAGTGGTTGCCGGCACCACCGTCACCTTGCAGCCGGCTTGCGCCAGCTCGCGCAGGATGTTGCGCTTCAGCCCGAAGTCTATGGCAACCACGTGGAAGCGCGGGCTCTCTTGGCGGCCGTAGCCCTTGCCCCATTCCCAGGCCGTCTCGTCCCAAGTGTAGCTTTGTCCGCAAGTCACGTCCTTGGCGAGGTCGAGCCCGACCATGCCCGACCAGCCGGCAGCCTCGCGCTTCAACGCATCGACGTCGAATTTACCTTCGGCGGCATGCGCGATCGCCGCCTGCGGCATGCCTTTGTCGCGGATTAAGGCGGTGAGCGCTCGGGTATCCACGCCGGTGATGGCGATGATGCCGCGAGCCTTCAGCCAGGCGTCGAAGTCTTGGCCCGCGCGCCAGTTCGACGGCGCGGTGATGGGAGCGCGCAGGACGCAGCCGCGCACGCCGGACGAGGCGGCGAGGTTCGATGTCTCGATGTCCTCGATATTCGTGCCGACATTGCCGACATGCGGGAAGGTGAAGGTGATGATCTGCCCCGTGTAGGACGGGTCGGTCAGGATCTCCTGATAGCCGGTCATCGCCGTGTTGAAGCAGACCTCACCGACGGCGACGCCCGTGGCGCCCGCGCCCTGGCCTTCGATCACCGTGCCGTCGGCCAGCACGAGCAGCGCCGTCGGCGCCTCGTCGGCCCAAGGCGGCATGGTCCCCGCGCGCGAAGCAGTGGCCTCCGTGGCCGGAGTGTCGGGTTCGTCGGTCATCGGCAAACGATGGGCGGCCGTGCTTTATGCGGCCAAGGCCCGCTCTGTTCGGTCGGATCCGAGGGCCTGCGCGCAAGGCGACGCGCATCCTCTGGTCGCGCTATTTACGTCAGCTCTGTGACGCGGTCAATCCGCAAGAGCAAATATTTTCCTGTTAAAACAACGCCTTAAGCTCGCAAATTCGCTTGCGCTGGATCGCGGCGTCGATTAGGTTGGGAGCTTCCTTCCTGAACACCCAATAAGACAGTCCATGCGCGAGACCATCAACGCCGCCTTGCAAGCTGCGACCAAGGCGCGTGATGCGCGCCGTGTCTCCACGCTGCGGCTGGTCGCTGCCGCCATCAAGGACCGCGACATCGCCGCGCGCACGTCGGGCAGCGGCCAAGCCACCGACGCTGAGCTGCTCGAGCTTCTCGCCAAGATGATCAAGCAGCGCGAGGAGTCGCAGAAGATCTATGCCGACGCCGGCCGCGCCGAGCTCGCCCAGCAGGAAGGCGAGGAGGTCGCGATCATCCGCGAGTTTCTTCCCAAGCAACTCTCCGACGCGGACATGACGAAAGCGATCGACGACGCGATCGCCGAGACGGGTGCGGAAAGCGTGCGCGACATGGGCAAGGTCATGGCCGCGCTCAAAAGCCGTTACGCCGGACAGATGGATTTCGGCAAAGCGAGCGGCGCCGTCAAAGCGAAGCTCGGTTAACGGCCTCGCTTGCTGCACATCTTGTGTGCACAGCGCACATCATCCGTGCACGATCAACAAATCCAATCGACTCTTCGGAGAACACGTGCGGCAGCCGGACACGCGGCAGTTTGTCGTTGCGCCGCAACATAGATTTGTCGCGTTGCAACACTATGTTCGTTGCAGTGCAGCACGAAGCGATTCGTGCTGATGATCGTCAAATTGGAGGCCTACCGATGTTGCTGCGAACCCTGAAACTTCTTTCCATCGCTGCGGCGGTCGCGTTGAGCGCGCTCGCCGTCACACAAACTGCACACGCCGATGACGCGCGCGCCAATCTCGGTCCCGTCGGCCCGAACGAGCCGATCCTGGCGACGGTCGGCACCTCGCGCATGATCGCTTACTACGAGCCCCAGAACGGCAAATGCTCGGTGAGCGCGGTCGTGTTCGATACGTCGCCCAATGGCGGGGGCGAGGCTTCGACGCGCGTGCGCGTGGCGCTGCATCCCGGCGAGATCTTCAATCTCGACGTCGTCAAGGATGAGCGCGTGATGCTCACCTGCGGTCCCAACGCGTCCATGCTGACCGTGCTCAATCGCGGCGAGCTCCGGACCAAGTCGGCCCGCAATATCGTCTACTAGCAGCCTTTGCTGCACGAGGAGGCCAAGCCGGGCGGTGCGGAAAGCGCCGCCCGGCTTCTCTTTGTCCTTGGAGCATTTTCCTTGTGGCTTGGCGGCGTGCGGGGCAGCATGGGGGCCCCGCTATCGAGATCTCCAAACATCATAGGAGTATGTGATGCGACTTTCGAAGGTTACGCCGTGGGCGTTCCTTGCGGCTCTTTGCCTTGTGCCGACCGGGGCTCCGGCGGCGCCGGGCATCGCTTGCCAGCTCGCCGAGGTCTATGCGTGCACGCCTGCCGGCTGCCAGAAGGTTTCGGCCAAGGATAACAATCTCCCGGCCGCCGTCGAGCTCAACGTTAAGGAGAAGAACCTGTTCTCGGGCCTGTTCGGCGGAGAGGGGCTGTTGCATTCCGGCGACGTTTACGAGGACGAGAAGGTTCTCATCCTTCATGGCCGCAGAGCCCTTCAGACCTGGACCGCGGTCGTGGACAAGACCACCGGCGCCTATTCGGGATCGGTCTCCCAGATCGGCAAGAGCTTCACCCAGTTCGGCACCTGCACGGGCATTACCCGTTAGGTCCATACGTGCGCGACGATTGGAGAGCCGGGTGGTGCTAAAGCGCTGCCCGGCTTTTCTTATGCGCTTAGAGCGGCGGCCCGGCGCGGCGCTTCACCAGGAAATAGAGCGAGAAGGCGCCAATGGCGAGCAGCAACAGCCCGCCGGCCCAGGCGAGCGGCGTGCCGTACCAATAGATGAGGCAGATGCCGACAATGGGGGTGACGCTGGAGGCGACGATGTCGGAGAGATCGATATCGAGCAGCCACCACACCACGATTGCGATGATGGCGAAGATCGCCAGCGCAATGACGAGAAGGATCACCATCTCAACGTCTCTACTGTCTCCAACATCGGCTTTCAGCCTACACGCTTATGTCATGGCCGGGCCAGCCCCGGCCATCCGCGAATTCCAGCCCCGGCCATCCGCGAATTACAAGGCTGCGTGCGTCGCATAGTTCCTAATTTGTTCGCATTCGGTGGATAATGGGTATGAGCGCGGAAATCGGGTTCGCGCCATCCACCCTGAAGGCCCACTGTCGCTGAAATGAAGTTCTCCGATTCGTTCCTCGATGAGATCCGCGCCCGGCTCCCCGTTAGCCAGGTCGTCTCGCGCCGCGTGCAGCTCAAGCGGGCGGGGCGCGAGTGGAAGGGCCTGTCGCCCTTCAACCGCGAGAAGACGCCATCCTTCACCGTAAACGACCAGAAGGGCTTCTATCACTGCTTCTCCTCCTCAAAGCACGGCGACATCTTCACCTTCGTCATGGAGACGGAAGGCTTGAGCTTCCCGGAAGCCGTGGAGCGGTTGGCGGGCGAGGCGGGCGTGCCCATGCCCGCCCCCGATCCCCAATATGAGCGCACCGTGAAGGAGCGGCTTGGGCTGATGGATGCGCTCGAAGCCGCCGCCAAGCTGTTCGACCAGGCTCTGCGGTCGGAAGCCGGCCGCGAGGCGCTTGCCTACGCGGAAGGCCGCGGCATCTCCCGCGACACCATCAGTGAGTTCCGCATCGGCTACGCGCCGGGCGGCCGCGACAGGCTCAAGGCCGCGCTGCTGGAACGTGGCTTCACCGAGCCGCAGCTGCTGGACGCAGGCCTCGTAATCAAGCCGGACGATGGACGCCCCACTTACGACCGCTTCCGCAACCGGCTTGCCATTCCCATTCTCGACCTGAAGTCGCGCGTGATCGCTTTCGGCGCCCGCGCTCTCGAGCCGGACGCCCAGCCCAAATATCTAAACTCGCCGGAGACGCGCCTCTTCGACAAAGGCTCGATGGTCTACAACTTCGCCCGCGCCCGTCCGTCCGCCTTCGAGAAGGGCGAGCTGATTGTGGTCGAAGGCTATATGGACGTGATCGCGCTCCATCAGGCGGGCTTCAAGAATGTCGTTGCCACGCTCGGCACCGCCTTCACCGAGCGGCAGATGGAGCAGCTTTGGCAGCTTGCCCCGGAGCCCGTGATCTGCTTCGACGGCGATAAGGCGGGCGAGGGGGCGGCCGCGCGCGCCGTCGACCGCATGCTCCCCGCTTTGCGCGAAGGCCATTCCTTCCGCTTCGCCTTCCTGCCGCAAGGCCAAGACCCGGACGATCTCGTGCGCGGCGCAGGGCCGGGCGCCTTTGCCGAATGTGTGAAGAACGCCCATCCCTTGATCGACATGCTGTGGCGGCGGGAGAAGCAGGCGATGGTCCTCGATACGCCCGAGCGCCGCGCCGCCTTCGAGGCGCGAGTCGAGAATTTGCTCGGCGAGATCGGCAATATGCGGGTCCGCGAGCATTACCGCCGCGAGATCAAGAACCGGCTGTTCGAGCTGTGGCGCCCGCAAACCCCGCGCGGGCGCGGGGCAAGCAAAGGCGGCAGGTCGCCCGCCAAGCCCGAGCGCCGCGAGGCGATGCCGCCGCCGACCGCTTACGGCTTTGTTACCATCGTCATCCTTGCGCTCGTCAACCATCCCTGGCTGCTCGATCATTTCGCGGAAGAAGTGGCGAGCGTGGAGGTGCGCGACAAACCGCTCGCCGCGCTGCTCGCGAGCGTCACCAAAGCGATCTTCGAGGATCCCGCCATAACGCGCGAGGGTTTGATCGCCCAGCTTCGCGACGGACCCCATGCCAAGGTGCTGGAGCGGCTCTTCTGGGAGAGCCCGTTCATGCGCGTGGCCTTCCTCCAGCCCGAGACGCCGCAAGGCGACGTGGAGGCGCAGTTCACCGGCGTTCTCTACCGCTGGCGGGCGCTGCCGACCCTCAATCGGGAGATCGCCGAGAGCGCCAATCACCTGGCGGAAATGTCCGAGGCTGAGTACGAGCGCTTCACCACGCTCCAGCAGGAGGTGGCGAGCATCGGCCAGCATCACGAGGCGGACGACGCCGGCGAGGGCGAAGCCAACAAGCGCTTCCAGGAGATGCTGGCCCGGCTCAAGAAGGAGCCCTTGTCGAAGGGCCGCCGCACCGAGAAGCGGCATTAGGCAAGGTTCGTGAAACCTTCGGCTATGGGTTAGAGTTGACTCCGCCTGAGGGGACAAGCCCGTCCACAATGTGCGGTGCTTGGTCTCCTAAGGAGGGAGCGACGGGGAATGGGATGCCTTCGGCTTTTGGTCGTGCTGCTGCTTACGGCATGTTTCTTCATCGCCGCGCCGGAGACGGCGCGCGCCGGCGTGCTCATTCACATCGACAAACCGACCCAAACCATGACCGTGACGGTCGACGGCCAAGTGCGGTACCGCTGGCCCGTGTCGACCGGCGCCAGCAAATATTCGACGCCGGCCGGCTCCTACACGGCCTTCCGCATGGTGCGGATGCACTACTCCCAGGAGTGGGACAATGCCGGCATGCCGCACTCGATCTTCTTCACCACGCGCGGCCACGCCATTCACGGCTCCAACCATCCCGGTCTCGGCACCCCGGCCTCTCACGGCTGCGTCCGCCTCTCGCTGCCGAACGCGGCAACACTCTTTCAGTTGGTCGAGGCCCGCGGCGTGACATCGGCCAAGGTCGTGGTGCGGGGGTCCGATCCGCCCGGCTATCACACCGCGACCGATATCCCCACGGCCTCGACGCCGCCGCGGCAGAAGCGGCGGGGGCTCTTTGGCGGCCTGTTCGGGCGGTAAAGCGCGGGGCCACGGTCCGGCGGCGCGACCCGCCGCAGGGAGCCTGCTGCGCCTTTTGACCTCTCCTCCCCCGCGGGTGAGGGGGGCAACCCAAACTGAGTCCCCCAAACTGGGTCCTGAGCCCCTCCTTCCGGACCCGCCGATCCGGCCCCGAACTTGCACCCCTCCGACAGGCTGTTTCACGGGCGGAAAGGAACGGAAAAAAGCTTACTGGCACGGACTTTGCGGCCTTGACAGGGGGTGTCCCCCTCGCCAAGTCATGCCCATAGCGCGGGCACCCATGTAAAAACCCCGCAAAAGGCGGAAAAGCGTTGCGTTCGTGCCGCGTGCAGTTGCCCTCAAGGGCCGCGTGGGCCGGTGTCGCGTGCGGCCGGTGCCGGTTGGGCCATCCGACGTTTGAAGCGCGCGAGCCCCGCGTCGATAAGTCTGAGACCTTTATTGCAGGCTGGATGTTCTAACAGGAGGCATTTCGGCCCCGAATTGGGCGAAAAACGCAGAGCGTCTCTCGCTTCGCCGGGGCCATGCTTAATTGACGGTTAAGGGTGTGCCCGTTAATCGCTTCTGGGACGTGCCGTCGCTGGGGCGCCCCAGACAGTTACAGATATTGAGAGAGGCTTATCCCCCTCTCCCGACCATGAGAGCGGCGCCCCTTAAGGGGAAGGCCCGGAGTAATATGAATGGCAACCAAGACAGCTGAAGCCGAAGAGCAAGAGCCCGAGACCCAGTCCCAGGACGGGCCGGTGCTCGACATGTCCGACGCGGCCGTCAAGAAGCTGATCAAGACGGCGAAGGCGCGCGGCTTCGTGACCTATGACGAGCTGAACGAGGTGCTGCCCTCCGAGGAGGTCTCCTCCGAGCAGATCGAGGACACCATGTCCATGCTGTCGGACATGGGCATCAACGTCATCGATTCAGACGACGCCGAAGAGGCCGAGAGCGCGGACGGCGAAGGCAAGGCCGTGGTTCCGCAAGCCGCCGTCGCCAAGCCCGAGACCGCCACCAAGGAGCCCACCGAGCGTACCGACGACCCCGTGCGCATGTATCTGCGCGAGATGGGCACCGTCGAGCTTCTCTCGCGTGAAGGCGAGATCGCCATCGCCAAGCGCATCGAGGCCGGCCGCGAGGCCATGATCGCAGGCCTGTGCGAAAGCCCGCTCACCTTCCAGGCCATCATCATCTGGCGCGACGAGCTGAACGAAGGCAAGATTCTGCTCCGCGACATCATCGATCTCGAAGCCACCTATCAAGGCCCCGACGCCAAGGTCGTTCCCTCCCAGCCGCTGCCCGGCGAGGAGCCGGCGGAGGAAGAGGAAAAGCCCGCCGAGGAAGGCGAGGAGAAAGAGGGCGAAGAGGAAGAGGACGACGAGGACGATCTGGAGAACTCGCTGTCGCTCGCCGCCATGGAGGCCGAGCTCAAGCCGCAAGTGCTCGAGACCTTCGACCTCGTTGCCACCAACTACAAGAAGCTCCGCCGCCTTCAGGACCAGCTGGTCGAACGCGCGCTGAAGAACGACACGCTCTCCTCGTCCCAGGAGAAGCGCTACAAGGCGCTGAAGGACGAGATCGTCACCGAGGTCAAGTCGCTCCAGCTCAATACCAACCGCATCGAGTCCCTGGTCGAGACGCTCTACGACATCAACAAGAAGCTGATGGGTTATGAAGGCCGCCTGCTGCGCCTCGCCGAAGGCTATGGCGTCGCGCGCGAGGACTTCCTCGGCGAGTATCAGGGCAACGAGCTTGACCCCAACTGGCTGCGCCGCGTCGGCCGCCTCAAGAAAAAGGGCTGGGCCGATTTCATCCGCGACGAGCGCGGGCTGGTGAAGGAGCTCCGCTCCGCCATCCATCAGCTTGCCGCCGAGACGGGCCTTGAGATCTCCGAGTTCCGCCGCATCGTGCATATCGTGCAGAAGGGCGAGCGCGAGGCGCGCCAGGCGAAGAAGGAGATGGTCGAGGCCAATTTGCGTCTCGTGATCTCCATCGCCAAGAAATACACGAACCGCGGGCTTCAGTTCCTCGACCTCATCCAGGAAGGGAACATCGGCCTGATGAAGGCGGTCGATAAGTTCGAATATCGCCGCGGCTACAAGTTCTCGACCTACGCCACGTGGTGGATCCGCCAGGCGATCACCCGCTCGATCGCGGACCAGGCGCGCACCATCCGCATCCCCGTGCACATGATCGAGACCATCAACACGATCGTGCGCACGTCGCGCCAGATGCTTCACGAGATCGGCCGCGAGCCGACGCCGGAAGAGCTCGCCGAGAAATTGGCCATGCCACTGGAGAAGGTGCGCAAGGTCCTCAAGATCGCCAAGGAGCCCATCAGCCTCGAGACGCCGATCGGCGACGAGGAGGATTCATATCTCGGCGATTTCATCGAGGACAAGAACGCGGTGCTCCCCATCGACGCCGCGATCCAGTCCAATTTGCGCGAGACGACGACGCGGGTGCTGGCGTCCCTCACGCCGCGCGAGGAGCGCGTGCTGCGCATGCGGTTCGGCATCGGCATGAACACCGACCACACCTTGGAAGAGGTCGGCCAGCAGTTCTCGGTCACCCGTGAACGCATCCGCCAGATCGAGGCCAAGGCGCTCCGCAAGCTGAAGCACCCGAGCCGGTCGCGAAAACTTCGGAGTTTCCTCGACAATTAAGCAAGCCTTTAGCCCCCAGGCTCGACCCGGGGGGTCATCCCGGCGAAAGCCGGGATCCAGTCACTTTTCCTTTTTGTCATCGCCCGGCTTGACCGGGCGATCCAGTAATCACCGGCCTTCGTGATCGCGGACGGTGGTAGTTACTGCCGGAACAAGTCCGGCAATGACGAGTGGTGTGCCCACTTTCGCGGGGCACGACGGGCGCTTTCGTCGTAAGCTCCGCCGTCCTGTCCACGGGGAGTCGGCGATGTTCGAGGATCCGCTGTTTTGGCTGTTTGTCGGCCCGGGGCTCCTGCTCGGCCTCTATGCGCAGGCGCGCATCAAGGCGAACGTCGCCAGATATTCGCAAGTCCCCACGCCAAGCGGCGTCACGGGCGCGCAAGTCGCGCGGGCGTTGCTCGACGCGCAAGGCTTGGCTGACGTCAAGATCGAGTCCACCGAGGGCGTGCTCTCCGATCACTATGACCCGCGCGACAAGGTGCTGCGCCTCAGCCAGAAGGTCTATTACACGCCGAGCGTCGCCGCAGCCGGCATCGCCGCGCATGAGACGGGCCACGCGCTGCAGGATGCGGAGGACTATTTCCCCATGGAGGCGCGCACCTATATCGTTCCGATCGTGCAGCTCGCCTCGCAAATCGCGCCCTGGGCGTTCGTCGCGGGCCTCATGCTGCAATGGAACACGCTGACCTGGATCGGCGTCGTCCTGTTTGGCGCCTCGTTCTTCTTCGCGCTGCTGACGCTGCCTGTCGAGTTCAACGCCAGCGCCCGCGCGAAAGAGCTCCTGATCCGCAAGAGGCTAATCGGCCCAGACCAGATCGAAGGCGTCGATAAGGTGCTGGACGCGGCCGCATGGACCTATGTCGCAGCGGCCGTCTCGGCCGTCGGCGTCTGGCTGTTTTATATCTTCATGCTGTTGGGGCGCGGCCGCAGCGCCTCCGCCGCGCGCGGGTGATCGCGCCGGATCGAGGCCGAGGCGCTCCGCAAGCTGAAACACCCGAGCCGGTCGCGGAAACTTCGGAGTTTTCTCGACAACTAAAGGCTGAAGCCGAAGCCCCCCGACTTGGTCGGGGGGACCCGTCACGGTCGCGGAAACTGCGAAGCTTCCTGGACAACTGAATCCCTGGTCCTGAAGACCTGGCCGAAGGCTGGCGCCTCGACACCTGACGCTCATCCCGGCGAAGGCCGGGATCCAGCAACCCTCACATTCCGGAGCCTGCCCTCGGGCTTGCCTGCCTCGCCGAAGCACAGAAGCACAGCTTGCTGTGCGAAGGCAGGACCCGAGGGTCATCGCCCGGACGAGGCGCGCGCTTTCGCCCTGTTCCGGAGCGCGGTCGAGCAGGCGGACGCGAAGCCGGTGTCGATCGACGACGAGGCGGAAGCGGACCGTCTGCGCAAAGATCTTGCGCGCCGGCTCCATGCCTTGGGGCCGCAGCTGCGGCCGCAGCCGGACAGCCAGCCATGATGGCCAATGTCATGCCGCCCCTCCCGCGTCATTGCCGGGCTTGTCCCGGCAATCCAATAGGGAGTCCGCAACAGGCTGCTTCGCCCGATTGGATGCCCGGAACAAGTCCGGGCATGACGAATGGAGAGAGAACAATCGCGCTCAAGCAGGCCAGAGGCCGGTAGCGCAAATAAAAATGCGCTCAAATAGGCCAGAGGCCGGTAGCGCCCATAAAAACTCTTCCTATTCGATGGGCTCGGCCGGGTCGTCGATGGAATCGGTGGGCACCGGCGCGACGTTCACGTCCGTCACGCCGTCCGCGACCATGCCGAGCTTGTGGGCCGCGTCCTCGGAGACGTCGATGACGCGCTCGTCCGCATACGGCCCGCGGTCGTCGACGCGGACCAGGACGGTGCGGCCGTTGTCCACGGTCTCGACCGCCACTTTCGTCCCAAAGGGGAGCGAGGGCTGGGCTGCGGCGGAGGTGGGCTGGCTGGTATTTTGGGGGAGGTCGCTGAAGGTGGCGAGCCCGACCGCGAGCAGCAGCGCGGCGAAGGTTGCCACGGTAATCATCGCGGCGCGCCGGTTGTCACCCTTGTTGGCACCCTTGGAGGGTTCCCGCTCGGTCATGCCTGGAAGTCCTCGAAATTGTTCCATCGCAAATCGTTAACGTGCGGGGGGACGAGGGGTTCCCGAAGGTTTTGCACCGGGCGGGGCCCATGTGGCGGATTAGTCGCGATGTGGCGGATTGGTCGTAAAGACGCCACGCGGAGCGCTGATATAGTCGCCGCCATGACCAACACCGAGATGACCGACACTGATATCGACACCCGAACCCGCCCCGAGCCGATCGATTTCGCCTCCGACATCATCGCCTCAGGGATCGCCGACATGCCGGTGGCGAACCTGGTGGAGACCGCCATGGAGCGGCTGGTGGCGGCCGGCGTGCCGCTCGCCCGCATGCATGTGGGCTTCCGCATCCTCCATCCGCTGTTCGACGGCATGAGCATCAGCTGGACGGACGAGGCGGGCGTCGACGTCGCCTATTTCGAGAATCTCGATGCGGACAACTCCGTCTACCGCCTGAGCCCGTTCTATTTCATGCTGTCCAACCAGCGCACCGAGTTCCGCGCCCGGCTCGATCGCGATGCTTGCGTCGACAATTATCCGCTGCTGGTGCAACTGCGTGACGGCGGGCACACCGATTATCTGGCGCTGATCGTGGCTTTCGGCACGGCGCCGCTGCACCCCGAGAGTCATGACGGGCTCGGCACCACGTGGGCCACCAAGGACCCGGGTGGCTTCACCGACGATCATGTCTGCGCCATGCGCCAGGTCCTGGCCCCGCTCGCGCTGGCGCTGCGCGTCGTCATCAAGGATCAGATCACGCGAAATGCGCTCAACACCTTCCACGGGCCCCTGGTCGGGGGGCGGATCCTGTCGGGCACCATCAAGCGCGGCGACGGCGAGCGGCTGGCCGCGGCCTTGTGGTACTCGGATCTGCGCAACTCGACCGCGCTGGCCGATCAGCTTTCCGTCGAGGGGTTCCTGGACTTGCTCAACGTCTATTTCGATTGTGCCGCCGGCGCGGTGATCGAGCAGGGTGGGCAAGTGCTCGACATTGTCGGCGACGCGATCCTGGCGTTCTTCCCCGCCGATGAGGTGGGGGAGGAAGCGGCCTGCGGCGCGGCGCTGCGCGTGGCGGTGAGCGCGCAAAGCCGCCTTGCCGCGATGAAGGCGGACGGGTGCGCCCGCGCGGCGGAGATCGATTTCGGCATCGGCGTGCATTTCGGCGACGTGGTGTTCGGCAATGCGGGCACGGCGGAGCGCTTGAAATTCGGCGTCATCGGCCGCGCCGTGAACGAGGTCGCGCGCAATCAGGACATGTCGAAGCTGCTGGGGCAGCCGATCGTGGTGTCGGACACGGTGGCGGATCGCGCCGGGACGGGCCAGAGCTATCGCCTTCAGAGTCTCGGGATGCACGTGCGCGGCATGCCCACCGCGCGGCGCCTCTGGGCCTTGCGGACCTAAAAAACGCCCCCGGAAGCGTGGGCTTCCGAGGGCGCTGAACGGAAAGGGATCGAGAGGGCTAGTTGTTGATGATGTCGCTCTCTTCCATCTCGCGGGCCTCACCCGGATCGGGGAGGGTGGAGGGCGCCTTCTGCATGGATGAGCCGGGCTCGTAGGGCTGGGTGTTCTGGTCGAGCTGGATGGCGTCGTTCTCGCTCGTGGCGTCGTCGACGGCCCAAGCGCTGCCGGCAAAGAAGGTGATGGCGATCGCGGCAATGAGGGTGCGAAGCATGTTTGACGTCTCCTTTGGGTCGCCCGCGGGGTCCGGCCGGGGTGGCGCGAGACGATCTCGCCGCGGAACGATTATGCCCGCTCTCTTGCCATACGCCCTGTCACCGCGAGCTTAGGAGGGACCTCGCAAATTGCCGCGAATTTTTGCGAATTCCGCGGGGCCGCTCGCATGCGCGCAAAAAGAAGCCCCGCTCCCGGGGGGACGGGGCGGGGCCTCTTCGTCGGCGAGGGCGCGCTAGTAGGTGTTGCGCGAGCCGCGCCAATATTCGCCGTCGTCCGAGCGCCCATAGGTGCCCGGCGCCGCATATGCCTTCACGTAAGGCAGCGCATACTGGTCGTAGTAGTACCGGCCGTCATCGCGATCGTTGGCGAGCGCGTGGCCGAAGCTCATCAGCAGCGCCGCGGTAAACAGCGCGCCGGTGAGCAGGAACGAGAAGATCGCCGGCATGCGGCTTGGCGTATACGCAATGACCCCGTGGTTCTTGAGAACGCGCTGGGTCTCAGGCGAAAGGGCCCGATGAGACATGGCTGGAGGCCTCCTGTTAGGCTGCGGCCCGGCTCGACAAGCTCCGGGCTCTTGTCTCCTGCCTATCAGAGGCGCCTGAAGAAACTGGTCAGCGCGCTGCCGCCAATTTTCGGAAAAGACCGCGAAATGCGTTCAGCTTTGGGTAAGGCGAACCAATGGGCTCGCTGCGACCAGGATTATTATCACAAGCCCGGCTCGCCTAAGCAGGACCACAAGGACGCTCACTCCAGCACCCGCGGCGGAAAGTCCCGGGAATCCTAGTGCTGCATTGCAACATCGCGGGCCTTGTCTTATATCCCAAGTGAGAACAATGGGGCGCCTGCGGGCGCCGGCTGGGAATCCAAGGGCGATCACGTGTTCCTAACCATGTTGAAGGCCAAGCTGCACCGGGCCACGGTGACCGGCGCGGACATGCATTACGAGGGGTCGATTGGCATCGACCGCGACCTGCTGGATGCCTCCGGCATCCTGCCGCATGAGCAGGTGGACGTGCTGAACATCAACACCGGCGCGCGCTTCACCACCTACGCCATCGAGGCGCCGCGCGGCTCCGCGGACATCGCCGTGAATGGCGCCGCGGCCCGTCTGGTGCAGAAGGGCGACAAGGTCATCATCGTCGCCTATTGCCAGATCCCGGCCGAAAAGGCGCGTAACTACCGGCCGACCGTCGTGGTGCTGGGCGAAGGCAACGACATCGTCCGCATGCCGTAACGGCCTGCGCAGCGTTTCTCTTTGCAATCCGAACGGATACGTCGTCAGGCCCATGCGGGTGTGCTCCCCTGGCGCGTCAGCGAAGCCTCCCGCGTCAGCGCAGCTCCCAAGTCACTCGGAGCCGCACCTGCACCGTCGTGGTCCCCGCCTCGATCGGCACGGCCTTGTCCATGGCCATGGGCGCTGCGGCCTCGGCATAGCGCGGGATATAGCCGCCGTCCTCCTCGGTGATGGTCAGCACGGGCCCGAGCTCGACGCCGGCCGTTTCCGCGTAGAGTTTCGCATCGGCGATGGCGTTGCGCATGGCCTGCTTGCGCGCCTCGTCCTTCAGCTCTTCGGGCTCCGATACCCCGAAATCGATCGAGCCGATCTGATTGGCCCCGAGCCGCACCACCGTGTCCAAGATCTCGCCGAGCTTCTTGGTGTCGCGCACGGTGATATGGACCTGGTTGGTCACCCGGTAGCCGGTGATGAAGGCGGCCTGGCCTTGCTTCTTCTGCTCGTAGATTGGCGACACGGAGAAATTCGTGGTCTGGATGTCCTTCGGGTCGATGCCGGCTTCTTTGAGCCCGGCCACGACCTTGCTCATCGCTTCCGTATTCTTGTCGAGCGCGTCGCGCGCGCTCTGGCCCTCGGCGGTGACGCCGGTGGTGATGTCTACCTTGTCGGGCGTGGTCTTCACCGCGCCGGTGGCAGACAGCGAGATGGTGCGTTTGTCGGGCGTATCGGCCAGCGCGGCCGGCGCCTCGAAGGCGAGGAAGGAGGCGAGCAGGGCTAGCGCCGGGAAGACGAGCTTCAGGGGAGAGGAAAGGGTCATTGTCTGAGAGATTTCCGCAATTGGTGGGATGGGTTCGGTGTTGGGCGTATCAGGAATCTGCTATGAGGCGGAATTGTGAGGCGCGAATAGCATCCCGAAACACAAGGGATTTTGACTATCCTTCGCGTGGGGGCCCGTAGCTCAATTGGTTAGAGCCGGCGGCTCATAACCGTCTGGTTGGAGGTTCGAGCCCTCCCGGGCCCACCAATCCAAAAATAAGTAATTGTAGTAAAATGATTTTTTCGCCCTTCGCCCGTACCGGAGGTGCAGGTTGCTTACGTCAGCGGAAGCCCTTGCTGACACTGCATCGTAGTCGGAGATGTCAGCTTTACGCCTGCAAGCAGACATCGTCAGCGGCTCTGTAGAAGTCCGCTTAGTGCCACGAGCCGACATTTATTTCTTAGGAGGCATCGGTAGGATCATGGAGACGCGTCGGCGGTATTGAACGTATGCGTCACCGTGGACGGCAACGAGATCACGTTCCTCCAGCAGGATGCCGATGAACACGTAGCCCATGGTAGCGACGGCAAACAGCAAATGGCCAACCGTCATAACTGGCGTTGCCCAAAACGCGAGCAGGAAGCCTAAGTAGATCGGGTGGCGAACAAACCTATAGAACAGAGGCGTGCTGAAATCAGGCGACTTGGCTTCGGTTCCGCTCCAATGCGAATACACTTGTTTCAATCCGAAAAGGTCGAAGTGACTCAGCAAAAACGTGCTTAGCAACACGATAGCCCAACCAATCCAGAACAACGCCGTAAGAATGCCCGCGCCAATGGGGTTGGTTACCGCCCAGATTACGTCAGGCATTGGCCTCCATAGCCAGAACAACAGGATCAATACGAGGCTCGACAAGAGCACATAAGTGCTGCGCTCTACCGCGCTCGGCACGATCCGCGTCCACCAGCGCTTAAATCCCGCGCGCGCCATGACGCTGTGCTGAATGGCAAAAAGACCGAGCAGGAT
>NZ_JBPPND010000235.1:0-3016 GCF_051306395.1 Methyloceanibacter sp.
GGCCCGATAAAGGCCGGTATCGCCAGCTCGCAGCCTTAGGCCAATCGCCCACAGGCATGGTCATCGCCTGCTGCGATTCTCGTGTGGACGTATCCGCGATCTTCGATGCGGGCCCGGGCGAGCTGTTCATCATGCGCAATGTCGCCAATCTCGTCCCGCCGTTCGAGCCGGAGGGCAAGTTTCACGGCACCAGCGCCGCGGTAGAGTACGCCGCAACCGTGCTCAACGTGCCGAACATCATCGTGCTGGGTCATTCCCATTGCGGCGGCGTGGCGGCGTATCGCGAGAAGCTGGCGGGCAAGGCGGACGAGACGAGCTTCATCGGGCGCTGGCTGACGCTGCTCGACGGGCTTGACGTGAAGGAGAGCGAGGTCGGGGCGTTCGATCAGGAGACCGCGTTCGAGCTGGCCGGCATCCGCCAGTCGCTCGCGAACTTGCGCACGTTCGAGGCGCTGAAAGATCGCGAGGCCGAGGGCCTGCTTAGTCTGCACGGCCTTCACTTCGATATCGGCAGTGGCACGGTGCTGGCGCTCGACGAGGAGACCGACAGCTTCGCGCCTTTGTCGGAAGAGGTGTGAGTCCTAGGAGCGCCATCGCATGACCGCTGCCAAGGTCAGGACCGCAACACACGCTGACACAGATAAATGCGTGGCACTGATCGCGCTTGCGTTCAGCAGCGATCCGGTCGCACGTTGGGCGTACAAGGAACCTGCCGCCTATCTCGATCACTTTCCGCCGTTCGTCCGCGCCTTCAGTTGCGCTGCGTTCGATTGCGGCACGGCGCACCACATCGAAGGCTCCGCGGCCGCGCTATGGATTCCACCCGGCGTGGAGCCGGACGAAGGACCCCTCGTGGCGTTGATCGAGGCTTCAGTGCCGGTCGGCGATCGCGCAGCGGTCCTCGACGTGCTCGAGCAGATGGGCGAGGCGCATCCGCAAGAGCCGCACTGGTACTTACCGCTTATCGGTACCGATCCGGCGCAGCAGGGGCGCGGTCACGGGTCGGCACTTCTCCGGCACGCGCTCGCGATTTGTGACGCCGATCGGGTTCCTGCTTATCTCGAAGCGACAAGCCAGCGGAACGTGGCGCTCTACCAGCGGCACGGCTTCGAAATCACCGGCACGATCCAGGCCGGGGATTCGCCGATCATTACGCCGATGGTGCGGCAGCCCCGTTAAGCGGCCTTCTTCAGCAGGTTGCGCTCGATGATGGTCTCGGCGATCTGGATCGTGTTCAGCGCTGCGCCTTTCCGCAGATTGTCCGACACGCACCATAGCGACAGGGCGTTGTCCGCCGTCTGGTCGTCGCGAATGCGCGAGACGTAGGTCGCATAGTCGCCGACACATTCGACGGGCGTCACGTAACCGCCAGGCTCGCGTTTATCGACCACGAGTACGCCGGGCGCATCGCGCAAGATGCGCCGCGCAGCCTTCGCGGTGAGTTCCGTCTCGAACTCGATATTGACGGCCTCGGCGTGGCCGACGAACACCGGCACCCGCACGCACGTTGCCGTGAGCTTGATCTTGGGGTCGAGGATCTTCTTGGTCTCGACCATCATCTTCCACTCTTCCTTGGTTGAGCCATCGTCGAGGAAGACGTCGATGTGTGGGATCACGTTGAAGGCGATCTGCTTGGTGAACTTGTCGGGTTCGGGCGGCTGGGTGACGAAGATGCCCTTGGTCTGGTTCCACAGCTCGTCCATCGCTTCCTTGCCGGCGCCGGAGACGGACTGGTAGGTCGAGACCACCACGCGCTTGATCTTGGCCGCATCGTGGAGCGGCTTCAGCACGACGACGAGCTGCGCCGTGGAGCAGTTCGGATTGGCGATGATGTTCTTCTTGGTGAAGCCAGCAATGGCGTCCGCATTCACCTCCGGCACGATCAGCGGCACGTCCGGGTCGTAGCGCCAGCACGAGGAGTTGTCGATGACCACGCAGCCAGCTGAGCCGATCCTGGGCGACCATTGCTTGGAGATGGTGGAGCCCGCGGACATCAGGGCGAAGTCGACGCCGTGGAAGTCGAAATTCTCCAGATCGCGGCATTTCAGGCGCGCATCGCCGTAAGACACCTCCACGCCGATGGAGCGGCTGGAGGCGAGCGGGATCACCTCGTCGGCGGGGAATTCCCGCTCGGCCAGGATATTGAGCATCTCGCGCCCGACATTGCCGGTCGCGCCGATGACGGCGACTCTGTAACCCATGGTGAAGCTCCTAGGCCGGCGGGTCCGGCTGTCTTTCGGCGGATTTATGGGAATGGCGCGCCCTTGTAAAGGCGCGGCGATTCGGCTGGGAAACGGATGATGTTCCCGCGCGTTGATACTTCAGAAACTGCCACCCTGAGGCAAAAATGACATTTCTTGCCAAATGCGCCCTGCCGCTTGCCGCCGGGCTATTGCTCCTTCTGAGCGCCTGCGATTCTGCCGATCTCCCGGAAGAGGCATCGCAAGGCGCCAATCCCAACATTCCCGAGCCTAGCCAGGGCGTTTTGCCTACGGTGAACGTCGCCGAGGCGATCGCATGGCCTGATGGCGAAAAGCCGACGCCGGCCGAAGGGCTCGAGGTGAAGGCTTTCGCCAAGAGCCTAGACCATCCCCGCTGGCTCTATGTCCTTCCCAACGGCGACGTGTTGGTCGCGGAGACGAACGCGCCAAAGCGATCCGGCGGGCGTGAAGGCATTAGAGATTGGGTCATGGGCTGGGCGATGGACAGGGCCGGTGCGGCCGTCCCGAGTCCCAATCGGATCATGCTTCTCCGCGACGAGGATGGAGACGGCCAAGCCGACAAGAAGACGGTCTTTCTCGAGAATCTCGACTCGCCCTTCGGCATGGCGCTGATCGGCGAAGATCTCTACGTGGCCAACACGGATGCGGTAATGCGCTTTCCGTATGAGGACGGCGCCATGGAGATCAATGCGAAGGGCGAGAAGGTTGCCGACCTGCCGGGCGGAGCGCTCAACCATCATTGGACCAAGAGCCTGGTGGCAAGCCCCGACGGCAGGCATCTCTATTCAGGCGTT
>NZ_JBPPND010000236.1:0-24369 GCF_051306395.1 Methyloceanibacter sp.
CTCAAGAACCCGAGCAACGACGCCGTCGATGTCGCCGAGACGTTGCGCGGGCTCGGCTTCGACGTGATCGACGGCACCGATCTTTCCAAACGCGAGATGGAGAAGCGCATCCGCGCCTTCGCCGACAAGCTCGAAGGCGCCGATGTGGGTCTCTTCTTCTATGCGGGCCACGGCCTTCAGGTCGACGGCCGCAACTTCCTGGCACCGGTCGACGCCACACTGGAATCCGACACCGATCTCGACTTCGAGGCGATCCAGCTCAACCTCGTGCTCAAGCAGCTCGAGCGGAACAGCCGCGTGTCGATCGTCTTCCTCGATGCTTGCCGCGACAATCCGCTTGCCCGCAATCTCGCGGTCGCCAGCCGCTCGCTGAGCATCGGCCGCGGGCTCGCCCAAGTGGACAAAGCCGTGGGCATGATGATTGCCTTCGCCACACAGCCCGGCAATGTCGCGCTCGACGGCGAAGGCCGCAACAGTCCCTTCACCGAAGCCCTGCTGAGGCACATCGATGCCGAAGGCGCGAGCATCAACGATGTGATGATCGACGTGCGCAAGGACGTGCTGGAGGCGACCAAGGGCAAGCAGATCCCCTGGGAGAATTCCTCGCTGACCGGACAGTTCTATTTCAAGCCGGCCAAGACCGCCGAAGGCAACGCGGCGGAGATCGCGGCGCTGCGTGCGGAGATCGCCCGGCTGAAGGCGAGCCAGAGCACGCTTCCCGCGCCCGAACAGGAGCAACTGGCCGATCTCGAACAGAAGCTCGAGGCAAAGACTCAAACTGCTGAAACCGCGCCGAGCCGCGTGATCGCGGTGGAGCCCGCGGCAAACGCGGGCTCGCCCGCTCCTTCAGAAACGAAGACCGCCAATCTCACACCGGCCACGATCCCCGGCACGGAGGAGCCCAAAGCTGTCGCCGAGACGCCCGAACCCCTCGCCGCAACCGACCAGGCCGCCTTGAGTCGCGACATCCAGACAAAGCTCAAGGCACTCAACTGCTATACCGGCCCGATCGACGGCGATTGGGGCCGCGGCACCCGTGCCGGCATTGAGGCCTTCAACCACATCGCCAAGCGCGACTTGAACGCCGACGAAGCCGAGCAAGAGACCTTGGATGCGCTTGCCGCGTGGAAAGGGCAGACCTGCCCAACCAAGACGATCGTGCGGCGTAAGCCCACGCCAGCACCAAAGGCGGCGCAACCCAGCGCGGGCACAAAGACGCGCGCCAACCCTAAGCCGTCTTACGCCAAGAAACCCACGTACACGAAAAAGCCGAAACAGGCTCAGCAGGAACCGTCCCATGACATCGAAACCGAAACCCTGCACCGCCTGATGCGCCCCGCCCGCTAACCACTTCGCACACCGCGACTTTCCTATCCGGCCCCGCTGATTGACAGGCCCGCGCCAGCCGATAGGGTCGGCCCGCCGCTGGGCCCTGGCCCGGCCAAGAAACGGCGGAAAACGAGCGGGATGGGTCCACGCCTTCTTTATGCCCTGATTGTGGGCGCGGTGATCGTTGCGTCTTTGGCGATGCGGGTTTGGGATCCGAGCCCGGTCGCGCGGCTGAGATCGCTCGTCTTCGACTCCTATCAGCGGATTTCGCCGCTCCAGTTCGATCCAGAACTGCCCGTTCGCATCGTCGACATCGACGAGGACTCGCTCAAGAAGCTCGGTCAATGGCCTTGGCCACGCACCCTTCTGGCCGAACTCGTCGACAAGCTGGGCCAGCAAGGGGCCGCGGTCATCGCCTTCGATATGGTGTTCCCCGAGCCCGACCGGCTGTCGCCCGCTAACGCCGTGCAGTATTGGCCGCAGTCTTCGGCCATCGCGAACCTCAAACCCGAACTCGACAAGCTGCCCTCCAACGACCAGGTGCTCGCCGAAGCGATCGGCAGCGCGCCCATCGTAATGGGTTTCATCGCGTCGCCTTTCACCGAAGCGCTGCCTGAGACCAAAGCGGGGTTTTCCCATGGGGGGGACGACCCACGGCTCTTCGCACCCTATTATCCGGGCGCCGTGGCGAGCCTGAAAGTGCTGCAAGAGCCTGCACTCGGCGCCGGCGCACTCAACTGGATTCCCGAGTTCGACCAGATCATCCGCCGCATGCCTATCTTGGTGCGCGTCGGCGATACGCTCTTTCCTTCGCTCTCGGCCGATGTGCTGCGCCTCGCGCAGGGCGCCTCGACCTATGTGGTCAAGTCGTCCGGCGCGAGCGGCGAAGGCGCCTTCGGCGAAAAGACCGGTATCGTCAAAGTTCGGGTCGGCGACTTCGAGGTCCCCACAGAAGCCAACGGCCAGATGTGGGTACGTTTCACGCCGCAAACCCGCGACCGCTACCTGCCTGCCTGGAAGGTGTTGAACGGCGAGATCGGCGCCGATCAGATCGAAGGCCGCATCCTCCTCATCGGCACGAGCGCCGCGGGACTGCTCGATCTCCGGGCAACGCCGCTCGAGGCCTCCGTCCCCGGCGTCGAGCTGCACGCACAAGCCGTCGAGCAAATCATCCGGGGCGCGTTCCTGTTGCGGCCCGACTTCGCCAAGCCCGCCGAGCTTCTCTATATCCTCGTGCTCGGTCTTCTAATCGCCGTGTTCATCTATCGCGCCGGCGCGCTCGGCAGCGCGATCCTCGGTGCGGCCGCCATCGCGTTCGTCATCGGCCTATCCTGGTATGCCTTCGATGCCTGGGGCTGGCTGGTCGATCCCGTCTATCCCACGCTCGCCCTGTCGGCCATCTACCTTGCCGGCACCTCCTTTGTGTTTCTGCGCACCGAGCGCGAGCGGAATCGCGTGCGCAATGCCTTTTCCCATTACATGGCGCCGGCCCTTGTCGAGCGCCTGGCCGCCGAGCCGGGCCGGCTCAAGCTCGGCGGCGAGACCCGGGACATGACGCTTCTGTTCAGCGACGTGCGGGGCTTCACCAGCATCTCCGAAGGGCTCGATGCTGAAGAGCTGACGCGCTTCCTCAACAGCCTCTTCACGCCGCTTAGCAACATCATCCTCGACGAAAAAGGCACCATCGATAAATTCATGGGCGATGCGTTGATGGCGTTCTGGAATGCCCCGTTGGACGAGCCCGATCATCCAAGTCATGCTTGCCGCGCGGCCTTGCGCATGGTCGAGGAGATGAAAACCCTCAACGAGCGCTGGCGTGAAGAGGCGCTAGCCGGCGGGCGTGACTACAAGGAAGTCAAGCTAGGCATCGGCCTCAACACAGGGTCGTGCTGCGTCGGCAATCTCGGCTCGGAAACACGCTTCGATTACTCAGTGATCGGCGACAATGTGAACATCGCCTCGCGCCTGGAAGGCCAGTCCAAGACCTACGATCTGATGGCCATCGCCGGCGAGGAGACCGTCTCGCGCGCGCCGGACTTCGCGTTTCTCGAACTCGATCTCTTGAAAGTGAAAGGCAAGACCGCGGCGACGCGCATCTTCGCGCTTCTCGGCGACGCGGACCTGAAAGAAAGCCAGTACTTCATCGACCTCACCGTGAAACACCAGGACTTCCTCGCCCGCTACCGGGCGCAACACTGGGATGCCGCGGATGCCCTGAGCGTCGAATGCGAAGACCTGGCGGGCGCCCACCTGCACGGCCTCTACGCGCTCTACCGCGAGCGCATCGCGGCGTTCCGCGTCACTCCTCCCCCCGAAAATTGGGACGGCACGGCCGAGGCCTTGTCGAAATAACGCATGCCAGAAGCAGCCTCCCTCGTCCTTGCCGCAGTCTGCGTGTTGATGGTGAAGCACACCGCCGCCGACTTCTTTTTGCAGACGCCGTACCAGTATTGCAACAAGGGCATCTACGGCCATCCCGGCGGACTGCTGCATGCGGGGATCCACGTCGCGCTGACGCCGCTCGTCTATCTAGTGATCGCGCCTGTCTCGCTGGTGCTCGCAGTGGGGATCGCGATCGGCGAGTTTGTCGTCCACTACCATGTCGATTGGACGAAGGAGCGGGTGACGAAGGGGAACGGCCTGACGCCGCAGACGCCCGGCTTCTGGCACGCGCTCGGCGTCGATCAGCTCCTGCACGGGCTGACCTATCTCGCCATCGTTGCGGTGCTGGTCTGGGTCGCCTCCTAAAGCAGCGCCGAGATCTCGCGGTTGGCGAATTCGAGCCGGTCGGACAGAAGCCGGATGATGAGCTTGTGGAGCGCGGCGGCTGCGGCGGAGTCCTTCTCCTGCATCCGATCGAAAGCCTCCTGCGTCAGCCGGTAGACGACCGTCGGCGCCTCGGCGACCACGTTCGCCGTGCGGGGTACATGGCGGTAGAAGCCCATCTCGCCCACCACGGTATGCCCGATCATGCGCCGTAGCCTGATGGAGCGCCCGTGCTCGTCGGTGATGGTGATGGCGACACAGCCCGACGCCTGGAACACGACCGAGTCCGACGGCTCGCCTTGCTTGAACAGGAAGGCGCCGCTGTCGAGCTCCTGCCGCTCCATGAAGGGCGCAATCCGCTCGAAATCGATCTGGCCGCCGAACTCGTTGTGCAGCCATGTCTCGAAGTTGTGCGCCGAGGCATCGCCTACCTCATGATAGAGGAGCACCATGTCCTCGCACCATTCGACCGCCTCGTTACGGCTGCCGAAGACTTGATGCGGCTTTTCACTGCCGAAGAAGCCGGCCCGCTCGAAGCTTGCCCGCATGCTGTCGTTCAAGCCCGAGAAGGCAAGCGTCACGTCATGCTCTTCGCAGTAGTTACGCAGCTTAACGAGGCTCAGCACCGCGGAGGAGTCGAACCCGGGAACACCGCTGAAATCGAGCACCACATAGCCGACCGGCCTCTCCTGTTGCTCCTCGATGACCCGCTTGATCCGCTCGAACAGACCGTTGGACGAACCAAAGAAGATGAAGCCCGAGAGCCAGAACACATGGACACGCTTGCCCTCTTCATGCAGCAAGCGCGACTGCTCGGGTGAACGCTCCACATTGCTCGAAAACTCGTAGCGCGTCAGGTGACGTCGAACCACGCCGATCCGGCTGTAGTTCATCGCAAACATGAGGCAGGCGCCGATCACGCCGATCACCACGCCCGTGAAATACCCGAAATTGATGATGACCAGAGTCATCACACCGGTCAGCGCCCACTCGGTCCAGGTGCTCTCGGCCGGGGTGTCCAGCAATTCGACGATGATCACCGCGCCGAGATAGGCAAGCATGCCGCCGAGGATGGCTTTCGGCACGACACTGCCGACATCGGTGCCGGAGAAGAGGACAATGGCGCAGACGATGCCGACGATGGCGCCTGCCCATCTTGTCGTCGCTCCCGACTCGTCGAGCAGTATGGAGCCATTCATCGACAGGGAGCCGCCAAACCCGCCCAGCACCGAAGAAAGCAAATTGGCGAGGCCGTTGGAGCGGAACTCCTGGTCGAGATCGCCGCCCTTCTGTCGCGCCACTTCAAGGCTCGACACATCGAGGAGAAGCGCGATCGCCATCACGCCGCAGAAGGACCCGATCTCGGCCGCGCTCATCGCGATGACTCCCCAATCGATCTCGGTGCCGAAGACGACGCCGAGCGGCCACCACAACGTCAGCTCGCCGAGGCTCGGCAGGAACCAGGCGTTGCGCACAGTTTCATCGCTGACGACGAATAAGAGCGCCACGTCGAGAACTGCGACAAAGCCAAAAAAGGCGACCGGCAACGCGAGATAGACGGGAACGACGCGCGCGAGCAGCGGAATGGCGATCGCGAACAACGCGCCGATCGCGATCTGTGGCCCGTAGAGCGTGGAATAGAGAGGTTCCCAGCTTTCCGGAGACAGCGAGAGATCGGTCTGGGTCACTACCTCCATGCCTCCCAAGATGAGGAGGATGCCCGAGGCAACGAGAAACCCACCAATTACCGGATAGGGGATGAAGCGCAGCCACTGTCCGAGCTTCAGGGCGCCGACGCCGTAAAGCAGGACGCCGGTGAGCAGCGTGCTGACCGAAAGCGCCACCAGCACGTTCAAGGCGATCTGCTCGTGGCTCGCGCCCTTGGAGGCGAGCGCCGCGGCGATAGACGCCGCGAGCACGCTCATCACAGCCACCGCCGGGGAGTCCGGACCGCCTATGGTCGGCGAGAAGGTCGAGGTTACCGCGATGACAATGCAGGTAACCACGGTTCCCATGATCAGCCCGGCGAGGCCGAGTGAGAAACCGCCGGCAAGGTCGCCTGTGAAGATGAGCGCCGCGAAAGAGATGCAGTAGGCAACTTGCACGACCGCCGAGATGACGCCGGCGACGGCATCGCGCCCGAGCCTCGGCACATCGACATTACGCGGGCGCCGGAGCGCCAAGTTTGCAAGCAGCGGCAAGGGCGTGATACGGGAGGTCAAGGGGTTAAGTTAGCGCCGATCATGGCGGGGCAAGGCCACAATGCAAGGCAAAAATGGCGACACGCGGCCCTTGGACGCCCCGCGAGTTCAATCGCGAGGCGCCGACCGCCTCAACCGCTCGGCCAAGGTCCGCATGACGGCGATAGCGAAGAATGGCGTCTCGTGAACCAGGAACATGAAGCTCTTCTCGTTGATGGGGGCCAGTTCGGCGTCCGTCTTGGCCCGCGCGGTTGCGCTGCGGGACGATCCGTCGATCAGCGCCATCTCGCCGAAGATCCCGCCGGCGGATAAGGTCTCGATCACCTTGCCGTTCCGCTCGATCTCGACCTCTCCTGAGCGGACCACATACATAAAGTCGCCCTCGCCGCCCTCCGCGAAGATCACCTCGCCGGACGCGAAATTGACCAGCGGAAAGCCCGCATTGGCGAGCATGCTCAGATCGAGTCCCGCGACGGTCATCGTGGCGTCCTCCTAGCGGTCGCCCTCGGCCAGCGGACTGATGCTAACCGCAAATTCCGGCTAAGACGATAGCGTGAAGGGATTCTGCGCCCCGGGCGTCGCACGCCCGGTGCCGGCCACTTTCGGGTTCCACCGCGCGGCATCCAGACCTCTTTCGACAGTCCACTTGCCCATGCGGGTCGGCTCCTGCGTGGCCTTGGACAACAGCCCGTTGAAGGCGAAGCGCGGCACGACCGAAAAGCCGAGCTGGCTCAACTGCCCGCTCATGCGTTTGCCGTCGTTGAGCGCGAAGCCCCAATGCTGGAGATGGCAACTCAAGGTCACGAAGCCCACATTCACCGCGTCGCGTTCCCGCGAGAACAGTTTCTCGGTGAAAAAGGCCTGCCCAACGGCCAATCCGAAGAGACCGCCCGCGAGCCGCCCCGCGCGGTCCCAAACTTCCACCGAATGCGCATAGCCCGACGCGTTCAGTTCCGCAAACGCGTCGGCGAGCGCGGGCTCCGGCGCGCAGGCGCGCATCACGCCGGCGAAATCCTCATCGAAGGTCACGCCGTAAGTTCGCGTCTGGAGAAGCCGCCACACGCGCTGCGACACATAAGCGTTCTCCGGGAACGACACCATGCGCTCCGCCGGCGCCCACCATTTGTTCGCTTCCGGGTAGAGCCCCTTCGCATAAGCCGCGATCATTGTGGGCACATTCAGGTCCGAGCACGACCCGCAAAGGCCCTCGGGATGGCGCAGCGCCTGTTCAGGATCCGGCAGTTTCGGACCGAAGCCAATGAATTGTTTAGCGAGCAACGCCAGCGCCGCCGGCCTGCTGTAAAGCCCCGACGATACGAGGTTGCGCGAAACCTCACTCCACACGTTCTGTCGACCGGACACCGGCAACTCCAACGCAAATACTTACGGAGCGGCGAGGCACCGGAAACGCCGTCATGCGCCGCGTGCCGAGCTTGCCTCCAAAAGGATTCCCAACGGGTTAACGCTTGCGGAACCTTGTTTCTGGACCGTGCTTCACCCCTCGCGGCTGCGCACGCGGTCCACTGCTTCCAGCCAACCGGCGTAACGGGCCTCGCGCTCCGCCGCGCCCATCGCCGGTTCGTAGACTCTCGCCGGCGTCCACGTTTCGGCGAGCGTTGCGTTGTCGCCGTAGAAGCCCACCGCTTGGCCCGCGAAATAGGCGGCGCCCAACGACGTCGTCTCCAGGATTGCCGCAACCTCGACCGCCTCGCCCAAGATGTCGGCCAGCCGCTGCATGGCCCAACCATTCGCCGTCATGCCGCCATCAACACGCAGCGTGCCGGTGGCGTCGATGCCGGTCGCGCCCATGTCGTGGCGCATGGCGGAGAGGAGATCGCGGGTTTGGAAGGCGACGGATTCGAGGCCTGCCGCCACCACATCCGCCCTCGATGCCGCCCGGCTCATGCCGACAATGGCCGCCTTGGCGTCGGCATCCCAAAACGGCGCGCCGAGCCCTTGGAAAGCCGGCACCAGATACACGCCCGAATTCGGATCGGCCGAGCGTGCCAAGGCTTCGCTCTCCTCGGCGCTTTCGATCAGGCCGAGATTGTCGCGCAGCCATTGGATGGTGGCGCCGGCCATGAAGATCGCGCCCTCGAGCGCAAAGGTCCGCGCGCCGGCTCTTTGGGACAGGATCGTCGACAACATGCGCGTCGCCGAGGCGACCTTTTGATCGGCGGTGTTGGCGACAACGAAGCAGCCCGTCCCATAGGTCGCCTTGACCATGCCGGGCCGGACGCAGGCTTGCCCGTGCGCGGCCGCCTGCTGATCGCCGGCCACCCCGCGAATGGGCAGGCCCACGCCGAAATGCTCTGCCGCGGTCATGCCGAAATCGCCTTGCGTGTCACGCACCTCTGGCAACATCGCCGGCGGAATGTCGAGCCGCTCCAGAAGTGCCGCATCCCAAGCGCCCTTGCCGATATCGAACAACATGGTCCGCGCGGCGTTCGTCGCGTCGGTCCCGTGCAATGCGCCGTTGGTCAGCCTGAACAGCAAATAGCTGTCGATCGTGCCGAAGCAGACCTCGCCCGCCGCCGCCCGCGCCGCCAAGCCCGGGACATGTGAAAGCAGCCAGGCGAGCTTGGTCGCCGAGAAATAAGGATCGATGATCAGCCCGGTGGTCTCGGCGACATGCGGAGCCCAACCTTCGCCTTCAAGCTCGGCGCAGAGCGGCGCCGTGCGCCGATCCTGCCAGACGATGGCGTTATGCAACGGCCTGCCGGTCGCGCGGTCCCAGACCACCGTCGTCTCGCGCTGATTGGTGATGCCGACGGCCGCGACGGCATCGGCCCCAACCTCGCCCAGCACCGTACGGCAGACGTTAAGCACCGCGTTCCAGATCTCCTCCGGATCGTGCTCCACTTGCCCCGGCGCCGGATAGATCTGGGTGAGTGGCACGACGGCCGCAGGCCCCGGCTGTCCCGCTTCTTCGAACAGGATCGCGCGCGTGCTCGTCGTCCCCTGATCGATGGCGAGCACATAGCGCATCAGGCTTTCGCACCGCCCGTCTCGTTGAGGATCCAGGCACAATACTCTTCGCTGCCGCCGTCCGTGGCCAGCACCAGAAGCGCCGGCACCTCATAAGGATGCAGCCGCTTGGTCTCGGCCATCACCTGATCCTTGAGGCTGGCGCGCGTCTTGATGATCATGGCGACCTCCTCGGCCGTCTCCCGCGCGCCCTCCCACTCAAAGATGGAGATCATGCCCGGAAACGCATTGACGCACGCTGCAAGCCGGGCCGCCACCAGCGCCTCGCCCACGCGCTTGGCATCCTCCAGGCTCGGGAAAGTCGTATAGATCAGGATCGGCTGGTCTTCGTTCCGCATGTGATCCCCATTCACCGTCCCTTGAGACACTTGCACGACCTTATCACCACAGCTTTATAGTGCCTCCTCCCAAGAGCCGATCCTTGGACAGGTCCAAGCGCAGTAGAATGATCATGGCACGCTTCGAAAAGATTACCTTCGTCGCCAGCGAGACCAACGAGGCGAAGGATGCCTTCAAGGCACTTACCAAGCGCTACGGCAACGTGGCGCCAGAGGAAGCGGACGCCATCGTTGCGCTCGGCGGCGACGGTCTGATGCTTCAGACCATGCATGACCATCTTCATGGCCGCATCCCCATCTACGGCATGAACCGGGGCTCGGTCGGTTTCCTGCTCAACGATTACACGGAAAACCGGCTGAAAGACCGGCTGGAGGCGGCTGAGATCACCGTCATCCATCCTTTGCGCATGACCGTGCGAGACATGAAGGGCGCGAACCGCGAGGCGCTCGCCATCAACGAGGTCTCGTTGTTCCGCCAGATCCATCAAGCCGCCAAGCTGAAGATCGGCGTCGATGGTACCACCCGGCTGGAAGAACTGATCTGCGACGGCGTGTTGGTGGCTACGCCCGCCGGCAGCACCGCTTACAACCTCTCCGCCCATGGGCCGATCCTGCCCATCACCGCGCCACTGCTCGCGCTCACCCCGATCAGTCCGTTCCGCCCGCGGCGCTGGCGCGGCGCGCTGTTACCCAACGAGGCCAAGGTGATGATCGAGGTGCTGGAGCCGAACAAGCGCCCGGTGAGCGCGGTGGCCGACCACACCGAGTTCCGCGACGTGGTCGCCGTCGAAGTGCGCGAAGAGAGCGGCATCGACCTCTTCATGATGTTCGACCCGGGCCATACGCTCGCCGAGCGCATCCTCGCCGAGCAGTTCGGCTATTGAGGCCGCGGCAACTCGAACACCTGATCGATCACCGCATAGTCCCCATAGCCCAACCGCGCGATGGGCTTGAGCTTGGTCACGTCCACTTTGCCGTCGACGATGGTCCGGTCGTCGATATGCACGCCGATCACCTGGCCGAGCACGATGGCGTGGGTCCCAGGACCGCCGTTCGGGCCCGGGAGATCGATGGTCCGCCAGTATTTGCACTCGAAGGCCACAGGCGACTCGGCCACGCGCGGCGGTGCCACCAGCTTCGACGGGGCGGGCGTCAGCCCGGCGAGCACCATCTCGTCCACCTCGGGGCTAACAGGCTGCGAGGTGCGGTTCATGGCGTCGCGCAGATCGTAGGTGGCGAGTGAGCAGACGAACTCTCCCGTCTCTTCCGCGTTGCGCTGGCTGTCCTTCCGCCCGCCCGAGGAGAACATCACGAAATGCGGATCGGTGGCGACCGCGTTGAAGAAGCTATAAGGCGCGAGATTGACCACGCCGTTCTTGCCGAGCGTGGAGATCCAGCCGATCGGCCGAGGGCTAACCAGAGCCTTGAACGGATCCCATTGCAGGCCGTGCGTGTTGGCAACCGCGTCATAGAACATGGGCCGTGATCCTACGGGGGTGCAGCGGCCTTTCAAGCCTGCCAGGTTGTAACGATATCGGTGAGCGCGGGACGGTCCCGCTCCTCCGGCCTCTCCTTCGCCGTTCCGATATAGATGAAGCCTGCGACGCGCTCATTCTCCGACAAGTGCAGCGCTTTCCGCACTCCCGGACTGAAGGCATACCATTCGGTGATCCATTGCGCGCCAAAGCCGAGCGCCGTCGCCGCCAACATCAAATTCTGGCAGACCGCGCCCGCGGACAGGACCTGCTCCCATTCGGGCACGGCGGGCGTCTGGATGACACGGGAGATGACGGCGATGACCACGGGTGCCCGCAGGAAGCGCTTGGCCTCCGTGTCGAGCCGAAAGGTGCTGGGCTCGTCCTCCTCGGCGCGGCACGCCTGTGCGATCACCTGTCCGAAAGCTTCCCGGGCGGCTCCCTCAAACACGATAAAGCGCCAAGGCACGAGCTTCTTGTGGTCCGGCACGCGGGCGGCCGCGGTCAGGATTTGACCGAGCTGACCCGCATCGGGACCAGGTTCGGTCAGCGCGTTGGCCGAGACCGAGCGGCGGCTCAAAAGGTGATCGAGAGTGGGATTAGACATGCGCTCACAATGACTGGCTAAGGCCATGCTGCATATCGCGAAACGGGCATTCCAACAATGTTCGTGCCTTGCGTCCAATCGGCGCCCATAGCTTCAAAAATCGGCCTTATTCGCGATCAAATTTCCAAGCGTGATGCTCGCCTGTTGCCTGTATAAGGGGGCGGGGCGATCGACGAAACGGAAGAGAAACGCCATGCGGGGGAAGCACTTCGCGGCGCTGAAGTTCTTGCTTTTGCCCGCTCTTTTCTTCGGCGCCGGATTCGCGGCCGCCGAGGATGCGGCCGCGCCCGCCCCCGACAGGCCTGCTGCGGTCCTCGTGTTCGATGCTTCAAAGAGCATGGGGGACAAGCTCGGCGAGACCGCCAAGCTCGATGTAGCGCTTAGCGCGCTCACGGAGGCGATCCCCGGCCAGGCCAATCAACTCTCTCTGGGTCTCGTGGCCTTCGGGCATCGCAAGGACTCAAATTGCGCCGACAGCGAGATCCTGGCCAAGACGGGCGAACTCAATGGCGGCAGCTTTGCAAAGCTCCTCGGCGGCATCAAGGCCACGGGCCAAGCCCCCATCGCCGCGGCCATCGGCGACGCGTCCTCGCTCGCAAGTGACGGCAAGCCCCTCGATGTCGTGCTCATCGCTGATGGCAGCGACACCTGCGATGCCGATCTTTGCGTGACCGCCGAGGCGCTCAAGCAGAAGACCAAGGGCTTACGCATTCACGTGGTGGGGCTCGGCGACAAGCCCACGGACCTTCAGCCGCTGGCCTGCA
This sequence comes from Methyloceanibacter sp., assembly GCF_051306395.1. Lineage (GTDB taxonomy): Bacteria > Pseudomonadota > Alphaproteobacteria > Rhizobiales > Methyloligellaceae > Methyloceanibacter. The sequence goes on from NZ_JBPPND010000236.1 coordinate 12,469, forward strand.
TCGCCAAAGCGACCGGCGGCAAGTTCGTTACTGCAGATAATGAGAGCGACTTCAAGACCGGACTGGGCGCCGTTTTCGCGGCCATTACCGCACCACCGACGCCGGCCCCGCCGATGGCCGAAGCGGACGCTCCGCCCCCGCCTCCTGGTCCAGGATATAGCGCCGATCAAACGAAGCCCGGCGAGACCGCCGTGTTGAAATCAGGGGCGCCGAAGCGGGACGCCCCGCAAGCGCAGGCGGAGCGCGTGGTGCCCGTCTCGCCCGCGCCACCCAAGACGCAGCCGCTGCGCCCCGTACCGGTGAGCTTCAAGGCGCTCATCACCGAAGGCGGCGCCAAGTTGCAATCGGGTCTCATCTGGCGGGTCTATAGCGCGAAGGCAAAGTCCGATGGCGGCTTCGAGCTGATCAGCACCCATCGCGAACCGACACCGACAGCAGCCCTGCTTCCCGGGGAGTATTTGGTCAACGCCGCCTATGGGCTCTCCAACTTGACCAGGAAGATCAAGGTGGAGGGTGGGAAGTCCCTCGAGGAGACCTTCGTCCTCAACACCGGCGGACTTGCCATGAGGGCCTTGCTTGCCACCGGAGAGGAATGCCCCAAAGGCAGCGTCCGCTTCGACATTATGTCCGACGAGCAAGACCAGTTCGGCAACCGCGAGACCATCCTGGCGGACGCCCAACCCCATAGGGTCATTCGCCTCAATGCCGGCGCCTATCACTTGAGGAGCCTTTACGGGGATGCGAATGCCAGCGTCGGCGTCGACGTGACGGTCGAGCCGGGGCGCATCACCGAGGCGACCATCAAGCACACTGGGGCGAAGATCACCTTCCGCCTCGTGCAGAGCCTGGGCGGCGAGGCCCTCGCCAACACGAAATGGACGATCCTCACCTCCGCCGGCGACACGGTGAAGTCGAACGCAGGCGCGCTTCCAACCCACATCCTCGCCGCCGGCAGCTATGCAGTGGTGGCCGATCACGACGGACAGAGCTACACCCGCAAATTTTCCATCGAGCCCGGCAATGACAAGCAAATCGAAGTTGCCATCGAGGACGGTCCCACCTCGCCGGAAGCGCTGAACGCCCTACTCGATCCGCCGGAGGCTCCGCCACCGGGAACTGGCGGACTGGCCGGTGAAGGTCCTGGCGGCGCCATGGGTTTCGACGGCTTCTCGGCCCGGCCGGCCGATCCCAACGCACCGCTGCTCAATCCCGGCACTCTATTCCGTCCATCGACGCCTTGACGGGCTGCGACGGGGCGGCGGCGGCGGCCATCGAACGTTCGTGCTCAAGCAACCATTTCTTTCGCGCGAGCCCGCCACCGTAGCCGATAAGCGAACCATCGCTGCCGATGACTCGGTGACAAGGAATCACGATCCCGCGGAAGTTGTCACCATTGGCGCGAGCCACGGCTCGCACAGCTTTCGGTGCGCCGATGCTTTTGGCAATTTCCGCATAGGATCGCGTTTCGGCGGGCGGAATTTCCAGCAGCGCGTCCCACACGCGCCTTTGAAACTCCGTGCCGCGCGGTGCAAACGGCAAGCTGAACTCGGCGCGCGTGCCCCGGAAATATTCACCGATCTCGCGACTTGCCTGATCCAGCACCAGATGATCGCCCGGTACGATGGCAAACTTGGTCTTGTTCCGCAGCCGAAGGATTTCACGCTCAAGTCCGCGCCGATCCACCCAATCCAGCACAAAGAGCCCGCTGTCGTTCGCCAGGGCGAGGATTGCGCCGAGGGGCGTCTCGATCCAGCGCGCGAAGAGGCAGTGCACGCCGTTTGCCTGCGAAGGGACGGTGCCGAAGAGCTTCGCGAACGCTTCACGAAATCCGCTCGACGATTCAAAGCCGTGCGCCAATTGCGTGTCCAAGAGATTTGTCCCCTTTCTGACGGCAGCCAGCGCAGAACCCATGCGCCGCGCGCGTTGATAGGCGTGAAACGACATGCCGAAATACCTCTGAAACTGCCGCCTCGCGGTTGACGGATCGATTCCTTTGCGCATGAGATCCCGATCCCGCAGAGGATCCGACAATCCGTCTTCGACCTGTCGGCGGAGCTCCTCCACCAGCGGTGGAACTTCCCGTCCAATATTCATTGGTTTGCACCGCAGGCACGGACGAAAGCCGGCGTACAGCGCTTCATGCGCGCTCGGAAAGAACTCGACGTTAGCGCGTAAGGGCTTCCGCGCCGAACAGGTCGGGCGGCAGAAAATGCCGGTCGTCTTGACGCCGACCACGAAGATGCCCTCGTAGGAGGAATCGCGACACTGCAAGGCGCGGAAGAATTCGCCGGCTCGTCCAGTAAACTGCTGCGTACTCATGGTCGCCATACTACGCCTCGCCCTCGCGTGCGCGCGACCGATTTTCAGGCAGTGATTTCGGTTTCAGGCGGTCGCTTCCGGCTGTGAGGCTAGGCCGCCTTGCTGTGCTCGCGTAAGTCCGGAGGCACGGCCTCATCGACGAGCGTCTGAACGGCAGCATCGAGGCTCATGACCTCTTGCTTCTGCGAGCCAAGCCGGCGCACCGACACGGTACCCTCTTCGGCTTCGCGCTTGCCGGCCACGAGCAGCACCGGCACCTTCGCCATCGAGTGCTCGCGCACTTTGTAGTTGATCTTCTCGTTGCGAAGATCGGCCTCGGCGCGCAAGCCCGCTTCTTTCAGCCGTGCCAGCACTTTCTCGGCGTAGTCGTCCGCATCGGAGACGATGGTGGCGACCACGGCCTGGGTCGGCGCGAGCCACAACGGCAAGTGCCCCGCGTGATGCTCGATGAGAATGCCCGTGAAGCGCTCCAGCGAGCCGAACATGGCGCGATGAATCATCACCGGCGCCGCCTTCTCGCCATCGGTGCCGATATAGAAGGCGCCGAGGCGCTCCGGCATGTTGAGATCGACCTGGATCGTGCCGCATTGCCATTCGCGGCCGATGGCGTCGCGCAGAACATATTCGAGCTTTGGCCCGTAAAACGCGCCTTCGCCCGGGTTCAGCTCGTAGGAGAGTCCGGCCGCTTCGACGGCACGCTTCAGAGCGGCTTCAGCCTTGTCCCACACCGCATCGGCGCCGACGCGCTTTTCGGGGCGGTCGGAAAACTTGATGCGTACGTCCTCGAAGCCGAAATCGCGATAGATGGAGAGCATCTGCTCGTTGAGCTTCACGCACTCCTCGGTGATCTGATCCTCGGTGCAGAAGATATGCGCGTCGTCTTGCGTGAAGTGGCGCACGCGCAAGAGCCCGTGCAGCGCGCCGGAGGGCTCGTAGCGGTGCACCTTGCCGAATTCGGCAATGCGCAAGGGTAGATCGCGATAACTCTTAAGACCGTGCTTGAAGATCTGCACATGCCCCGGACAATTCATGGGCTTGCAGCAGAACACGCGGTCATCGGGCGTCTCGGCGATATACATGTTCTCGGCGAACTTCTCCCAATGGCCCGACTGCTCCCACAGCGTGCGTTCCATCATGTCCGGCGAGTTCACCTCCACATAGCCCCAATCGTTCTGGCGCCGGCGCATATAGCCGATCAGTGCTTGAAACAGCGCCCAGCCCTTCGCGTGCCAGAACACGGCGCCCGGGGCCTCCTCTTGGAAGTGGAACAGGTCCATCTCGCGGCCCAAGCGACGGTGGTCGCGCTTCTCCGCCTCCTCAAGCTGATGGAGATAAGCCTTGAGATCGTCTTCGCTTGCCCAGGCCGTGCCGTAGATGCGCTGGAGCATCGGGTTGTTCGAGTCTCCGCGCCAATAAGCGCCCGCGATCTTGAGCAGCTTGAAGCCTTTACCGACCTTCCCCGTGGACGTCATATGCGGCCCGCGGCACAGATCGAACCATTCCCGCTGCGAATAGATCTTGATGTCGTCGCCTTCGGGAATCGCGTCTATGAGTTCGATCTTGTAGGCCTCACCCATGTCGCGGAACATCTTCTTCGCCGCGTCGCGCTCCATGACTTGATAGGAGAATGGCGAGTCGCGATTGATGATCTCGCGCATCTTCGCCTCGATCTTTGGCAGATCGTCGGGCGTAAATGGCTCGTCGCGAGCGAAGTCGTAATAGAAGCCGTTATCGATCACCGGGCCGATGGTGACTTGCGTGCCGGGATAGAGTTCCTGCACCGCTTCGGCCATCACATGCGCCGCGTCGTGGCGGATCAGCGACAGCGCGTCCGGATCGTCACGCGTAATGATGCGGATCTCGGCATCTTGCTTGATGGGCTCGTAGAGGTCTCGCAGCTGGCCGTCGACCTCCATGGCCACGGCCTTCTTGGCGAGCGATTTGGCGATCGACTCGGCAACGTCGCGGCCCGTGACTCCAGATTCGAAGTCGCGCGCGGAACCATCGGGAAACTTGAGGGAAATCATATGTCGCTCCTCTCACTCCTGCGTACCAGCGCAGGTAAGACGGACTGTCTGTCGGCGGCGCCGCTTTTAGCGGGAATCGCCTGCCGCGTCACGTTTATTTAGGCGCCAGCGACCATAGCGCCAAGGGGCAAAGGGATGGCGCTCGTGACGGAGGTCCGGCACCGGGTCGAGCCCCTGGCTTCCCCAAGGGTGACAGCGGCACAGCCGGGCGAGCGTGAGCCAGCCGCCCTTCCACGCCCCATTGCTGTCGATGGCCTCGCGCGCATAGTCGGAGCAAGTCGGCAAATGCCGGCAATGGGCGCCGACAAGCGCCGAGAGCGAGTAGCGGTACGCCATGATCGGCGCCAGCATCAGCGCCTTGGCCGCGCGCTGTCCCAAAGTTGCGCTCATGGGTAGGGATCGCCGTCCCTATGGGTGAACACGAAGCGGCCGCCATCTTTCCGCGCCTTCAGGTCGATGTCGCTGTAATGCGCCTCTTCATGGTCGGCACGGGTGCCCACCTCCAGATAGAGCACCGGTTGGTCGCCACGATTGATCAGATGATGCCCGTCGGCACGGCCTGCGGGGAAGCCCGCCGCCATCCCTGGCTTGAGCACCGTTTCGCCCGCATCGGTGACGAGCGTCGCCTCCCCTTCGAGCACGTACACGAACTCATCCTCATGGACGTGCCAATGCCGCTGCGACGACCAAGCGCCGGGCGCCAAGGTCACCAGGTTGACGCCAAACTGGGTGAGATCGAGAGCATCGCCGAGCGCCCGCTTTGCCCGGCCCAAAGCGGCCTCGTCGAATGGTGCGGGATAGGCGCTTCCAGTCCGTGCGGTAACGGTCAAAGGGTCGAGCCAGCGCGGTTTGTTGTCTTCGCTCATGGCATCTTCATGCGGATGGCGCGGCGTCCGCGGCGACACCGTCGCGCTCCGCCTCGATCTGGCGGAGCGCATCTTCCACCGCGTCGAACACGAGCAGTGTGGATGGCTGGCGCGCCCTATAGTCGCGCACCGCCTCGAGCAAGGCCAAGTCGCTCCATTTGCCGGTTGGGGGCGGCCCGTCCTCTTTCAGCATCTTGCGCATCGCCGTACCCACGGTGCGCAGTTCCGCCGTTGTCGAGCCTACGATCTCCCGGCCCATGATCGAGGCGGCCGTCTGCCCGAGCAGGCAAGCCCGTACCGTCTGGCCGTAATCAGCGACCATGTCCCCATCCATCACGAGGTCGATCTCCACCTGGCTGCCGCACAGTTTCGAATGCGCCTTCGCTGTGGCCTGGGGCTCTCTCAACCGTCGCGTGCGCGGCATGGAAGCCGCAAGCTCGAGCAGTTGCTGGCTATAAATATCCTCGGGCCGGGTCATATCCTATCCTCGGTTGGCCGGGCTCGCCTTGCAGGCGGAATTCGCGCATTATATATGCAGCGGAGGCCCAGACGCCCAGGGCCCCTTGCCGCGCCTGCGCCCCGAATGTCGTGCTTAAAGGAATGCGGCTCAAGTGATTAGCCAGAAAGGGAACGCACAAGCTATGGACGCCACAGCGAAGGATCGGCCAGGCAGACAGCTTTACGCGGGCATTGAGATCGGCCGCGGGCCACAGATTACGCGCCCTTCGCGGGCGAAGGCCGAGGAGGCCGTGCGTACGCTTATCGCCTATGCGGGGGACGATCCTCAGCGCGAAGGCTTGCGCGACACGCCGCGCCGCGTGACGTCCGCCTATGACGAGTTTTTCGCAGGCTACAGAGAAGACCCTTTCGAGGTGCTGTCGCGGACCTTCGACGAAGTGGCGGGCTATGACGACATCGTGATGCTCCGCGATATCGAGCTCCATTCTCATTGCGAGCACCACATGATCCCCTTCATCGGGAAGGCGCATATCGCCTACTTCCCGACGGACCGCGTGGTGGGGCTCTCCAAGCTCGCCCGCGTAGTCGAGGTGTTCGCACGCCGTCTGCAAACCCAAGAGACTATGACCGCCCAGATCGCCGAGACCATCGACCGGGTGCTCAAGCCCAAGGGCGTGGCGGTGATGATCGAAGCGGTCCATCAGTGCATGTCGATCCGCGGTGTGAGAAAGCCCGACGTGGCCACCATCACCACGCAGTTCACCGGCATCTTCAAAGAGGACCCGGCGCAGCAGGCGCGCTTCATGCAGCTGGCGACCGAGCGCGGCCGTTCGTAAACCCCGCCTCGGCCGCGAAGGAATTTGATCGCGGTGACCAAGGCCGACCTCTTCCCCAGGATCGAGGACAAGACCGCGCGCGAGGAAGGCGACGTCTTCGCGCCGGCCTTCGACGCGCACGGACTGCTCCCCGTCATCGTCACCTCCGCCGAGACCGGCGAGGTGCTGATGTTCGCCTATATGAACGAGGAAGCGCTTGCCCGTTCCATCGAGACGGGAGAAGCGCATTACTGGTCGCGGTCTCGCAATGTCCTGTGGCGCAAGGGCGAGACCAGCGGCAATACCCAGCGCATTGTCGAGATGCGCACCGACTGCGATCAGGACGTGCTCTGGATCACGGTGGCGATGACGGGCACAGGGGCCTGTTGCCACACCGGCCGCGTGTCCTGTTTCTATCGCAGCGTTCCCTTCGGCAAGGAGGCCGGGGAGAAGCTCGTGCCGACAAATGCCGCACGCCGCTTTGACCCGGAGGCCGTGTACGGTCACGAGTCTGCCGCAAAGGGAACCTTAAAGAGTTCATAGTACTGATCTAATTGAACAAAGCTCGCAGCCCGCCGGGCCTTCCGTGTCAGGGCTGGGCGCTTGTGGATTGGCGATGCAGGGCCATATGTCCTGTGCAAGGCGTTGTAGATGGCAAGACCGACGATCGGTTTGGCACTTGGCGGTGGGGCCGCGCGTGGCTGGGCGCACATTGGGGTGCTGCGCAGCCTGATTGCCGCCGGCCTCGAGCCGGACATCGTCGCCGGCACCTCGATCGGCGCCGTGGCCGGCGCTTGCTATGTCACCGGCAAGCTCGATGGGCTGCAAGAGTTCGCCACGACCCTTACCCGCCGGCGCATCTTTGGCTTTCTCGATTTCAATTTCGCAGGCTCGGGCCTCATCACCGGGCAACGCCTCAGCAGCCGGCTCGAGAACCACTTAAAGAACGTCGCCATCGAGAAACTCAGCCCGCGCTTCGTGGCCGTGGCCACCGAGCTCGGTACGGGTCACGAGGTCTGGCTGAACAAAGGCGACCTGGTGACCGCACTCAAGGCATCCTTCGCGCTGCCGGGGATCTTCCGTCCGGTGCAGATCAACGGCCGCTGGCTGATTGACGGTGCGCTCGTCAATCCAATCCCGGTCTCCGTGTGCCGTGCGCTTGGGGCGCGCATCGTCATCGCCGTCAATCTCAACTGCGATCTCTTCGGCAAAGGCGGCGTGATCCACGATCTGGAGGCCCTAGCCGAGCCGTCAAACGTCGACGACCAGATGCTTCCCGGCAATGGCCGTGGCGCGGTGCATCTCCTCCATCGGCAGATCTTCGGGCGCAGCAACGGCGCTCCGGGCATGTCGGCCGTGATGATGGATGCGATCAACATCACCCAAGACCGCATCGCGCGCTCGCGTCTTGCCGGCGATCCGCCAGACATCACCATCGGTCCGAGGACCGGCAGCATCGGGCTGTTCGATTTCCATCGCGCCGAAGAGGCGATCGCTCTCGGCGCCAAGGCGGCAGAGTCCCAGCTCGACGAGATCAGGATGGCCGTGCGGGCGCTCGCCGCGTGAGCAGAAGCGCCACACAAGTTAGCCTTAGAAGATCGAAGACGTTCAGCCCGTGGCGATGTACTCACGCATGGCTGCGGCTTCCATTTCGGCCTCGGCGATCCGCATCCGCACCACGTCACCGATAGACACGAGCCCCACGAGACGGCCGCGATCCACGACCGGCATGTGGCGGAACCGATGCGCGGTCATCTCGCCCATCAGTTGATCCATCGTGTCGGACTCCCGGCAACTCACCACGGCTTTGGTCATGTATTTCTCGACCGGCTCCTCGAGCACCGAGGCGCCGGCGCGGGCGATCTCGCGCACGATGTCTCGCTCCGAGACGATACCGGTAACCTTGCCGTCGTCCTCGGCGATCACGATGCAGCCGATTTTGTGCTGACCGAGGAGCTGGGCAATCTCCAGCAAGGACATGTCCGGTGAGGCCGTGACGACCTCCCTGCCCTTCAGTTTCAGGATTGCTGCGACATTCATTGGGGTTTCCTCCAGCCCGGGAACTTCAGTCCCGTTTGCTGCGACATGATGTCCCGGAGTGAAACGGCACGCAAGCTTGGGGCGAATCAAGCACCAATTCCCAGTGCTTACCGCAGTTGCGAAGCGTTTTCGGACGCGGAGGAACGATCGAAAAGCCCGAAGGTCAACAGACCGCAGAGGAAGCCGCCGATATGGGCTTCCCAGGCAATCCCATCGCTCGCCCCGCCGAAGGAGACCGAAGTCAGGCCGAAATAGGCGTTGAGCACCAGCCAAAATACGAGAAACCCGACGATCCAATGGTCGCGTAGGGTGGTGCTGAGATCGGCCAGCGGCGCCCGCGAAAAATCAGGGGCCCGCTCGCCCGGTTCCCGGCGGGCGAAGAAAATGAACCGCAGCGCGCCGGCCATCTGTCCTGATATGGCCGCCGACGCCCCCACCACTGGGGCCATTTCGCCCCAATGAAAGACAAGGTGGGTCAGCGCGCCGGCAATTCCGCACAGGATCGAAAATTCGAAGAAGCCGCGCGTGCCGATCCGCCGGGCCACGGCCGTCCCGAAGGCGAGCATCCACAACACGTTGACCAGGAGGTGCATCCAGCCGCCATGCACCACCATGTAGGTCACAAACGAGGTGACCGCGGTGACATAGCCGCCGGGCAATTCAGCCGCCGACCCGCTGTAGCGGGCGGGAATGAAGGCCAAAGACAGGAGGACCGTGATGTCGATCTCGTCCGGCAGCAGGCCTCTCACCACCTGGATCGCAATCATGACCGCGGCCGCCAGCACCACGGCGCGGGGCACATTAAAGATAGGTTCGCTTGCCGCCATTCAATGATCCACCGGAAACCAACGCATTCATCATCCGCGGCAACCTTAACGGCCCACCGAGCCTGAGCACGACTGCCCGTCCGCGGCGCCCTGGCACACTCCCTGCTTAACAAACCGTGAGCATGCCGCTCACCTGTGCCATCCCGGGACAAATCCGGCTTGGCCAGAACCTGAGCGGGCGGACGAGGAAACGTTTTGCGTCGGATGGGCTATGCAGCAGCCAACGAGTAGGCAGCTTTACGCGTATTGGGACACGATACGCAATGGGCGGATTGCGCCGCGCCGGTTCGAGATCGAGCCGGCGAAGATCGCGGGTCTCCTACGCGAGACCTTCATCGCCGAATGCACGGGCCTGCTCGCCTTCCGCTTTCGCTTGGCCGGCACAAGGGTCTGCCAACAATTCGGCCGCGAGCTGCGCGGCGTCGACTTCCTGAGCCTCTGGCCGGTCCACGACCGGGATGCCATCGGCTCGCTGGTCCGCACCATCGTCAATGACGGCGCGGTAGGCCACGGCCTTTTTCTGGCCCGGACCGAAACGAACCGCCAAGTGGCCTTCGAATTCACATTGATGCCGCTGATTCATACGGGCTCCTCGATCAACCGGATCCTCGGTTCGATCACCGCAATCGAGCCGCCCTTCTGGCTCGGCGCCGAACCGCTAACCTCGTTCGAGGCGACCGAACTCAGTCTGCATTGGCCGGATGGGGTTCCCGCCTTCATAGGCAACGACGGCGCCGAGGCCGTCCGCCTCGCCCGCAGACAGTTTCGCGTGGTCGAAGGCGGCCTGTCCCGCTCCGATTAGGGGCATCTATCCTGCGCGTATTGCCACGCTTGCCGCCTCATTTGGCGCCTCGCTTAGCCGTTCCTTAAGGCTCCCCAACTAAGCGTAATGAACACTTGCTCAGTGGCGTCCGACAACAGGACTGAGAGCCAGGGCAGAGGCATGACTATCTCGAACATGACGGATGCTGCGCTTCCGCGGGGTCGACTGCGCGGAGAACGGCAGGGCGACCGCCCTAAGATCGTGCCGGATCGCCGCCGCTACAAGCGGGTCGTGGTCTCCCTCGACGGACGCATCATGACCGAGGATAAGCGGGAATTCCCTTGCGAAGTGTTCAACATGTCGCCGGGCGGCATGGCGCTGCGGGCATCCGCCTCTCCTCAGCCCGGCGAGCGCATCGTCGCCTATCTCGACAATCTCGGCCGTCTTGAGGGAACCGTCGCCCGGACCTTCGAGGGCGGCTTCGCCGTTGAACTCAGGGCGAGCACTCAAAAGCGCGAGCGCATCGCAAATCTGCTCACCTGGTACACCAATCGCGACTATCTCGACGGCGAAGAGCGGCAGCATGAGCGCTTCGAGCCGCGCATCGCGGCCCAGAAGCTGATCCTGCCCAACAGCGACGTCCATGACTGCCGGGTGCTGGATGTGTCCTTGAGCGGCGCGTCCGTGGCCACCCGGGTCAAGCCACCTCTCGGCACTGTCGTCGTTCTGGGGCGCTTGCGCGGCAGCGTGGTCCGCTACCACGAGCAGGGCTTCGCAATTCAGTTTGCCGAGCTCCAGGATCCGGATAGCCTGGCCTGGACTTTCGGCTAGACTAACGCAAGACTAACCTTTCCAAATTCTTTCAAATGGAGCGCGGTCGCCCCCCGCCCGCGCGCGAAAAATCGCGCAAATCTGGGCTTGAACATGATTTGTTCCAAACTATCTAAAATTTTATGGAAACCAAGAACATTCAGGTTTGAGTAGGTCTCACTAAAAAAACGCTACCAATACTACTTCAAAACGCCAGCTTTCTTTATCGGGATCTCAAAGTCTTTCTGAGAGAGTGCTCCTCAACAACAGGGGGGTACAATGAAACAGTTCGTTCTTGGGTCAGCGTTTTTGATGTTTATCTCGTCGTTGCCGGCGGACGCCACCAATAATCATGCGATCACGCTCAAGTCTCAGCTCGAGCCGCAGAAGGTGACGTTCCTGCAATCCTTCGGCGAGACCTTGCCGCCAATCGGCTATGTGAATTTCTGCCGCGAGCGGGCCGATGAGTGCCGGCCCTCGCGCCGCTTCGCCGACCGCGTTCAGTTCACCGGCGGCAAGTTCGCCGAGCTCCAAGAGGTCAACAACAGCGTCAACGACGCCGTGATGCCGATCACAGACCTCGAGCTCCACGGCAAAGTCGAATGGTGGGCCTATCCCACCGAGGGCAAGGGCGACTGCGAAGACTATGTCCTACTGAAGCGCCGCATTCTCATCGAGCGCGGCTGGCCCGAGAGCACGCTTCTGATCACCGTAGTCAGGGACGAGAACAACGAGGGCCACGCCGTGCTCACGGTCCGGACCGACCGCGGCGACTTCGTCCTCGACAACAAGCAGCGCGACGTCATGGCCTGGGCCGATACGCCCTATACCTACGTCAAGCAGCAATCGGCCCGCAATCCGCTGGTCTGGACCTCGCTCCTGCCGCCGAGCCTGGCGCCCCAACCGGCAACGTCCGCTTCGAATTAAGGAGAGCTTCAACGCCCTGATCCCTCAGGGACATCGTTTTAAGGCCCG
>NZ_JBPPND010000237.1:0-3545 GCF_051306395.1 Methyloceanibacter sp.
GGGTCCTTGACGCCGCAGAGATACCCTGTGGGCGGCGCGTAATCGCGCGGCTCCCAATGCAGCAGTCCATCCTCTTTGGCTTGCGCGGCGATCCTGTCCACGTCCGCGCGCGTCGGCACGCCGAAGCCGTAATGGGTCATGTCGTCCGCGTCTTGATCGCGCTTCGGCCCGCCGCGGAGCAGCACGAGCACGAAGCTCTGTTCCGCGCCGGGGCTTGCGAGCCACACCACCCGCTTTTCACCCTCGCCGTGCTCCTTGACGATGGTCATCCCGCAATAGCGCTCATAGAAGTCGATAGACCGCTCCAAGTCCGCCACATGCATCGCGCAATGAGTGAAGGCCGGTGTCATGGTTCAAGACCAGTTCTTCGGACCAAATCCTAGGGCCAGGTGGCGCGCACCGTATCGAGCACGCGGCCGAATTCGCTGAATACCCAATAGTGCCCCGCGCCCTCGACGACCTCGAGCCGGCAATCGTGCAGCGCGCCGGCGAGATGATAAGCGGCATCCGGGGGGACAATGGTGTCCGCGCTGCCTTGCCACATGACCGAGGGAACGTCGATCTCGCCGAGCGGCAAGTTCCACGGCCCGCAATAGAGCCGCAAATCCTGAAGAGGGCCTTCGATGGAACTGCGCAAGCCCTCGCGCAGCGTCGCCTGAAGATTGTCCCTGACCTCGGGGCGAAGCAGCGCCTCGTGGTCCGACGCCGTCACGCGCTGCATCAAAAGATGATAGGCGGCACCCGGCGCCCAGTCGATCATCGTCCGAAGCCCCAGGAAGAAGGCGCCGGCCGCGTGATGGGACGGCGCCATGCGCGAGAAGATGAAATGGTGCAGATGCGACATGCGGATATGCTCGCTGGCGGCAACCGGGCCCACGGGCGCAATCAGCACCATGCGCATGACGCGGCTCTTGAGCAGCGCCGCCGCGGCGACCGCATGCGGCCCGCCGCCCGAGACGCCGAGCAGCACGAAGCGGTCGAGCTCGAGCGCATCGGCGAGCGCATTCACGTCGCCGGCCGTCTCGGCCAGCGTGTTGAAGTGGTGCAGGTCCGAAAGTCCGTAGCCCGGACGCTCCGGCGCGATGATGCGCAAGCCCCGCGCCCGCGCGCCTTCGTCGGTCAACGCGAACATGTAGCGTGAGCCCGGCGTGCCGTGCAGCGCGATGACGGGTAGGCCGTCCGTGCTGCCGTATTCCGCATAGCCGATATTGCGGCCGTCGGGCAGACGATGAACGCGGGAGGAGCGGTCGATCGCGCTTCGTGGGTCGTCTGTTGCGCGTGTGTCCATAAATCCTCGAGGTGGGTCGTTTAGAACCCCGCCTCCAAGGCCGGGCCGGTTACTCGCAGCCGATCATGATGTCGACGGGATTGATGATCAGCGTCACCGACTTGCCTTCGAACAGACCGAGCGTCTCGAGCGACGCGATGGTGACGCTCACCTCGACCATGGTGTCGCCGGCGATCTGAACATAGACGATGGCGGTCACGGCACCCTTGCGGATCTCCATGATCTTGCCTTCGATCTGGTTGGCCGTGCTGAGCTTAGAGAATTTCATGCTCTCGCCCTCTGATTCCTGCGCACCCATTATAGACCGCCTAGCTCAAGCTGGCGCAAAAGCGCTGGATGCGGCGGCACGCCTCTTCCAACGCGTCGATGCCAGTGGCGTAGGAGATACGGAAGAAAGGCGAAAGCCCGAACGCCTCGCCATGAACCACCGCGACCCCCTCTTCCTGGAGAAGCAGCGTGGCGAAATCGGCGTCGTTGTTGATGACCTCGCCCTTGGGCGTCTTCTTGCCGATGCAGCCCTGGCACGAAGGATAGACATAGAAGGCGCCTTCCGGGGTCGGGCAGCTCAAGCCGTTCGCCTGGTTCAGCATGGAGACCACGAGGTCGCGCCGCTCCTGGAACGACTTGACCCAGTCCTTCAAGAAGTCCTGCGGGCCACGCAACGCCTCGACCGCAGCCCATTGGCTGATGGAGCACGGGTTGGAGGTCGACTGGGACTGGAGCTTACCGATCGCCTTGATGAGTTCCGCCGGCGCGCCCGCATAGCCGATACGCCAGCCGGTCATCGAATAGGCCTTGGACACGCCGTTCAGCGTCAACGCCCGCTCTTTCAGCTTGGGTTCGACTTGCACCGGCGTGGAGAATTCGAAGCCGTCATAGACGAGATGCTCGTAGATGTCGTCCGTGAGCACCCAAACACGCTCGTGGCGAAGCAGCACGTCGGTCAGCGCCTTGATCTCATCGCGCGTATAGGCGGCGCCGGTCGGGTTCGACGGTGAGTTGAAGATGAACCACTTGGTCTTGGGCGTGATGGCCTTTTCGAGCGCTTCCGGCGTGAGCTTGAAGCCGTCTTCGAGCTTGGCCTCGACGATGACGGGCTCTGCGCCCGCGAGCAGCACGATGTCGGGATAGCTCACCCAATAGGGCGACGGGATGATCACCTCGTCGCCGGGGTCGAGCGTCGCCAGCAGCGCGTTGTAGAGCACGTGCTTGCCGCCTGAGCCCACGGTGATCTCGTTCGGCTTGTAGTCGAGCCCGTTCTCGCGGGCGAACTTCTCACTAATGGCCTGCTTGAGCTCGGGAATACCGTCGACGGCGGTGTATTTGGTCTCGCCGCGCTTGATGGCCTCGATGGCGGCCTGCTTGATGTTGTCCGGCGTGTCGAAGTCGGGTTCGCCGGCGCCAAGACCAATGACATCGAATCCGGCGGCTTTCATCTCGCGCGCCTTGTTCGTGATGGCCATGGTCGGAGAGGGCTTGACCCGTTCAAGCGTGCGGGAGACCAGTCCCATGGAGAACTCCTGGAAAAAATGCGAGGACTGCGGGAAAATCGGGGCAACCCTATGCGGGCGCGCTTTTCCTCGCAAGTGCAATGCACAATATGACCGTGCATAAAAGATGCAGCGCCGGGGCAAGGCCCGACGCTGCATCGTTCTTAGGCAAAACCTCCGGATCGTCCCGGAAATCTAGGCCGCTTCCTTGTTGAGCTGGCCCTCGGCGAGCTTGGAAAGAAGCCTGTCGGCGTTGTACTCCTGGTCCAGCGTCTCCTGGAGGAGCTTCGCGGCATCGTTCTTGCCGAGCTGCTTGGCCCAGGCGACCAGCGTGCCGTAGCGGGTAATCTCGTAATGCTCCACCGCTTGGGCGTCGGCGATCATCGCTGCGTCGCGGACGTCCGGGTCGTCGGAGTCTTTGATGCCTTCCTCGCCCTCCTTAATGATGCCCTCGATGGCCGGGCAGGTCTCGCCCTTCGCCTTCTCGCCGAAGATCTCGAATACCTGCTCCAGGCGCTCGACTTGGCCCTCGGTTTCCTTGAGGTGCTCGTTGAAGGCGGCGCATAGCTTGTCGGAATCGGTCTTCTTCGCCATCTTCGGCAGCGCCTTCAGAATCTGCTTCTCGGCATAATAGACGTCCTTGAGCATGTCGTGGAACATCTCGTCGAGCGGCTTCGGGGTCGTGGCCATGGATGTTCTCCGGGTTGGTGGTGTCGCTCGCCAAACGGCGTAGAAGCGCCTCGGTTCCACGCAGCAGGCCGGCATTA
>NZ_JBPPND010000238.1:0-2659 GCF_051306395.1 Methyloceanibacter sp.
TATCGCCCGAAACGATGTCCTCGGCCGGCACGACGGTGCGGTGGGCGTCACGCACGACCGAGGCGTGCGGGTCGATCATGCTGCGGATCGCCTCAAGGGCCTGCTCGGCGCGGCCCTCTTGCACGAAGCCGATGATCGCGTTGACGATGACGACCGCCAAAATCACCGCGGCGTCCGTCACGTGGCCAATCGCCGTGGCCAACACTGCCGCGCCAAGGAGCACGTAGATCAGCACGTTGTGAAACTGGAGAAGAAAACGCCACAGCGCGCTTTGCTTCGCCGACTCGGGAAGGCGATTGGGGCCAAAGAGCGCTTTGCGCGCTTGCGCCTCACCAGAACTCAAGCCTGAAGGGCCGCTCTCGAGCGCTTCGAGGACTTCGCCGGCAGGCTTCGTATGCCAAAGGGTGAAGGCTTGCCCCGGGTGACCGATCGACGTGCTGTCGGAGATGCTGGTGGGTTTCACGAAACTTTGCCCCAGGACAATGGCCTTATGACGTCTCAGGTTTTGCGTGGCGGCGCGCGGCAGGCCTCATTTGGGGACGATCCCGCAGGGGGTGCGTCAACTCGTTGAGCCAGATCAACGGGAGGCAGTCTCCCAAACGCCAAGGCTATAAGCCGATGGCAGGTCAAGGCGCCGGGGGCAGCTCGCCGTCGGCCGGTGCATCGTCCGGAGCTGGCGGCATGTCGTCGAGCGGTGCCGGAGGTTCAACCGTAACGGAGACCGGTGCAGTCTCGATCTCCGTCGTGGTCCAGTCGAGAATCTCGCGCTCGACCTTGTCGAAGGCAGCGCTTAGCCCATCGACAAAGTCGCGCACGTCGCTTCCCTGCACCGGCGCCGAGGTCTCGAATTTGCGCGAAGCGATGATCTCGCTCTCCGGGCTGAGCAGCTTGGCCAGGATCACGATCTGGGCTTCCGGCGCACCTTCGGTCGAGACGTTGAACTCCCGGATGTCGATCGAGAGCTGATAGTTGCTGGCGAAGTCGCCGATGGTGCGGCTGACGCGCTGCGCGTAGCCGGCGTTCTCGAACGTCTCCAGGAGCTTCGCTTGGACCAGGATCGGCAGGCTGTCGCTCCAGCGCGCATTTTCGAGCGGCAAGCTCTCGTCCGGCGCGGGCTGGGTAAGGATCTTGTCGGTGTTGAAAGCGAGCAGGGTCGTCGGCTCCGGGATGATGAGCTGCCAATCCGGCGCCTTCTCGGGCGGCGGAAGATCGGCCGCAGGCTTAAGTGAATAGAGGGGCGCGGTGCCCTTGCCGCCGCCGGTCATGCGCTCGATGCCCGCCAAGATGCCGTCGACCCTGTCGGCGTTCCGGGCCAGCGCGTCGGTGAAGACCTCGATGTTCTCGATCGCTTCGTTCAGCGGCTGCGCATTTTCGTTCAGAATCGTCTCGACCTGCTGAAACGCATCGCGCGCGGACTGGGTCCAATCCTGACCGACGCCGGGCGGCGCGATCAGTGTGGCCACGCCGCCATTGGCCGGTATCGGTGCGTCGGAGGTGCCGCCGGTGAGCGTAATGGCGACGCCGCCGGTGAGGCCCTGCTGCTCCACGTTGACCCGCGTATCCTCGCGGATGGGCGTATGCTTCACCACGTCGATGGTGGCGATGACCTGTTGCGGTGCGGCGGGATTGAGAGCGATGCCGGTGACATCGCCGACGCGGATGCCGTTGAACAAGACGGCGGAGCCGACCAGGAGGCCGGAGACCGAGCTCTCGAACTGCACACGATAGGTTTCGCGCTCGCCGAAGCCGCCTTTGTTCTCCAGCCAATAGACGAAGCCGAAGATCGCGCCGATCACGGCGAGTATGAAAAGTCCGATCAAGGCGTAGCGGGCGCGGGTTTCCATCGATCAGATCCCTTTCCGTTCAAGCGCTCATCTGGCGGTCCGCCAGCATGCCGCCGCGCTTCCCCTGGAAGTAGGTTTTCACCCAGGGGTGCTCCGATTGAAGCATGGTGGCGATGGGGCCGTCGGCCACGACCTTGCCGTCGGCCAGAACCGCGATGCGGTCGCACGCGGTATAAAGACTCTCCAGGTCGTGGGTGACCATGAATACGGTGATCTCCAAGGTCTGCTGGAGCGTGCGGATCAATTCATCGAAATCGCCGGCGGAGATCGGGTCGAGGCCGGAGGTGGGCTCATCCAGAAACACGATCTCCGGATCGAGGGCCAGCGCCCGTGCCAGCGCGACGCGCTTGGTCATCCCGCCCGACAGCACGGAGGGAAACTTGTTGCCGTCATGGGGGGAGAGCCCGACCATCTCCAATTTGGCGAGCGCCATCTCGTCCATCAGCCGCTGCGAGATGTCCAAGTTCTCGCGCATGGGAAATTGCACGTTCTGCTTGACCGTGAGCGAGGAGAACAGGGCGCCTTGCTGAAACAGAACGCCCCAGCGGCGTTCGAGCGCGCGGCGCTTCTCCTCGCTGGCGCGCGCCAACTCCACGCCAAGCACCTCGATGCTGCCGTGCTGCCGCGGCAAGAGTCCGATAATGGTGCGTAGCAGGACCGACTGGCCCGCGGCCGAGGCGCCGCCGACTCCGAGGATCTCCGCGCCGCGCACGTCGAGATCGAGGTGGTTCAGCACGGGCTGGCCGCCGAAGCCGACCACGAGGTCGCGCACCTTGATGACGGGTTCCTTGTCGCTCATCTCGAGATCACATTCC
>NZ_JBPPND010000239.1:0-2998 GCF_051306395.1 Methyloceanibacter sp.
GCCTTGCGGGTAATCGAGCGCACAAAGATCCTGAATCCGAACTCTGCATTCGTGCAGCTTGCGGCGATGCGGGCGTATGGCTGGGCCGGCCAGCCAAATTCCATGCGCCGAGCCGCCTTTCGCGCCATGGCGTTGAACCCCGGAAATCGGGACCTGGAGGGTCTAGCGGGGACCATGCTGGTCATGCAGGACGACGCGAGAGGCGAAGCGATGCTCGATCACGCGTACCCCTCCGGTGGGGACCGCCTTGCCGGGGACGGGTGATCGGCTGACATAGCACTGGTGCAAGCGACGGTGTTTGCACCGGTGTTAGCGATGGTGCGATGAGCCAGGTGACGATTATTTCGGGCGTGGATCGGCGCCGAGTATGGGCGGACGAGCAGAAGCGGGCGCTGGTGGCGGCGGCCTGCGAGCCGGGCGCAAGCGTTGCGGAGATCGCGCGGCGTGCGGACCTGCGGCCGAGTCAGCTTTATCGGTGGCGGCGCGATCTTGCCGAGCCGGTGTCGCCGGGATTTGCGGCGGTGACGGTCAGCGCCGAGCCCGAGCCAGTGGCGGGATGCGCGGTAGTGTTGGAGCTCGGCGGGGCGGTGCTGCGGATCGCGGCCAACGCGCCGCCCGCGCTGGTAGCGGCGGTGGTGCGGTCGCTCAGGCGATGATCCCGGTCCGAAGCGACGTACGGATCTGGCTCGCGACCGGCTGTACGGACATGCGTCGTGGGATGTTCGGTCTGTCATTGCAGGTGCAGCAGGGGTTGAAGCGCGATCCTCATGCCGGCGATCTGTATATCTTCCGAGGACGTCGCGGCGATCTGATCAAGGTGCTCTGGCACGACGGTGTGGGTATGTCGCTTTATGCCAAGCGGCTCGATCGCGGGCGGTTTATATGGCCTGCGGCAACCGACGGCGTGGTGGCGATCACGGCGTCGCAGATGGCCTGTCTGCTCGAGGCGATCGACTGGCGTAATCCGCGCATGACGTGGCGTCCGCAAGCGGCGGGATAACGTAAAAAAGCTAGGTTCTCCGCCACTTTCTGCTATGCTCGCCAGCATGGCAGCGACGCTCTCCAGCAATGTCACGGCACTCCGCGCGGCGCTTGTCCACGCCGAGGCCGAAGCCGCCCGCACCAAGGCGATCAACGCTGATCTGGCAGCCCGCATCGCTCTGCTCGAGTTGCAGAACGAGAAGATGCGCCGGGCACTGTACGGGCAGCGTTCCGAGCGCGGGCAACTCTTGGTCGATCAGCTCGAGCTCGGTCTGGAGGAGCTGGAAGCGAACGCCGGTGAAGACGAGGCATTGGCCCAGCGCGCCGCGGTCGGCACCAACGTCGAGGCGTTCACCCGAACGCGACCCTCGCGCAAGCCGTTGCCTGCGCATCTTCCTCGCGAGCGCATCGTCGTTCCCGCTCCGACCAGTTGCGCTTGCTGCGGATCGGACCGGTTATCGAAGCTGGGCGAGGACGTGACCGAGACGCTGGAAGTGATCCCGCGCCAGTGGAAGGTCTTACAGACCGTACGCGAGCGGTTCGCCTGCCGCGCGTGCGAGGCGGTGACCCAGCCGCCGGCACCGTTCCACGCGACGCCGCGCGGACTGTTCGGCCCGAGCTTCCTGGCGATGGTCATGTTCGAGAAGTTCGGCACGCACCAGCCGCTCAACCGTCAGCGCGACCGATATGCCCGTGAGGGCGTGGAGATCAGCCTGTCGACGCTCGCCGACCAGGTCGGGGCCTGCGCGGCCGCACTCGCGCCGCTCCACCAGTTGATCGAGGCACATGTGCTCGCAGCCGAGCGGCTCCATGGCGATGATACGACCGTACCGGTGTTGGCAAAGACCAAGACCGATACCGGGCGGCTGTGGACCTATGTTCGCGATGACCGACCGTTCGGCGGTCTCGCGCCGCCCGCCGCCTTGTTCCGCTACTCGCGCGATCGACGCGCCGAGCACCCGGTCGGCCACCTCACCGATTATGGCGGCATCCTCCAGGCCGACGCCTATGCCGGCTACAATGCTCTGTTCCGTGCCGACCGATCGCCGGTATCGCTCACCCGTGCACTGTGCTGGGCACATGCCAGGCGCAAGTTCTTCGAACTGGCCGACGTCGCCGCACAGCTGAAGCGACGCCGGGGCGCACCGGTCATCTCGCCGATCGCGGCCGAGGCGGTCAGGCGCATCGACGCGATCTTCGACGCCGAACGCGCCGCCAACGGCACGACCATCGCCCAGCGCCTTGCCATGCGCCAGGAGATCGCCATCCCGCTCGTCAGCGAGCTGGAACAGTGGCTGCGGTCACAGCGCGCCGCACTCGCCCGGCACAACCCGGTAGCGGGTGCGATCGACTATATGTTGAAGGACTGGGCTGCGTTCGCCCGGTTCCTCGACGACGGACGCATCTGCCTGACCAACAACGTCGCCGAACGCGCACTGCGCGGCGTGGCCCTCGGCAGGAAGGCATGGCTGTTCGCAGGCTCCGACCGCGGCGGCGAGCGTGCCGCATTCATGTACACGCTGATCGGCACCGCCAAGCTCAACGACATCGATCCGCAAGCTTGGCTAGCCGACGTCCTCGCGCGCATCGCCGATCTACCCCAAAGCCGGCTGCACGAACTGCTGCCATGGAACTGGCGGCGACCAGCGGAACTGCTCAAGGCCGCGTAGCCGCGGTCCTCACCGAAGGCTTACGTTTATGCCGCCATCGTTGATTTAAACGTGATTAGTTGGGGCGCAGCGTGGTATGCTGCATTGCACCACGGAGTCGCGCCAATGGAAACCCGGTTGGTAATTGCTTATGGCTTGATAGCAGTGATGGTTGCAGCCGTTGTTGCGGCGGCCGTGTGGATTGCTCGCAATCGCCGGAGAGAACGGGACCTGAGGCGAGGCAAGTATCGCCACTAGCCCAAAACAGTGCGATGGCTCCCCGGAATATTGGTTGGGGTAGGAAATTCAGATAGATTTGGTTTGTATACTATAACCGCCCAAGTAAGACAAGCGAGCAAGCAAAGCTA
>NZ_JBPPND010000240.1:0-2930 GCF_051306395.1 Methyloceanibacter sp.
CTATCGATGTATGCCTCAGCGTGCGACCAAAGCATGCCGTACGCGGTGAGGTTTTCCCAATATTCCATAGCCGACATTTCGGGGTTAGGTGCGAGCCCGAGCGCCGGCGCATAGGTGTCGCCGGCGGCGCGCTCACGTGAGCCCTTCGCGTCGGTGCGCTCGTAAATGATGCACGGCACCTTGCCGATATCTTCGCTCACTACTCGAACGCAAGCGCCTACGGCCGCGAGCCTGAGTGCTGACTCTTCATCTATCGCCGGGCCGGCAATTGACTTGCTCGCACCGAGCGCATCGCTGAGCCATTCGCTCGGCGCCGCGAGGGTCGCCGACCTGAGCTCAGCAACGCCGTTGATCAACGCGCGGCCGAGCACGACTAACTACCCGGCTCGAACGGCCCGCGGTCGACAACGCCGGGTTGATCTGCGGGCGGCTTTTTCTGATTGATCGCAAGGCCGGTGAGCACGAGGCCGGCGATCAAGAGAATCACGCCGGCGACGATGAGCGCAAGCACGGTGCTCACGATCGCGCACCCGGCGACGATTAGGCCGAATGCGATCACGATGCAAAGGTCGGCAATGATTTCAGTCGTGCTCATCGGTCTATGAGCCTAAGCGATTCCACGGCCGGAAAGCGTTTTTACTTATCTTCATCGAGCACCGTGCCGAGGTGTATCGAGTCGAGCCGTTGCACCTCAGCGAGAGCGATGCGAGCTCGCAAGTCGTCGCCGTCGTCGACGCTCGCGGCCGCGAACGCATGCAGCGCCGGCCGCACGATGCCTTCATATTCTTCGGTCGTGATATCGCCGACGACGCCGCCGGCGTACACCCGCTCGACCGCGGCCTTCGCGAGTTTGTCTGCCGTGGTCTGACTGAGCCGCATGCGCGCGCCGCTCGGCCTGCCGTGCGCCGGAAAGAATCTCGCGCCCGGCTCGGCGATCCTGCGATTGCTGATGGCGCCGCCGATCGCGTTGAGCAATCCAACTAGCGCGTCGATGTGGCGCTTGCTCTTCGCCTTGCTGACGCGGAAACCGCTTTCAGTCTCGCGGATAACGGCCGCGTTCACGTGAGCCGAGAGCACCGGATCGCCGTCGTGAGTGATCTGCTTTTCGACGATGAGCTCGTAAAGCGCCTGAGACATTTCGACGACGCGTTGATTGCTCGCCCACGGCACCTCGACCATCCTCATAGTCTCGCTCAAATCTTCGGCCGACCGCTGGAAAAGCGTACGGTCGTATCTGACCTCGACAACATCTTGCTCGACGTTGATTTGCTTGAGGCGGTTTTCGACCGGCGACAAATCGAGCGAGCCGTCGCTTTCCATTGCCGGCGAAAATACCCAACTCTTCGCGATGTAAAGCGGCTTGCCGCCCGGCCCTTCGCCGTCACGCCGTGCGACCATCACGACCGCCGACGAGTCGCGCTTGAAACCGATATCGACGCCTACCCATACGCGCTCGCCCGGCTTGATTCGAGCGTCGGATCGAAGGCGTTTCCACGCGTCGGGCGGTAGCCATAGCTGCTCGGTCGAAGTCCATAGGTTGAGGTGCAGTCGAGAAAACACCGGCAACGGCAACCGGTGAAACTCACGGCCGAGCACCGCCTCGGTGAGCCACGGTGCAGGGTTAGCCTTGAGCCAAGTCGCCGGGTCGGTAGGATCGTCGGCCTCGCCGGCGCCGATCCAATACATAAGCGATCGGCCCTCGTCGGTGTAAGGATTCTCGCCGGCGCCGAGCATGCGCTCATAGAGCTCGAACGCGATCGAATCTCGCTCGTAACCTGCGGTCGTGATCGAGACAATGATCGGATTCTCTCGCGCGAGCATTCCGGTTGTGAGCGCGTAGTAGAGCTCGCGGCCGGCGTCGCCTTTCCAAACGTGCAACTCGTCGGCGACGACCGCGCTCGGGTTAGTACCCATTTGCAAGCCGCCCTCGGCCGAGACCGCGCGATACACACCGTCGATCGAGGGCACGATGATTTCATTGCGCAGTACGCGGCACCATTCCGAGAGCACCGGCGAGGCGCGCACCATTCGAGCGGCCTCGTCGAATACGACTCGTGCTTGCTGCTTTGAGCCGGCGGCGCCGTACACCTCGGGTGCCGGCTCGCCGTCGGCGAGTAGAAAGTAGAGCGCGAGGCTCGCAACGTCGGTGCTCTTGCCGTTCTTTCGAGGCACGCCGTAGTAGGCCTCGGTGTAAATGCGCCGGCCCATTTCCGTACGCAAGAGCTCGTGATGAAACGCCGATTGCGCGGGGTAAAAGACGAGCGGCCGGCCGCGCCAACGGCCTTTAGATTGCCGCACGTGCAGTCGGCAGAAATCCTCGTAACGCATTCCGCCCGGTGACGGATGCACCGCCTCGGTGTGCCCGAGCGTTGCGCCCGGAAAAATGAGACCGCTATTCGAGGTCTCCCAATCTCGAACCGCGCCGCCGCTCATTTCCACGGTGACGCCTTGCCCTTCGGGCCGTCACGAGCGATGCGCATTTGCTTATCGAGCATGCGCGCGCACGAGGCGCATGCCCAAACGTAGTTAGATCCGTCGCGCGGGTTGTGCTGCGGGTCGCCGTCTTTGTGATGCAAAATCTCGCCCGGCGCGAGGCCGCACTTTTCGCACGTCGCTTTGTCGCGCCGGCGCTGCCGCTTGACCTTCCGAAAGAAAGAGTCGTCATATCCGGGGTTACGCCGAGCGGCCTGCAAATACGGGCCGCACACCGCGCAACGCTGACCTACCGGCACGTCGTTTCCGCACCGGTGACACACCTTGACGGGCGGCATTAGCCGGCCGCCTTGAGCGCCGGCGCGTGCCCGAGCTCGGGCTCGCGATGCAAGCGACGCGACGCGGCCGCGCTGAGCTTGATCACGCTGCGCGCATGCATAAGCACGACGACGCCGGCGACGCGCTCTTGACCTCGCGGCGCGATGATTTCCCTATCC
>NZ_JBPPND010000241.1:0-4750 GCF_051306395.1 Methyloceanibacter sp.
GCCACGGCGATCGACCCCTGCACCGCGAGCACATTGGCCTGAAGCTGGCGCGGCAGATTGGTGCCGAAGGTCGCCACCGCCGCGCCAAACAGCGCGAGGATCAGCACCCACAAGACCATGGAGCCTTCGTGGTTCCCCCATACGCCGGAGATCTTATAGAGCAGCGGCTTGGCCGAGTGGGAGTTCTGCCAGACATTCGCCACCGAGAAGTCGGACGTGACGTAAGCGGTGGTAAGCGCGATGAAGGCGATGCCGATGAGAATGAACTCGGCTTGCGCCGCCGGAACGGCGACCGCCGTGAGCTGCGGATCGCGCAAGCGGGTGCCGATGACCGGCAGCACCATCTGCACGATGGCGACGCCCAGCGCCAGGATCATTGCATAGTGGCCTGTCTCGGCGATCATCCTCAGTTCACTTTCGATCCCGGACCATCGGCGCCCGTCTCATCGCGCCACACGCCCTGCTCTTTCAGCTTCGCGGCGACTTCGGGTGGCATGTAATTCTCATCGTGCTTGGCGAGCACGCTGTCGGCATGGAACACGCCGTCCGGCTCGAGGACGCCTTCGGTGATCACGCCCTGCCCTTCCCGAAACAGATCGGGCAGCACACCGGTAAAGGTCACCGGCAGGGTCTTCGCCCCATCGGTGACGACGAAGCGGACCGTGGTGCCAGTTCCACGCTCCACGCTGCCTGTCTCCACGAGACCGCCGAGCCGGAAGCGCTGGCCGGGCGCCATCTGCATCCCGGCGACATCGCTCGGGCCATAGAAGAACACAATGGAGTCGCGCATGGCGTAGAGCACGAGCCCGACCGCCACGCCCAGCACCGCCAGACACGTGCCGATCAGAACCCCTCTGCGCTGCTTCCTGGTCATGACTTCAATCCAAGCTCCGCAGCGAGCGCGTCGAGTTGCTCGATGGCTTGCGTGTTTCCAGCGAATTGACTTTTGGCGCGGGCAAGCGCCTCGCGCGCCTCATCGTCACGGCCGAGCACCGTATAGGCCCGGACCAGACGAAGCCAACCGGCCAGATCGTCGCCTTGCGCGTCGAGCCGCGTCGCAAGCTTTTGCACCATGCCCTCGACCATCGTTTGACGCTCGGCCGGCGACATGGTCTGCGCCGCGGCGACGTCCGCCGCGCTTGGACCGCTCACCCCCGGCGGCGTTGCGTCGGACGCCGGCGGCGGCGTACCGGAGAGATGCGCTTCCGCATCGGCGATCCGCGTCTGGACCATGGCACGCCAGCGCTCATCGGCGCCCTCTCTGTCCATGAGACCGCGCCAATCTTCGATTGCCGCCTCATAGTCGCCGTCCTGCTCTTTGGCGATGGCGAGGAGGATGCGCGGCTCGACCAGCGTCTCATCGCTCGCAAGCGCTTGCTCCAGGGCGCGCCGCGCCTCTTCGCTGACAAGCCCGCCCTTCTCCAGGACGAGCGCCTGGCCATAGCCCGACAGCCGCTGCGCCGAAGGCCCGAGCAGCCGGATGGCTTGTCCATAGGCGTCCGCCGCGTCGGCATAACGCCGGCCGGCCATATAGACCGGCGCGATCGCGTCCCAGCCTTCGCCTTCCTCGGGATGCGCGCGCAGCCGCGCCTCGACCCGGGCGACGAGCGCGCCGACATTCTTCTCCTCTGCCGGATCGGTGAGCCGCGCGGCCAAGGGTTGATCGGGAAGAAGGGGAGAGCCGTAAAGGAGATAGAGGCTAAGCGCCGCGAGCGGCAGGACAAGCGCCACGCCGATAAGCGCGGTACGCGCCAGGGCTCCGCCCTTGGCCTCGCCCGACTTGCCACGCGCCTTCTCGTCGGCGGCGAGCAGCCTGCGGGCCACCTCGAGACGCGCAGCTTCCGCCTCGGACTCGCCGATCAGCCCGCGCGCGCGGTCCGCCTCGATCTCGTCGAGTTGATCGCGATAGACCGTGGCGTTGAAAGCATCACGGGCAGGCTCATTGTCGCCGCTGCCCGCCAGCGGGCGCAGCAGAACGAACAGGACGATCGCCGTGAGGCTCGCGAGAATGACCCAAAGCAGCACGAGGGGCCCTAACCTTCAGAAGTCAAACGGAAGGCTAGGCATAGGGAATGGCGCCCACCGGGGCAAGGTTCGCAAGGCCCGCGAAGATTAATTTGCCGCAATGGTGAAACCGGCGCCGAGCTAGCCGACCGGGTTCCAGGTGCCGTCCGGACCCCGGCAAGCCGTGCCACGCGCGGTCTGCGGCTGGCCGCTGATATAGATCGTGTGGGTGTAGGGACGGCAAAAGGAGCTGCCCTGGCGGTAAGGCTTGCCCGGCACGATCTGGCCGCGATGCTGGTTCGCAGGATTGTTCCACGCAGTGGCCTGCCCGGCTTGGCCGTATTCCAGCGCCCGGTATTCCGCCGCCGCCGCAAGCTGGCGATCGCGCTCATCCAAATCGGCGCCGATCAGATTGCCGAGAATACCGCCGGCCATGGCACCGATCGCGAGCCCCGGAATGCGGTTGTTCTTCCCGCCGATCGCTGCACCCGCCGCACCGCCGGCCACGGCGCCGAGAATGGTACCCGTGCCCTGCTTGTTTCCAGGCCCACAGGCCGCCAGGAACAGCGGCACAAGGGCAATCGCAATAATTGGCGTTAGTCTCATCGGTTTCCCCCTCAGCCCAGAGTTAATCAGCTGGTCCCCGGCGAGAGTTTCTATCCCAGGAGTGTAGCGTCTCTGATAAACCTTAAGAATAACAAATCTGGCCAAATTAGGTTGCATTAGCGAGGCACGAGCAAAATCAAGCCGCGGGAAGGGTTAACCGGGCCCTTAAGCCCCCATTGGGCGAGGGTTCGAGCTCGAAGCGCCCTTTATAGAGGTGCGCCAGATCCGCCACGATGGACAGCCCCAGCCCCGAGCCGGGCTTGCTCTCGTCGAGGCGCTGGCCCCGCTTCACAGCCTGCTCGCGCTCAGCCTTGGTCAGACCCGGCCCGTCGTCATCGACGATGACGGTGAACGTCTCGCCGCCGCGGACCCGCTCGGCCCTCACCGCGACGCCCCCTTTCGCCCATTTGCAGGCATTGTCCATCAGGTTCCCGGCCATCTCCTCGAAATCTTGCTTCTCGCCTTGGAACTTCAGCGCGGAGCCGGTCGAGACCTCGAGCGCGACACCTCTCTCGCCGTAGATCCGGTCGAGAGTCCGTTTCAGCGCCTCGAGCACGGGCGTGACCTCGGTCACGTCGCCGATGACGCCCGACCTCGCCGCGACACGGGCGCGATCGAGGTGATGGGTAATCTGCGTGCGCATGATCTCCGCCTGCTCCACCACCTTGTCCGAGAGCGGGCTTTCGTGCGTCCGTGCTTCGTTGCTGATCACGCTGAGCGGCGTCTTCAGGGCGTGCGCGAGATTGCCCACATGGGTCCGGGCGCGCTCCACCACGTCGCGGTTCGATTGGATGAGCGCGTTCAGCTCGATTTGCAGCGGCTTGATCTCGTCCGGCAATTCACCTTTCAGGCTCTCCGCGTCGCCGGAGCGGATCGCCGCCAGGTCGCGACGAATGGCGCGCAAGGGAAGCAGCCCGAACCGAACCTGGAAGAACGTGGCCGCGACGAGACCGAGACCAAGCACCGCCAGCGCCAATATGAGCATGGTGGTGAACTCGGCGAGATCGGCGTCGATCTCCGCGGCATCGCCGGCAACCGCGTAGGAATACGCCTCGGAATCGTCACCGCCGGGCCTGATCTCACGCTCGACGATGCGCAAGTTCTGATCGTCGGGACCGGGCGCATAGCTTCGCCGGGTCAGAGTGTCGTCGGGAGAAATGCCATCCTGACTTGGCAGATCGAGCTGCTGATCGAGCAGCGAGTCCGAAATGTAGAGCGGACGCTTGGCGCCCTCGAGCGGCTTGATCTGCCAGTACCAGCCGGAAAACGGGATGGCGAAGATGGGATCGCCCAGATTGGCGGGCTCTTGGGGGGAATCTCCGCTCTCCGGCGTGCTCGCGGCCACGAGGCTCGTCATATAGACGCTGAGGCGCGCGTCGAAGTTGCGTTCGACGGCCTGGCGGTAGAGGGAGATGAGGAGAATGGCGGCGATGGGGATGACCACGAGGGTCCATGCCGCGGCCGAGGCAAACAACCTGAAGGCGAGGGATTTAGGCCCCATCTTCGGTGTCCGTGAGGCGGTAGCCGAGCCCCCGGACGGTCTTGATGAGGTCGATAGGAAGCTTCTTGCGCAGACGGCCGATGAACACCTCGACCGTGTTGGAATCCCGGTCGAAGTCCTGCTCGTAAAGATGCTCGACAAGCTCGGTGCGCGAGACGACGCGTTCGCGATGCATCATCAGATAATGGAGCACGCGATACTCGTGCGACGTGAGCTTGATCGCCTGGCCGTCGACGGTGACGCGCGCGGATTTGGTGTCGAGGGCGAGCGGACCGCACTCGATCTCGTTGCGCGCATGGCCCGCCGAGCGCCGCAGAAGCGCCCGCAGTCGGGCCAGCACTTCCTCCATATGGAATGGCTTGGCGACATAGTCGTCGGCGCCGGCATCCATGCCCGCCACCTTGTCGCTCCAGCGCTCGCGCGCGGTAAGGATCAAAACGGGCATGCTGCGTTCGTCGCGCCGCCACTGTTCGAGAACGGAGAGCCCGTCCTTCTTTGGCAGGCCTAAATCGAGCACCACGGCGTCATAGGGCTCGGTATCGCCGAGGAAATGCCCTTCCTCGCCGTCGAACGCCGTATCGACGGCGTATCCCGCATCGCCGAGCGCGGTCACGAGCTGGCGGTTGAGATCCGGATCGT
>NZ_JBPPND010000242.1:0-8169 GCF_051306395.1 Methyloceanibacter sp.
CTCGGTCTCCTGGCCGATGGCACGGGACGTAAACTTCGTCTCGGTGTGGTGGCGGGCCGCCTTGCGGAAGCGCTCGCGCACGCTCGCGTCTTCGGCGAGACGCAGCATCGCTTTTGCCGGCGCGTCCGCATCGTCCACCGGCACGAGAATGCCGGTCTCGTCGGGACCAGCGATCTCCCGGCAGCCGGGCACGTCGGTCGCCACCATGGCGCGGCCGCAGGCGGCCGCCTCCAGCAGGCTCTTGGGCAGTCCTTCGCCCCCGCGCGAGGGCTGCACGGCGAAATGGGCTTGCTCCCAGACCTCACGCACGTCCGACACATGACCGAGCCAGACGATGCCATAGAGGCTCGCAAACTCGCGCAGCTGCTCGGGCACGAGCGAGCCCGGGTTCTCCGGATCGCAGTCGCCGGCGAGCAGCAGGCGGAGCTTCGAGCCGCCTTGGGTCGCGCGCCGGTAGGCCTCGATGAGGGTCATGACGCCTTTGTGCTGAAGCATGCGCCCGACAAAGGCGGCGGTGACCGGCGGGGGCGGTTCGGGGAGCGCCCGGTACTTCTCGATGTCGACCCCGGAGCCAGCAATGATGACGATCTGGTCAGAGGATACGCCGAGATCGTGCACGAAGTCGCGGTCTTGCGGGTTCTGCACGACGGTGCAGCTCTGCGACCGCCGCAACAAGCGCCCGAGCGCGAACTCGACCACTTTGCGGGTGAACGTGCTCGACCCGCTGCCATCCACGAATAGCGCCCCGAGGCCGGTCAGACTGTTGACCACCGCCGTCTCGCCGAACCCCAGGCTTGCGATGCTGCCGAGCAGGACTGGCTTGAGCGCGACGTTGTGGACGATGTCCGGTCTCAAGTCGCCGTAGAGCGTTCTGAGCTGGCGCACGGCGGCGAAGCTGTCGCGCAAAGAGAGGCTGCCGCGGCTCCAGGCGAGCGGGTGGGGCACGAAGCCTTCGGCCTCAATCCCGGCCAGGCCGTCCTTGATCCGCGCCGCCACATGGACCTCGAACCCGGCCGCCTTGGCGGCGCGCGCCATGGGCAGGCGATGCGACAGAAAGTACCAGTCTTCGGTGACGACGTAGAGGATGCGCGGGGTCATGACGGATCGCTTTTATCCGGTGACGGTCCCCGCCGCAATTTTTGGCGCGTCTTCAAGGCCTCTTGGGTGAAAGGCAGGGTGTTGCGATCAGGCAACGCCTCTTTGGCTGCACGGGGAGAACGCCGATCCACGTCTGGCATAGAGCGGCAAATCACGCTAGGATTGCGCCAATTGACCGAAAACGCGGCTTAGAGGGAACAATGAGAACACGCGCTCTTGTCCTAGCGCTTTGCGGCGCCGCCAGTCTGGCTTTGCTGCCGGCGGGCGCGCAGGCGTTCGAGATTCAAGGCGAGGATGCGGAACTGCCGCAGAGCCCTGCCGAGGCGCTCGGCCTGAACCCGGTCTATACGCTGCCGCAGTTCGAGGGCAGCTCGCTGGCCATGCCTTATGCGAGCAGCCCGAGCGACTCAGGCTTCGTGTCGGACTACGGCAACTCGATCGCGATTCCGGCCCCGGGGCTCAGTCAGCCGGTTCCGGCTTGGCAGTCGAGCCCGTTCTTCCGCTAGGCCTTACTGCTTCCGTAACTTGCCGGGCGCCGCGCTGCTTGCGCGCGTAGCTTGCCGCATGCGTGCGCCCGTGTAACACCCCAAGCCATGCACGACTTGATGGCGCTCCAGCACTGGCTTCATCAGGGCATGGCGCGCGGGCTCGGCGACGTGGCCGGAGGCAATCCCTGGGCCATCATCGCGGCGATGGGCGCGGCCATGGTGTTCGGCGTGGTGCACGCGCTGATGCCGGGGCACGGCAAGACCGTGCTGTTCTCCTATCACCTTGGACAGAAAGGCAGCCTCGCCTCCAGCATCGCCAATGGGGCGATCCTGGCGCTGACGCATGTCGGCATTGCCATTGTGCTGGTTCTTGCGGGTTTCGCGGTCATCAGCAAGGCGTTTGCATATGGCGGGCGCACACCGCAATTCGAGACGGCGAGCGGCGCGCTGATCGTCCTGATCGGCGCGTTCCTGTTGTGGCGGGCGAGCGCTCATGCCCACGATCACGGCGGCGGGGCTGGCGACGGTCGCGCGCTTGCCTTCGTCACGGGGCTCGTGCCGTGCCCGCTCACGACCTTCATTTTGAGCTATGCCCTCGCCCGCGGCCTTCTCGCGGCGGGGCTTGCGGTGACTGCGGCTATGGCGACTGGCATGGTCGTGACCATCGCTGCCGTGGCCGTGATCGCCATGTTGTCCCGCGAACGTCTCCTCGGGTTCTTCGCCCGCACGGAAGGGCTGCGCGCAACCTTTGGGCGGGTTTTGGAGATCGGCAGCGCGATCTTGGTTCTATTGTTCGGCGTCTGGGTGCTCGTTGGCGCGCAAGCCGCGTGACGCCTATCGGCCAAGCTCTTCCTTGAGCGTTGCGATCAGCCGTTTGAGATCCTCGTTCTCCGGCTCGATCGCCGCGAGCTGTTCCGCGTAGCGCAGCGCGGCGGCGGGATCGCCGGCCGCGCGGGAGAAGTTGATCAGCGCCAGCAAGGTCTCGCGATCGCCTGAATGGCGCTTCAGGCTGTCCTCCAACACCGCAATAGCCTCGGCGCGCTTGCCGATCGATTCGAGCCCGACCGCATAGACATAGGCATAGCGGGCGCGGCCCGGCTCCAACGCCGCGGCCATGCGTAATTCTTCGGCAGCCTCGTCAGGCTTCTTGAGACGCACCAGCGCCAGGCCGAGTGCGTAGTGCAACCCGCCATCGTCCGGCGAGACCTCGAGCGCCTCGCGCAGAACGGCAACGCCGTCTTGATCGCGGCCGCTCTGCCGGTAGAGATCGGCGAGATTGACGGCGGCCGGCGCGAAATGCGGGCTCAGGCGCAGCGCCGCTCGGTATTCCGCTTCTGCCTTCGTCAGGTCGCCCGCCCGCGCGTAGTAGCGTGCGAGCAGCGCGCGCGCTTCGGGACGGTCGGCGTTCAGGGTTTGCGCCGCGACGAACTCCTCCTCCGCTTTCGCGAGCCGCGTCCGGTCCCGGTCGGAGAGGCCTTGGCTGGGCGTGCCGGCGAGCAGCAACGCGGTCTGAATGCGGACGCCGCGCACAGGATCGTCGAGGAGCGGCGCGATTAGGGGCCAGAGTTGGCTGGGCGGCACCGTCTCCAAATGATCGAGCGCGGCGAGACGCACCAGCGGATCGGGGTCGGCGAGCCCCTCGCGCACCAAGGTTGCGGTTTCCCTGGACGGATAGGCGGCGAGTTCCTGAAGTGCGCTGGCGCGGGCGAAGGCCGGCGTGCCCTCGTGGGCAGCCACGCCTGCGAGAAGCGTTGCCGCGTCCGGGGCACCGGACCAGGCCGCATGGAATGCCGGACCGAAGTCTTGGGAGCCTTTACGCTCGGGGCCGTACCACTCCTCGATGGCCGCGGCGGCCCACCCCGACGACTTGCCGGTGTGACAATCGGTGCAGGCATTGTCCACGCCGAGGCTTTCGGACAGGCCCGGGCGCGGCACGCGGAAGGCATGGTCGTGGCGCACGTCTATGGCCATGAACTTCCGCGCGGGCATGTGGCAGGCGACGCAAGTCGGTGCGTCCGCGCCCTCGTGATGCGTATGGGACACCTCCGCATAGCTGCCGGCGTGGCATTGCAGGCAGACTTGATCGCCTTTGGCGCGGAGCTTGGCGCTGTGCGGATCGTGGCAGTCACTGCAGGTGACGCCCCGTTCGAACATCTTGGACTGCTTGAACGAGCCATAATTGTAGACCTCGTCGAGCATCTGCCCGTCCGGCTGGTAGAGCCCGCGTGCGATGAGCGAAACCTGATGGCTGTCCGACAGCGGCCTGCCCGGCACGAAAGCTTCGGAGATGATGCCGCGCCGCGCATGGCAGCGCCCGCACATCTCGACTTCTTTGCGCAATCGGGCCGGCTTGGTGCTGCGCTGGGGCTGGCCCATTGGTCCATCGCGCGTCCAGGTGACGCCGCTCCGCTCATCGAAGCGCGCCAGCAGGCCCATCGCGTTGTCGTCCTTGCCGAACGGCGACCATGTTTTCGCCCAAGCCACATGGGCCGAGCCTTCGCCGTGACAGGCCTCGCAGCCGATGCTGATCTCCTTCCAGGTCGTGTGGAAGCGGTCTGTCTTCGGATCGTAGTTCTTGGCGACGCCGGTCGAATGGCACTCGGCGCACATGAAGTTCCAGTTCTGGTTCAGCTTGGTCCAGTGGAGCGGATCGTCGTGGCCGACATGTTCGTCCGGATAAAGGTGGAACCAGCGCTGGCCGCCCTCCTCCTTGGTCCGGCTGTCCCAGGCAATGGTGAGTGCTTGAACGCGCCCGTCCGGAAACTCGATGAGATATTGCTGCAAGGGCTCGAGCCCGAACGTGTATTTGACCTCGAACGTGTCCGGCGTCCCGTCCGGACCGTCGGTCTCCACATAGAACTTGCCGTCCTTTTTGAAGAAGCGCGACGTCGTGCCGTAATAGTCGAAGGTGGCGTCGTCGAAATCGCCGAACACGGTCTCGTCGTTCGCGTGCGCCATGGCGTGGGCATGCTGCGAGGGGCTCCACAGGGTGCCTTGGTCCTGGTGACAGGAGATGCAGGTGTCGGTGCCGACGAATGCGAGCTTCTCGGGTTGGAGATCGACGGCCTTGGACGGCCCGCGCGCGAGATAGTCGAGACCGAGCCCCGCCGCGACGACGACGACGGCCGCGAGCCCTGCGGCGATCCACAACCGGAGCCTGTGGCGCGGAGCCGGCGCGGCGTTGGCCTCGCGCTCGGGCGCCTTGGGCTGGGCGGCACGCGGCTTCGAAGCTTTTGCACGCGGCGACGATTTGGATCTGCGGCGGACCACCGTCTCTCTCAAGCTTCTAGCGGGGCTGGCAGGGAAGCGCGAAGGCGCCGGCAAGTCCACACCCCACAACCGTCGCGCTGTCGCCTTGATTGGGCCCTGTCTGGAACCATGGATCAGCATGGTCGTTTAGGCACTGCCGAATCCAAATCAGAGGGGGACCGTCAATGCGTGACATCCGCGAAGATCTGCAAGAGCGCATCAATTTCCTTAGCAACCAGATGAGTTCCGCGCGCGCTCAGTTCGATCGAGAGGTCGAACAGATCGAGAGGGAGCATGACAGCAGACTCAAGGGTTTGAAGGCCGACCTTGAGGCCGTGAATACGCTCATCGGCGCCGAAACGAAGCGGCTCGGCAACACGCCGGAAGCGCCCAAAGCGCAGCCGCAACCGCAGGCCCCGAAGGCCGAACAGCCGAAGCCTCCCAAGGCCCGGCCCCGACTGCCTTTAGCCGATTTGATCGGGCTGCAACGCGCCAGCTAAGTCCCTGGAACGGCGGGCAAGTTGAAGACCTGCCCGCCGATTTTGGTCGTGTCCGCTTAGAGATCGTCCACACAGTCACCGACCAGGGCGAGCGTTGCGTCCCCGGTTGTGATGCCCGCGTGCAACTTGCCGGTCTTCATGGAGATGGCCGCACTGAAAGACCGAGGCGAAACCTCGTTTCGGCCGATACCGTGCAACAGAACGAGATCGCCCGCTTCCACCATCTCTTTGATATCGATGTCTGTAGGGTCTTCCCCCAGATCGTCCGAGGTCATGACTTTTTTGTCGAAGTCGAGTTTGAGCACGGGCGGGAGATTGACATCGTCGTTGGTGACGCGCTTGCAGCCCTCCACATCGACACACTCAAAGATATCGGTGAAGGCGCACATAAAGGTGCCGCTGGCCGCCGAAACCGACGCCGGCGCGGCGAACAGGCAGAGGAGCCCAAGGCCCGCTTTCGAAATCACAGATCGCATGGTTTGGCTCCTATCGTGCAACGGCGTAACCGCGGCCTTCAAGGCAAAGCGCCCCGGCCCGGAGGTAGCTATTGTAAAGTTCGGCGAGTCGGCGCTTGTCGGCGGACGTGGTCGCCCCGCCAAACGCGCCCGATCCCCAGCGAGGATCCGCGCCGCCGGTCGCGATGTCCATCTTCCCCGCGACCTCGAAGATCGCCCTGGTTCTAACGCCGGCCTGTTGCGCCGCGAAAATGGCCGACGGATCGAAGCCGCTTTGCGCGATGGCCCATTCGTTACAAGCCGCGCGGTCCTTGTTCTCCTGTTCCGGCGTCACGCCTTCCTTGTAGATCAACAAGGCCCGGCCACTTCCCAACTGGGCCTGCACGTAAGACGCGGCTGCCCCGACCGCCAAGACGGCGACCACGCAGCAACACAACAGATGACTCCATCGCTTCATCGAGTTTCCTCCCTTGGTGAGCCTAGAGATACTTAGCTCAAAAACCGAAGGTGGCCCAGCGCGGGGCCGCCTTATGTTCGTCTAGTTCCCCTGTTGGTGACCTTGGCGTTGCCCCGGCCTAGACCTGGGACGTACGGCCGCTCCTCAGCGAGACAATCGCGCCCGCTACCAGCGGAAGGAAAGCTCGGCGATGGGCCCATGCAGCACGGCGTCGATGCCGCGCGCACCCTTGGCCGTCTGCTCCTCGTATTTCAGCCACAGGGCCTTGTAGCCGAGAGTCGTCGTGGTTTCGTAGCCGAGCAGCGTGCCCTCGTAATTGTAGGCGAGCACCGCTTGCCAGCTCAGGCCGTCATCGACATTAAAACCACCGAAATCGCCCATGGCGGTGATGGACCGGCCGTCGCCCAGCTCGTGCGTCATGCGCAAGGCAATGACGGGATCGATCCAGTCCATGTCGCCGGTGCTGACGAAGGCGAAATTGTCGTTGAATTCTTTATTGTTCAGGTTCAGCGCGCGCTGCAGGAGACCGAGGCGCAACTTGTCGAGAGCCTCGAGCGCGGCGATGGCCTCACCGCGGTTGTCGACCCGATTCAGCCTGTTCTCCAGCCGCGCCACGCGCCGAGCGAGGCCCTTATTCTTGGCGCGGACAATCCGCTTCTCCAAGATATCTGCGCGCAAGGCATTGAACTCCGCCAGGGCCTCCAGGCGCTCTTCCTGGTTTTCGATGCGGTTGATGCTGTTCTCGATGCGGTCGAGAAGCCTGCCGAGGCGTAGCCTGGCGCTCGCATCGATCTTGGCTTTGACTGTCAGGTCCATTTCGACGTAGCGCGCGCCGGCGCCAAGCTCGATCTTGGTGTCGTTGCCTTTTGGGCCGGCGAAGTTGGCGACCTCGTAAAAGGCGTCGGCTTGATAGACCCCGAAGTCCAGTTTGGACCCGATGCGGCCGTCCCCCTTCAGCTGGAGCGCAGGGATCGGTTCGGCCTCGGCTGCGAAGTCCTCGTCCAAGCCAAACTCGGCGTAGACAACGTCGGCAAAGAAGGAAAAGCGGCCGCGTCTTGCCTCGAAGTTGGCCATGACGATGGGGCCGTCCAGCGCATCGATGAGATCGATAGGATCGGCATAGACGTTGAAGCGCTCGCCCCGCGCGGTGGCGTCGCCTTCCAGCCACAGGACCCAACCATAGAGGCCGCTGTCGAAGGTCCAGGCCGAAGGAGGCGGGCCCGGCTCGGCGAGGTCACCTCCAGCCTCCGCCGCAAGCGGAAAGCTGACGGCAAGCGCACAAGCGCAGAGCACGCCA
Source organism: Methyloceanibacter sp. (assembly GCF_051306395.1). Lineage (GTDB taxonomy): Bacteria > Pseudomonadota > Alphaproteobacteria > Rhizobiales > Methyloligellaceae > Methyloceanibacter. Next base: position 7,545 of record NZ_JBPPND010000242.1, read on the forward strand.
AACCAAGTCTCGCGCCTCATCCTCGGATCCCTTACGCCCCTCGTTGTAGCCGCAAGGATAATCCGGGAGCCGTGGCTGTGCTTGCCATTTCATGCCACGTCATGCCACGGCGCGGCGATCTCCCGGGCACATGTTGCGCGGACGCAACAGTCCATTGCGGGCGAAAAAAGGGGCGCCCGTGGAGGCGCCCCTTTTGCGTCGTGTCTGCAGCGATGCTTTAGGGTTGGAAGCGCCCGAAGCCGTGTTTCTTGAGCCAGGCCTTGATCGCCATCTCGCCCTCCGGGATGACGTCGTAAAGCGGCGGGTTGTTCGACAAGAAGCCCACCTTGAACTGAGGCGGATATTCGAAGAGTACCTTCATATAATCCCCCGCAGCGGCACCGAGCGGCACGGCCATGGGAATGTGGCGGATGCCGATCGAGACGTCCTCTTGCGGGTTCGTATAGAGATTGAAGACGACGCCGCCTCCGGTGTCCGTGAAGATCGAGCCGGAGAAGCCGCCGATATTGCCTTTCTGAACGATGCCGTTTTCGATCTCGCCGGTGACCACACCCTTGAACTCATCGATGCGGATCGCCGCGTAGTACTGGTTCAGGGTGTAGATGCGGCTGCGGCGCGTCGACAA